>PNNM01000068.1 GCA_013824215.1 Coriobacteriaceae bacterium
CGATGCTCATCGCGGGCATGCCCGAGGCGGCGGGCCGCGTGGTCCACGCCGTCCGCTCGGGCCGGCGCATCGTCGTGTTCGGCGACTTCGATCTCGACGGCGTGTCTTCCGCCGCGCTGGCCACGGTCGGGCTGCGCTCGCTTGGCGCGGACGTCGCCGCCATCGTCCCGCACCGCTTCCGCGAGGGCTACGGCCTGTCCGCGCCCGCCATCGAGAGGATGAAGCTGCTGTCGCCGGAGCTCGTGATCACCGTGGACTGCGGGATCTCGGGCGCCGCCGAGGTCGAGATGCTGCGCGCCTCGGGTATCGAGGTGGTCGTCACCGACCACCACGAGCCGGGTGAGGGCGTGCCCTCAGGCGTGCCGATCGTGGACCCCAAGCTCGCCGATGCCGGGGACGGTGCGGTCTCGGCCTCGCTGGCGGGCGCGGGAGTGGCGCTGAAGCTGGTGCAGGCGGTCGGTGGTCTGCTCGGCGCCGAGGAGGCGTGGCGGGATCTTGCCGACCTCGCGATGCTCGGCACCGTCGCGGACATCGTGCCGCTCGACGGCGAGAACCGCGCGCTCGTCGCGGCCGGTCTCGCGTCGATGCGGACAGCTCCGCGGGTCTGTCTCGCCGCTCTGGCCGAGGCGGCCGGCGTCGACCTTTCGGGGGCGAACGCCGATACCGTGGCGTTCGCGCTCGCCCCCAGGCTGAATGCGGCGGGCAGGGTGGCGGACCCGTCACTGGCGCTCGACCTGTTGCTCGAGGACGACCCGGACCGGGCGGCCGCCCTGGCGCGGACGCTCGACGAGCACAACCGCCTCCGACAGGAAGTCGAGCTGGACCTGTACGAGCGCGCTTCGCAGGCGGCGGAGCGCGTCTTCGCCGCCGGCGACCGGGCACTCGTGCTCTCGGGCGAGCAGTGGCACGAGGGCGTGAAGGGCATCGTGGCGTCTCGCCTGGCGAACGAGTACGGGGTACCGGCGCTGCTGTTCTCGATCGAGGACGGGATCGCGCGAGGCTCGGGCCGGAGCGCGGGCAGGGTGGACCTCCACGCTGCGGTGACCGCCGCGTCCGAGACGCTCGAGCGGTTCGGCGGGCACACCGCCGCGGTGGGGATGACGCTTGCCGCGGCGGACCTCCCACGCTTCGAGGAGGCGTTCCGCGCGGCTCTCGACGCGGTGCCCGAAGACGAGTTCGCCTCTGAGACCGTGGTGGACGCGGAGGTGCCGTTCGAGCGTCTCGGCGTGGAACTCGCCGCCGAGATCTCGCTGCTCGAACCGTTCGGCTTCGGCAACCCGCGGCCGCTGCTCGCCACGAGAGACGTGTTCATGACGGGGCGCCGCCGCGTGGGCAAGACCGCGAACCACCTGCGCTTCGATGCCTTCGACGGAGCGCTGGCCCTGCCCGCGGTGGCGTTCCGCTGCCGCGACATCTCCGTGATGGCGGAGCGCGAATCGGCCGTGGACCTCGCGTACCAGCTCGACGTCGACGAGTGGCGCGGCAGGCGTCGCGTGCAGCTGCTCGTGCGCGATATCGCCTCGCATGAGGCGCGCTCCGAGGGCCTTGCGGCCGAGCTGGTCGACGAGCTGTTCGAGCGGGCGGACGAGATCCTCGCCGGCGGCGAGTACGCAGGCATAAGCGACGCCGACTCGTTCCACACGAAACTCGCCGGCGTGACGTTCGAAGGCAGGCAGGCAGTCCTGTCCCGTCTCGTCCCGGGGACGCCGCTGAGACTCGACCGGCAGCCGGAGAACCCGCACGACGCATGCGCGTGCGCGCTGTTCGCGCCCGACGGCGAGCAGGTAGGGTTCCTCAATCGCCGGCTGGCGGCGGTGCTCGCTCCGGTGCTCGACGCGGGGGTCGAGTACGACGTCGAGGTCAGCGAGGTCACCGGTGGCGAGGAGGGGCGTTCGCTCGGCGTGAACGTGGTGGTCGTCCGACGGGGGGCGGCCGATGCGGCGGTCGACGCGGCGACGCGCGCGGAACGGCGCGCCGAACTGCGCGCGCTGGACCCGGCTGAGCTCGACGCGGCGCTCGTGCGCCACTTCATCGGGGAGAGGCCGCTGCACGAGGCGCAGCGCGAAGCGCTCGAGGTGCTCTCCCTCGGCGAGAGCTGCCTGCTGGTGATGGCAACGGGACGGGGCAAGTCGCTCGTCTTCCACCTGCACGCGGCGCGCGAGGCGCTGCGTGCCGGGCGCGCGAGCGTCTTCGTCTACCCCCTGCGGGCGCTCGTGGCCGACCAGGCGTTCCATCTCGAGGAGACGCTCGGCGGCATCGGGCTTGCCGCTTGCACGCTGACCGGGGAGACCGCGCCGGGCGGACGGGACGAGACGTTCGCGGCGCTCGCCGCGGGTGAGCTGGATGTCGTGCTCACGACCCCCGAGTTCCTCGACCGCCACGCGGGACGTTTCGCGGAGACCGGGCGGGTCGGCTTCCTGGTGGTCGACGAGGCCCACCACGTCGGGATGGCGAGAGCCGGCCATCGCCCCGCGTACGCCCGGCTCGGGGAGGTGCTGGGCCCGCTCGGCGGACCGACGGTCCTGGCGGTCACCGCGACGGCCGGAGACGAGACCGCCGAGGCCGTACGCTCGGTGCTCGGCATCTCGAGGGTGGTGACGGACCCGACCGTTCGCGAGAACCTGAGGATCGAGGACCGGCGTGGTGTCGCGGGCTCAGTGGAGGCGAAGGACGCGTACCTCGCCTCGATCGCCGGCGGCGGGGAGAAACTCATCGTCTACGTGAACAGCCGCGAGCAGTCGGTGCGGATCGCACGCGCGCTGCGAGCGAAGGTGCCGCCTCTCGCGTACCGCACCGCCTTCTACAACGGCGGGCTGGCACGCCCCGCCCGCCATGCGGTGGAGCGCGCGTTCCGTGAGGGGGACATCACGGTCGTCGTCGCGACGAGCGCCTTCGGAGAGGGTGTCAACATCCCCGACATCCGGCATGTCGCGCTCTATCACATGCCCTTCAACGACGTGGAGTTCAACCAGATGTCCGGGAGGGCCGGTCGCGACGGCCTGCCCGCGCACGTGCACCTGCTGTTCGGGCCGAAGGACGCGAAGCTCAACGAGATGATCCTCGATGCCGGGGCGCCGGAGCGTGACGACCTGGCGGCCCTGTGGCTCGTGCTGAAAGACCTCGATCGCGAGGCCGCCGGTCCGTTCGAGATCACGAACGCCGAGCTCGCCGAACAAGTGAAGGTGAGGCGGTCGGGCGCGCGCCTCACCGACAAGGGCGTCTCCGCCGGGGTCTCCGTCTTCCGGGAGCTCGGGCTGGTGACGGGGGAGGGTCACGGCGCGTACCGGCGTCTCGCCCTCGTCCCGGACGCGGAGCGCGCCGACCTCGCCTCTTCGGTCCGCTACGCGGAAGCGCGCGACGAGATCGAGCAGTTCGCGGCGTTCAGGGAGTGGGTGCTCGGCGCGCCCGCAGAAGAGTTGCTGGTCACCTTCAACCGCCCCATACTGCCTACACGCGTCTCGAACCCGACCGGCGGAAGACCATGACAGTCACCATCGAGCAGATCGAAGCGCAGGTCAGGTCGTACAACCCGGGTGCCGACCTCACCGGATTGGACGCCGCGTACGAGTTCGCCCTCAAGGCCCACGAGGGACAGGAGCGCCTCACGGGCGAGCCGTTCGTGAGCCATCCGCTCGAGGTCGGGCTCATCCTCGCTGAACTGAACCTCGACACCGCCACCCTGCAGGCGGCGCTGCTCCACGACGTCGTCGAGGACAGCGGTGTCCGCCTGATAAGGGTCAAGGAGCAGTTCGGCCCCGAGGTGGCCTCACTCGTCGACGGCGTGACCAAACTCGGCCGCATCAAGTTCGACACGGTCGCCGAGCAGCAGTCCGAGAACTTCCGCAAGATGCTCATCGCGATGGCCAAGGACATCCGGGTCATCCTGATCAAGCTGGCCGACCGCCTGCACAACATGCGCACGCTGGCGGCGCTCCCGGAGGAGAAGCAGCGGAGCAAGGCCATCGAGACGATGGAGATCTACGCGCCCCTGGCCAATCGGCTCGGTATCTCGCAGATCAAGTGGGAACTCGAGGACCTGGCCTTCTACTACCTGGAGCCGGCGAAGTTCCACCAGGTGGAGCGGATGGTCGCCGAGAGCCGCCGCGCGCGCGAGGCGTACCTGAAGGAGGTCATCGACACGCTGTCCTCGGAGTTGGAGGCGATCGGCATCACCGCCGAGATCTCGGGGCGGCCGAAGCACCTGTACAGCATCTACCAGAAGATGTCGTACAGAGGCAAGGAGTTCTCCGAGATCTACGACCTGATCGCGCTGCGGATCGTCGTCGACTCGGTCAAGGACTGCTACGGCGCGCTGGGCACCATCCACTCGATCTGGAAGCCGGTGCCCGGGCGCTTCAAGGACTACGTGGCGATGCCCAAGTTCAACATGTACCAGTCGCTCCACACCACCGTCATCGGTCCCGCCGGGCGGCCGCTCGAACTGCAGATCCGCACCGAGGACATGCACCGCACCGCGGAGTACGGCATCGCGGCGCACTGGCGGTACAAGGCGGGCGGCCGAAGCGACGAGACCTTCGACGAGCGCCTCTCCTGGCTGCGTCAGATGCTCGAGTGGCAGACGGAGCTGAAAGACCCCCGCGAGTTCATGGAGGCCCTCAAGATCGACCTGTTCGAGGACGAGGTCTTCGTGTTCACGCCGAAGGGCGACGTCATCTCGCTGCGCCGCGGGTCCACGCCGCTCGACTTCGCGTACATGATCCACACCGAGGTGGGGAACCACTGCGTGGGCGCGAAGGTCAACGGCGCCATCGTGCCGCTGACCTACGAGTTGCAGATGGGCGACCGCGTCGACGTGCTCACCAGCAAGAGCGCGAGCCCCTCGCGGGACTGGCTCGGCGTCGTGAGGACATCTTCGGCGCGCAGCAAGATACGCGCGCACTTCGCCAAGGTCAGCCGTGTCGACGACAAGCAGAAGGGCAAGGACGAGCTTCTCAAGATCATGCGCAAGCACGGGATGGGCCTCTCCTCCCAACCCTCGGTCAAGGCGCTCGAGGCGGTGGCCGCCGAGCTCAACTTCAAGGCCACCGACGACCTGCTGGCGCATGTGGGCGCGGGCAAGGAGAGCGCCCAGAAGATCGTCACCAAGCTGCTCAAGCACATGGAGGGGGAGGGCGGCAAGCCGCCCGCGAAGACCGAGGCGCCCGAGGAGGGACTGCCGCCGACCGTCCCGATGACGCCGCCGCGCCGCCGCCGCCGCTCACCCACGGGCGTGGCCGTGAAGGGTATCGACGACGTGCTGGTGCGGCTCGCCCGTTGCTGCAACCCGGTCCCCGGCGACGAGATCGTCGGCTTCGTGACGAGAGGGCGTGGCGTCTCGGTGCACCGGCGGGACTGCCCGAACGCCGCGGATCTGCTGAAGTCGCCGGAGCGCATCCTCGAGGTCGACTGGGAGCAGTCGCCCGACTCCGTCTACCTCGTCGAGATCCACGTCGAGGCGCTCGACCGGACCGGCCTGCTGAAGGACATCTCCGTGGTGCTCGCCGAGGCGGGCGTCAACATCCTGTCGGCGAACGTGACCACGGACCGGAGCGGCATCGCCAACCTGCGCTTCCTGTTCGAACTCGGGAACATGGACCAGCTGAACAAGGTGCTCGCGTCGGTGAAGGCCGTGGGTGGCGTGTTCGACGCCCGCCGCCAGATGCCCCATGGCTCCGGGGGCAAGCCTCGGTGAGGGTGCGGCGTCTCGTCCTCGGGCCGCTCGAGACCAACTGCTGGCTCGCCGACGACGAGGCCGGCGGGCCGGTCGCGGTGATCGACCCGGCCGGCGACTCAGACGAGCTGCTGGGCGCGATCTCGGGCG
>PNNM01000069.1 GCA_013824215.1 Coriobacteriaceae bacterium
TCATGAACTGCGCCTGCAGGTCGGTCGGGAAGCCCGGGAACGGCAGCGTCTGCACGTCCACGGGCTTGGGACGCCCCGTGGCCGAGACGCTCACGCTGCGCTCGCCGACCTCGACAACGGCACCCGCCGCCGCGAGTTTGTGCAGGAGGAGTTCGAGGTGATGGGGGTCGAAGCCGGTCACCGTGACCGGCCCACCGCACAATGCCCCGGCCACGAGGTAGGTGCCCGCCTCGATCCGGTCGCCGACGACCTCGTGCTCGACCGGGTGCAGCTCGTCGACGCCCTCGACGGTGATGATCGGCGTGCCCGCGCCCTCGATCCTCGCCCCCATGCCCGAGAGGAACCGCGCGAGGTCCGAGATCTCGGGCTCGCGCGCGGCGTTGTCGATGACAGTCGTCCCCTTGGCGAGCACGGAGGCCATGAGCAGGTTCTCGGTGGCGCCCACGCTCGGGAAGTCGAGGGTGACGTAGGCGCCGGTGAGCTTGGGCGCGCGCGCGTCGATGTAGCCGTGACCGAACTCGATCTCGACCCCGAGTGCCTCGAGCCCGGCGATGTGCATGTCGATCTTGCGCGACCCGATGTTGCAGCCGCCCGGCATCGCCACGTGCGCACGTCCGAGGCGCGCCACCAGCGGACCGAGCACCACGATCGACGCGCGCATCCGCGCCACCATCTCGTAGGGCGCCTCGTGGCTGGTCAACTCGGTGGCGTCCACGACGAGCTCGTGGTCGGAGCGCGTCACACGTGCGCCGAGCCCGCCGACCACGTCGGCCATCGTGGCGATGTCCGTGATATCGGGCGTGTTGCGGATACGCGAGGCGCCGGGCGCAAGAAGCGCGGCCGCCATCAGCTTCAGCGCCGAGTTCTTGGCGCCGCCCACGCGGACCTCGCCGGCCAGCGGGCGACCGCCGGTGATTCGGATGCAATCCATAGAGGACAGGATACCCGAGCGGCTGCCCGCTCAGGCCAGCGACGTCGCCGGGTCGAAACCCTCGGCGAAGGGGTCCCGGAAGTGCACGCCGTCGGCCTCGAACCCGTCGGAGAAGTCCTCCGAGAGTACGAACGAGCAGCCCGCTGTCTTGGCCGCGGCCCAGATCTGGGCGTCGTAGTAGGAGAAGCCGAAGCGTTCGACGCCTTCGATCGCCAGATCGACGACGCGGGGTGTGACGTAGACGACCGGAAACATCTCAGCGAGTCGGCGGACCTCGGTGCGCGCTCGCTCCCGGCTGATGTGCGCGCGCAGCTTGCCGACCGCCACGTTCGCGAACTCCGAGAGCACTTGGCCGGAGATGACCCCTTGCCGGCTCGCCGCCATGACGTTCTGCACCTCGAACGAGCGCCCCTGCTTGCCGGGATGAACCGGATCGATGCAGTACACGAGCACGTTGGTGTCGAAGAAGGCACGCATCACTCGGGAGGACGCCGCGCGTTGCGCTGGTCGCGGTTCCAGCGAGGGAGGCCGCCCGCCTCGGCGATCAGATCCCCGAGCCTGCGCATCCCTGACTCGTACTCGGCCCAGCGCTCTTCGAAGTCCCGCTGGGCCGCCATCGGGTCGTACGCCTCGTCGATCGCACGACGGATGAGCTCGGACTCCGTGCGGCCGGTCAGCTCGGCGCGCTCCTTGAGGAGCGCGTCCTGACGCTCGTCGATGTAGACCTGCTTGCGCACCATGCGGGCCATGATGGCACCTCCGACCGTGACGGCGGCTTACCCGCATCTTACCCACGCGATGTATGTACGTACATCGCGGGCGCTCACACCATCCAGCGGGTGGCCTTCCAGGCGTGCAACGCGCGGGCGAGCGCCCAGGATGCCCCGAGCACCACCGCGTAGGTGAGCGCGACGAACCACGCGGCTGTCAGCGGTCTGCCCGGCGCGAACGTGCCTGCCAGCCGCAACCACAGCACGAGGGCGAGCGGGTGCGCGAGGTAGATGCCGAACGTGAGATCCGCCAGCGCCGCGAGCCTGCGCGCCGATCTCCCGGCGACCTGCGCGATCCACGCGCCGAGCCCGAACACGCCGAGCAGCGCCGCCGAGATCGCGAGGTAGTAGCCGAAGGACGCGGCCGCGGGAAGCGGCAGCCGCATCGCACCGGTCACCTGCGCGCCCCACATCGAGCCGCCTCCCACGAGGAGCGCTGGCCACCAGCGCCGGAGCCACGGAGCCGCCTTGTGCTCCCGCAGCCAGAACCACGCCCCGAGCGTCACGAACGGCGTGTATCGCACGAGCAGGCTCACGTCCTTGGCGAGTAGCACCGAGCCCGCGATCTGCCCCGGGAGCAGCGGACGGCCCGCCGCGCACGCCAGCGTGACCACCAGCCAGAACGCGGTCGGATGCCGCTTCAGCAGCGGCCGGACGAGTGGAGCCAGCGCGTAGGCCATGAACACCAGCGGCACGAAGTAGAGGTGGTACCACGCCCCGCCGAGAAACAGCGTGTCTCCCCAGGACTCGACGCTGTCCGGATAGGCCCGCCCGGACATCAGGTGGCCGGTCACGAGGAAGACCCCGCTCCACGCCAGGTACGGCAGTCCGGTCCCGGCGAAACGCCGCCCCAGGAACGCCGGCCAGCCGCCCGCGCCGGGTCCGCGGCCCCAAGCCAGAACGCCAGCCACCGCCATGAACGACGGCACCGCGACATCCAGCAGGGCGCGGGAGAAGGTGATGAGCTCCGAGGCCGCGGCCCGCTCGCGCACCGCCGCCGCGGTCACATGTATCGCCACCACGAGCGCCGCCGAGACGATGCGGATGGCGTCGAGGTCTGCTCGGCGGGAGCTCATGCGCTCACTATACCGAGAGCCCTGCCGACGCGACCGAGCGCCCGGAACCGAGATAGCCGCGACACGAGGCCTCGGATCCTGCGTCGTCTTGTCGAACGCGGCACCGACGCGCTGAGGGACGCCTCTGTCGGCGCCCCTCAGTCCCTCGGCCCTCGGAGTACGAGGACCCCCTAGCTACTTGCGCGGTATCGCGCTCGTAGCGTAGTTCTTCGCGTTCGTGGCGTACGTGACGACGTTCTTCATCTCAGTGCTGAACGCCGCCGGATCGTGGAAGCCCATGCTGTTCTCGGAGACCGCCAAGTTCTCCCAACGGACGTGCGCCATACGGTGGCTGTCCGTCGCAAGTTTGAGCTTGGCCATGTCGACGTTCTTGCCCGCAGCCTTGGCGTCCTTAGCCGCCTTGATGGCTTTGAGCGAGTCCATGAGCGCGGTCTGGCCGTTGAGCGCCATCGAGTAGTTGCCGTCCTGGATCTGATAGGCCTTGTTCTTCATCCGTGCCAGGAACCCGCCGTGGCAGGCGCCGCACGGGACTATGATCCCGTCTGCGTCGAGTGTGAGGCCGAACTCGCCGGCGAACGCTTGGACCGGTGTCGCCTCCATGTACTTGTTCGGAGACGCCATCCAGTGACTCGTGAACGTGCCGCCGGAGGTCTTCGTCACCTTCGGCATGTGGCACAGGAAGCACGGGGCACCGTTGGCGTAGTGTCGGCTGTTCCAGTAGGTCTCCGCCTCCGGATGCTGGCTCTTGATGAGCGGCTCGGCGATCGGGAACGGCGTCCAGTACAGGCCTGGCGCGGTCGGACTCCCCAGCAATCCGGTCCCGTGGCTCCAGTCCATCACGTAGGGGCCGGGCTGACCGGTCTGGGGCGGGAACTCCGCCTTGTAGATGGTCTCCAGTTCGCCGACCTTGGCCCACGGGAAGTAGTCGCGGTCGATGCCGTCGATGCCCGACTTGCCGCAGACGTACTCGACGTGGCACTGTGCGCACAATGCGACACCGCGCTCTATGTCGAGCGGCTGACTGCTGTCGAACACCTTCGGGCTGCCGCTGACGTACGGGTTCAGGCCCTTGGCCGCGATCTGCAGGATCTCCGACTTCCGGATGATCCGGAAGCCGACGAGTTCACCTGCCGTGTTGCGCGCCGACATGTGCGGGTCGTGGCAGTGGTTGCAGCCGTTGCCCGAGTCGACCGTCTTGGAGCCGGTCGGCAACTCGTTCACCGTGAGCGCGTAGAGCGCCGCCCATGTCATGTTGAAGTCGGTCGTCGCGCCCGCGAGCGCGTAGCTCGAGTACTTGGTGATCCCGTCCGGCATCGTCACGACAACGTTCACCTCGTTGTTGTGAGGCTTCACTGTCGTGCGGTTCGTCGCCATGAGCACCTTGGTGCCGGCGGGGATGAGGATCGGGGCGGCAAGGTGGCCGCTCGTGACGGTGACGGCGGACTTGATCGTCCGCGTCTTGCCGCTATCCCAGTAGTAGGTGACCTTCGTCGACTTGCACTGCAGGCACACCTCGAACTTGCCGCGCTTGATGTCGACGTGGTCCCTGAGCATCATGTCGTGGGACCGCTCCTCGTTGTAGTCCTTCGCGAAGCCGTGCCCGTCGATGATGTCGTTGTAGTGTCCGAAGTCGTTGGTCTTCGGCCACGCCGTCGGGGATCCGCCGTACTTCGTCTTGTAGTCGTCACCGTACGTGTACGTCCCGAACTGGTCCGGGTGACATCCGGCCGCCCCACACAGATCGAGATCGAAGTGGACGGTCGGGTACTTGGTGGCGTCAGACGGAACCGCCTGGTGCGCCGAGGCGCCCTCATGGCACTGCACGCACGCGTAGCCCTTGTGGCCGGAAGCGGCCACCTGGGTCACAGCGGTCGCGTGACACGCGGACCCGCCGCACGAGGAGTTGTCGGCAACGGTCACCGCAGTCGTCCCGACGAGCGGGAAGGCCACGACAAGGCCGACGAGCAGGCACGACGCCAAGACGACCAGCGCGAACCTGCGCTTACTCTCTGTTCTCATGTCAATGCACCTCCCCCCGCGTCAGATTGCGGCAGGACGAGAATGCGGGTGTATCGACTATGCGGTGCGAACCCTCCCCCTCCAGAGGGATCCGCAGGCGCCCCCTCTGCCTCGCCGTGCGCCTGACTGGTTTGTGATACCCATCACAAGCACGGAGTATGCACCAGCTCGGGCGCGTTTCGACGAACGGCGGAGCTGGAGGGCGCCCAGAGACCGCTGGGGGCTCCGCATGGAGCAGGGGCGGCCGGCCCCAGTCCCGCCTCCCCTTGGCAGATCGCACCGAAAGAGCGGCGCTGGCGTCCCCTACTTCCGCCTGCCACCGACCTCGAGCTGCACCTCGCACCACTTCAGGTCGCGGGCGCACTCGTCCACCAGCTCGTCGTCGTGCGGCAGCTCGGACATGCGCTGGCGCGCCAGATCCATCGCGGCGCGCACGCGCTCAACGTCCACCTGGGAGGAGGCCACCGCGGCGTCCGCAAGGATGATGACCTTGTCCTCGTGGACCTGGATGTAGCCGCCCGCCGAGGCGAACCACTCGGTCTGGTCGCCGCTGTGGCGCACCCGTATCTCGCCGGGCTTCAGCGCGCTCACGAGCGGCGCGTGCAGCGGCAGGATGCCGATCTCACCGTCGATGGTCGGGGCGACCACCATGTCCACCTCGTTGGTGTAGACGATGCGCTCGGGCGTGATGATCTCGCACAGGAGCGTGCGTGCCATGTTCTCGAGGCTCCCTTATGCCGTCGCGGCCAGCTGCTCGGCCTTCTCGAGAGCTTCCTCGATGGTGCCGACATAGCGGAACGCCTGCTCGGGAACGTCGTCGTGCTTGCCGGCGACGATCTCGTCGAACCCGCGGATCGTGTCCTCGAGCTTGACGTACTTGCCGGCCATGCCGGTGAACTGCTCGGCGACGAAGAACGGTTGGCTGAGGAACTGCTGCACCTTGCGCGCGCGCGCCACGGTCAGCTTGTCCTCTT
>PNNM01000070.1 GCA_013824215.1 Coriobacteriaceae bacterium
CTAGCCCGCAGTTCGCCCGCAGCTGTACCGCAGCGGGCCGCCGAGAGACCGCAGCCCGAACACGGATCACGAGGGCGGGTCCTGCGCGGGCCCTTCCGCTCGGAAGTCGCGGTTCACCTCGTACGTCGCGTTGGGGTCCGTGCGTGAGCTCGCGTGTCGTACGACGAGACCACGCTCGGCGAGCGCGGCGAGTGCCCGCTGGATGGTGCGGCGGTCCTTGAGTCCCGAGATCTCGAGCACCTCGCTGACCTTCACCTTCCGCTGGCGTACCACGATGTCGAGGATCCGACACTGGGACGCCGAGAGTGAGTCGAGGACGGCGGCGGGCAGCGGAGCGTCCACCGCTGTGTCCGGCGTCGAACCCGCTTTGGGTCCGAGAGCGTAGTAGGCTTCCCCACGCGTGCCGTGCTGCACGAGCCAACCGCTCCGGACGAGAGCGCGGAGTTGCGTCCCGGCCTCCGCGCCGTCGACGGAGTTCACGGACTGGTAGTCGGCGCTCACGATCCGGCCCGTGCGCCTGGCGAAGACGAGGGCCTTGTGCTCCTTGAGCGCAAGCGACCCCGCTCCGATGTCGGCGAGCCAGGACGCGGGATCCGCCTCATCGGGTGCCCGGAACCTCAAGGTGACCGTGAAGGATGTCTCGCTGTTCGTGAACTCCGGCGGCGGCAGGTGCGCATCCTCCATCGACGTGAACATGTTGTCGATACCGAGACCGTGCCGCTCCACATACCCGAGATCGCGGAGTATGTCGGCGATCCTCGGGTTCCTGGCGTAGGACTCGGTGAGGATGTTGTCCACGGTGACGGAGCCGGGCAACCCTCCCGGGCTCTGCACCTCGAGCCGGTCCGCGAACAGCCTCACCTGGATGTTGGCTCCGACGAGGGCGTAGTCCCTGTGGCAGACCGCGTTCACCATCGCCTCGCGCAGCGCGAACAGCGGCACCGCGGGAACTTCCTCCACGCGGAAGCCGTCGGCCAGCACGCCCGGCGCGAGCCGCTCCTTGTGGAGCCGCTCCATCCGGGCTATCAGCTGCGGGATGGTCCCGGTGACCTCTTCCGTGTACCGGTAGGCGACCGTCTCACCCGAAGACGCCACCTCCGTGCCGGGGAACTCGACGAATCGCACCTTCGACTGAACGACGAGGTGTTCGGGTCTCAAGGAGAAGAACAGGCCGCCCAGGACGGTCAGCCTCTCCCGGCCGGCCGGGCCGTCGATCGCCCTGAGCGCACGCAACACCTCGACCTCTCCCAGGTCCGAGAGGGATGACGACGGCCGCCGGCCGGTGGATCCCTGGACGTACTCGCGGACGAGTCGGAGGTCCGCGTCGCCGATGGTGCTTCCCGACAGGACGCGCAGTTCGTACTCCACCGGGGCGAGCGAGTCGTCGTCGCGCTGGGGTGCGTACGCCACGTGCTCCGGCTGCGGCTCGGCTTGAGGGCCGCGAGAATCGGAGGGCGGCTCGGTGGATCGCGGCGGCTGTGTCGGCTCGATCACCGTTGCCAGCACAGCAGGCATCTCGGCGACCTCGATCCGCGACGGCCGCGGTGCTCGGTCCTCGAGGGCGTCAGGCGCCGGGGGTGGCGCTTCCGACACGTATCGCTGCATCCCGTCCCGAGCGTCCCGCTGCATCCGGTCGAGCAGCTTCTCGAGGTGCTCCGATCGCTCCGACGCAAGGTCGGCCATCAGGAGTGCGCCCAAGGCCTCTCGGGCCTCCCGTGCTTCCGTTGCGCGTTTGTCGCCCAGCGCCGCGAGGGACGCGAATCTGCGGGCGGCGCCATCGACCTCCGGCTGGAGCAGCACCCACTTGACGCGTTCCGGGTCTGTGAAGACGCTGCCCAACGCTTCGGCGGACCGCAAGGCGAGCCCCTCGATACCGCCACGCGCTGCCCGTCGAGGCGGGTTCGGGGTACCCGGTGTCGGAGCACCGGGCGCGGGGTTCCCAGTCCCCGGGCCGGCGGCGGTGGGAGTGTTGTTTGCAGCTATGCGTGCCCACACGGCGTCGAGGAACTTCAAGGCCCCACCCTGCCGGTCGTCCGCCGCCCGCGGCGGCTCGGTGCCAGCTCACCCGGAGAGCGCAGTGGGGAGCTTAGCCGAGGGTAGCACCCGGAGGCCAAGATGCCATCGGCGCCGCCCTCGGGGCCGGGACGCGCCACGGTGCTACGATTCCCGGCAGGGGAGTTGTCAGCATCGGGGGGTGTGTGGTGAAACGGACGCCTGTGTGTGTCGTGGTCGCCGCTCTGGTCGCGATCGGCCTCGGGGGATGCACACCGGCGTCGTGCGGCCGCGACGGCGGCGACGGCGGGACGGTCACCGAGAAGCCGGGCGGCGAGGTCGCGCTGCGTCTCGAGACCGGCGACCCTGTCGCGTTCACGTTCGCGGGCGAGCAGCACACCGCCGAGCTCGTCTCGGTCACCGGCGAGTCCGTGAGTGTCGTCGTCTCATCGAGCCCCACTCCGTACACGCTGACCCAGGGACAGCCGCTCGCGGCGGACCTGACGGGGACACCCTGCCAGACGCCATGCTGACCGTCTCAGAGGTGGCCGAGAGGAAGGCGACCCTCGCAGTGACACCGATCGCCGCGCCGGTGTACGACGAGACCGGGTACACGACGCAGGGCGGGCGGGCGCCGTACAACGTCGTCGACTACTACGAGGTCGACTGCTCGCTAGAGGTGCTCGACGACGGCACGTACCTTCTCTTCTACACAGGGAAGGACTCCAAACACGTCCAGTGGGAGCACTACCGGGCGAACGGAGAGCAGATCACCTCGCCGCAACTCGGCGCGGGGCGCTTGAACGCGGTGCCGGGTCTGCCGCGCGGCGAGATCATCGACACCGCGCGGATCGGCGATGCGGGCTACGTGATCTCGGAGGCGCCGGATGGTCTCTACATCGGCGGCTTCGATCCGGCCACGGGCAGAGGTGGCTTCGGCGGGTTCCTCACGCCGTGGGAGAGGAACGGCGCTCTGGGCACCGACGGCAAGCGCCTGTGGCTGGGGACGGCCGAGGCGGCGAAGATGTACCGGCAGTCGGGCGGTGTCCGGCCGGCCGCGGCCGTGATGGAGCTCGTCTCCGCCGCGCCGGCGATGCGCAACCGTGCCCGAGCGGTGAGCGACCCGCCCGACCGGGTCAACGACGCGGTGACGGACATCGCGCACGACGCGACGAGCGATCTGCTCGCGGTCGTGTACGAGCGCTACTACACGACGACGAACGCGTACGAGCTGCGGCTCGTGGTCGTCGATCCCAAGACGCTCGCCCCCGTGCGCGAGGCTCTCATCGCCGACACCAAGGAGCGCTCCGGCGGCGGCAACTCGGGAGCGGCCGTTCTGTCGCAGGACGGCAGGGCGCTCGTCTTCTGGGAGTCCGGCGGACTGGTGAACCAGCACATCACGACCGTCGACCTGAAGTCCGGACAGGCGGCGCGGACCTACGATGGGACGAACGAGTCGGGCATCGCAGGGCTGACGATGAACAACTGGGATGTGGAACTCGTCCGCCTGAAGGACGGGCCCGCGCTGCTCTATCTCGACCGCTTCGCCTCCGACAAGGAGAACGCCTCCGACGACGAGCGCCATCGGTTCAGGCTCCAGCCGATCACCGAGAAGGGGCCTGTGGGCCCGTCGACGAAGCTCGACGGCGGCCAGCCGATACTCCCTGACGTGACGTTCGACCTCGGCTCGCTGAAAGGCAATCCCCGCAAGGCGATCTGCGGGTCGCCGTGTCTGCTGAGCGGCGTGGTGACGAACCGGGGCAGCAGGATCGCCCGCAAGGTGCGCATCGACGTGTCGGTGGACGGCGCCGCAGCGGGGTCGCTCGACGTCGGGAGCATCCAGCCGGGCGACTCGGTGTCCTTCGCCAAGGTCTGGAACGTTCCGGCCGACATGACCGCCGACTCCGTGCGGGTGACGTATGCGCTGTCGATGAAGGACAAGCAGTACACCACCGGCAACGACTCCACCGAGACCACGCTCGCGGTCCTGCAGAAGGGCACCGTTCAGGGGCGCGTCACGAACGGCTCGGGCGTGAACGATACGTGGTACTGGGCACCCGGGCTCGAGGGCGTGAAGGTGAGCTATGCGGGCAGGACGGTGCTCACCGACCGGGCCGGAGCCTTCGCCATCGAGGAGGTCGACTTCGGGTCGGGTACCCTGACTGCCGAGAAGGACGGCTACAACCCGGTCAGCCTGACCGTGGCGACCACCAGGACGAGGCCGCTCGCGGGCGCCGGTATCCGGATGGACGACCACGGGGTGCTGCGCTTCCGCACGGTGGACGAGGCGGGCGCGCCGGTGCCCGATGTGGATGTCTTCCTGCTCGGCTACGACCGTCAGGACTCGAGCGGTACCACCGCCACGGTCGCCTACAGCATCCCGAAGGGCACGTACCGCTTCGCGTTCAGGAAGCGCGGCTACCACGCGGTCCCGCCGGCCGAGTACACCGTCGAGCTCGGCACTGTGCGCGACGAGACGGTGACGCTGAAGGAGGCCGTCTCGGCCACGCTGTCGGGACGCGTGGTGGACAAGCAGGGCAACGGCGTGGCGGGCGCGACGGTCGTGATCAAGGATCGCAAGGGGGACGAGGTCGCCAAACCCGCAGTGGACGCCGAGGGCGACTTCGGGCCGCTCGAGCTGCCGACCAAGGAGTCGGGCTCGTACGTGATCGTGGCCACCGGCAACGGTGTGACCGTCGAGGAGCCGATCGGCCTCGCGGGCGGCGACGTGACCTCGGTCATGGTGGAGCTCATCCCGGGCAGGGGCAGGCTGCGCGGGCGCGCGTCCACCGAGGGCTACACCTCGTGGATGCTCAAGGCGTCGTGGCCGGGACTGGGGGCGGTGTCCGGGCAGGACATCTTCGTGTGGTACGGCAACCACGCGATGCGCGTCGGCACGCAGTACTGGGACAAGAGCCGCGAGCTCTCGGAGATAGACGTCACGGTGTGGGGCGGGACGTACGAGACGCACGTGACCAAGGGCGAGATCGAGTTCGACGTCTCGGGCGACGACCTTCTGGGTGACGCCGGCAAGGGGCTGCCCGAGGAGATGGCCGAGGTCTCGGACGCCGAGAGTCTGCCGTGGTGGAAGACGGCGGGCAAGGCCGCTTACGGCTTCTACAAGGACAACAAGGACTACCTCGACCTCGGCAAACAGATCTACGAGGGCTACAAGGACGTCAAGGAGGCCTGGACCGAGGAGGAGTACATCGTCGTCGGCCAGGGTCCCGAGCTGTTGACCTGGAAAGAAGCGATGGAGGACTTCGTCGCGCAGCCCGAGTGGGACTCGGACCACCCGCTCGACAGCATCATGAGCTACAAGGACGCGATCCCCACGAGCTTCGCGATCCCCATAGTCATCGGCGGTTCGAGCGTGCAGGACACGACCGTGCGCGTGGACGGGGTCGACATCGTGGACAAGACCACCGGCGAGGTCTACCTGAACGACCGGAACGTGTGGTACTCGCACCAGGGGCCCGAAGGAGACAACTCGAACTACCGGCGCTTCGAGATCGCGAGGCCGGACGTGCCCGTGGGGAACACACGCGTGTTCGTGTGGGTGACCGTCCAGAAGTACTGGAACGGCGGCGTGGGCGGGACCGGCTTCGACCAGCGCGAGAAGCAGGTCATCATCTTCGACCCGGGCAAGGGTGGCATGAAGGCATTCATCGCTCCGGGCGACCTGTACAAGGACCCGTCGATGTGGGACGAGGAGACGATCGAGCGGTACACGGACGACTGAGGCGCCGCGGGCGTCGTCGTTTGACCCTCGCCGA
>PNNM01000071.1 GCA_013824215.1 Coriobacteriaceae bacterium
GCTCGCGTTCACGTCGCCCATGGCGCCGTTCCTGGACCCGGGTTCGCTGGCCTACGACGATCCCGAGCGCTATGGCTACCGTCGGCTCGCGACCACGCTCGAGGAGCATCGCCAGCTGCTCGTGCAGCCGTCCTGGAAGCACATCATGAACTACGAGTCGCGCACGATGTCCCGCGACGAGATGGTGGATGCCACCTATCGCGCGGCGGTCGGGGTCAACGACGTCAAGGCCTCGGCCGGCATCATCGCCCCGGAGGCGGCGGCACGCACGCGCGATCGCATCCGGCAGGCGCGCGAGACGATGTCGCGCATCGACGAGGTCATGGCGGTCTCGGACCCCGCGGCCCGCGCCGAGCGTCTGCTGGCACTCCGGCACGAGGTGGCGCGCCTCAACGAGTCCACCGCGTACGAGAAGCGCGAGCTGGTCTGGCCGTCCCGCACGGCGCTGTCGCACGTGCTCAACGCGGTCGCGTTGTGGGTGCGCGAGAACCTCGCTATGCTGTTCGGGCTCCGACCCCCCGTCGTCCCCGACAGGACGAGGTCGCACAAGCCGGAGGTCTAGGTGCCCGACCGGACACGTCCAGCTCACGAGGCCGGAGAGGCCACGACAGAGCGCGTGCAGGGCATCTTCTCGGGCATCGCGGGCAGCTACGATCTGATCAACGCGCTCGCCTCGTTCGGCATCGACCGGCTGTGGCGGCGTGCGGTCGTGCGGATGTCGGGCGCGGGTCCCGACACGCGGGTTCTGGATCTCTGCTGCGGGACCGGCGACCTGGCGCTGGCGATGGCGCGACTGGCGCGACCGGCGGTCCTCGTGGCCACCGACTTCGTGCCCGAGATGCTCGCCATCGCCGAGCGCAAGGCGGCGCGACACCCCGCGGGGCCGGCGCCCGAGTTCCGGCAGGCCGACGCGCAGGCGCTGCCTTTCGAGGACGCCTCCTTCGATGTGGTCACGGTCGGCTTCGGCGTCCGCAACCTGCCCGACCGCACCGCCAACTTCCGCGAGGTGCTTCGCGTGCTCGCACCGGGCGGCCGCTACGTCGTGCTCGAGTTCTCTCGGCCTCCCTCGCGGGTCTTCCGGGCCCTCTACCACTGGTATCTTCGCTCGGTCGTGCCTTGGCTCGGCGGCCTGTTCGCCCACGACCGCGAGTCCTACCGGTACCTGAACGACTCGATCCTGCGCTTCCCGGTCCAGGATGTGCTGGCCCGCGAGCTCGAGGACGCCGGTTTCGCCGAGGTGAGCTGGCGGGATCTCACGTTCGGCATCGTCGCGGTGCACGTGGCGCACGCCTAGCCGCGACGCCGCACGACGCTGGGGTACCATTAGCGGCGACCCGTGGCATCCTGAAAGGCGCCGAGCCGACATGCTGTTCACAGCCCGCTACGTGCTCCCCGTGACGTCGCCGCACATCTCCGACGGTGCGGTGCTCGTCCGAGACGATCGCATCGTCGAGATCGGGTCTCGCGAGGACCTCGTCGCGCGGCATCCGGACGAACCGGTCACCGACTTCGGCCTGGCCGCGCTGCTCCCCGGCTTCGTGGATCTGCACACGCATCTGGAGTACACGGCGTTCCGCGGCCTCGTCAACGACCTGCCCTACACCCGCTGGAAGCTGCAGGTCGTGGAGCGCGAACAGGTCCTGGACGACCGGGACTGGCAGGATTCGGCGATGCTCGGCGCGCTTGAGACCCTGCGCTCCGGCATCACGACGATCGCGGACATCACCAGTTCCGGCGCGTCGGCCCGCGCCGCGGTCGCGGCCGGCTTGCGCGGTGTCATCTACCGCGAGGTCAGCACGATGCGCAAAGCCGAGGTGCCCGACGTGATGTCGCGCGCCGCCGAGGACATGGCCGCCTGGCTGGCGGCCGCCGATCCCTCGCTCATCCGAGTGGGCCTCGCTCCCCACGCCCCCTACTCGTGCCATCCCGAGCTGTACCGCGCCGTGGCGGTCGAGGCGGCCGCGCACAGCGTCCCGGTCTCGACGCACCTGGCCGGTTCGCGCGACGAGTACGATTTCGTGAAGTACGGTTCCACATCGTTCGCCGTCGATTTCGAGGACCCCACCCGTTGGGCGGACGTCGGCTGGCTGCCGACCGGGGTCAGCCCGGTGCGCTACCTGCTGCAATGGGGCTTCTTCGACGCACCCGGGATCGTCGCGGTGCACTGCGTGCAGGTCGACGAGGAGGACATCGACGTCTTGGCGGGCCGCGGTGTGGCCGTGGCCTACTGCGCCCGCTGCAACGCCAAGCTCGGCATGGGCGTGGCGCCGCTGAAGTCGTTCATGTCGCGAGGGATGACGGTCGGCATAGGGACGGACTCACCGGCGAGCAACGCCACGATGGACTTCTTCGACGAGATGCGTTTCGGGATGATGCTGCAGCGTGCTCTGAGCGGCGAGGCCGGCTTCCTGTCCGCCGAGCACTTCGTGAGGATGGCGACCATCGGCGGCGCCAAGGCCTTGGGTATGGACGCGGAGATCGGCTCGCTCGAGCCGGGCAAGCAGGCCGATCTCGTCGCGGTCGCCCTCTCGCATAGCCACCAGATCCCGACGCAGGACCCGTACTCCGCCCTGGTGTTCACCGCCAACCAGGAGAACGTGCTGATGACGATGGTCGCCGGACGCGTCATGTTCGAGGGCGGGGAGTGGGCGACGCTGGATCCGGCCGAGATCAAGGACCGCGTCGAGCCTATCCGCGTCAAACTGAGGGGCTGAGCCATCGTGTCCGAGACCGGTACCGTCGTCGCGAGGCAGGACCGGATGGTGGATGTGAGGCTCACGGCCACCGAGGGCTGCGCCCACTGCGGCGCGTGCGCGCCCGATGACGACGCCATGATGATGACCGGGGTCGTGGACCGTCTCGGGGCGGCCGTCGGGGATATCGTGACCGTGGACTTCGATCCTGCCGCTCGAGGGCGCTTGACTGCGCTCGCGTACGTGCCGCCGGTCGCGGGGCTCATCCTCGGCTACGTGGCGGGCTTCTTGCTCGGCAGGCTGCTCGGAGCGGACGCGGACGCGATCGGCGCCATCGGCGCTCTCGCGGGCGGCGTCGTGCTGCTCGCGACGGTGCGTCCGGCGGCGGCGGCGCTCGCGTCGCGGTCGGGCTACCGCCCGCAGGTCCGTGCTATAATCTCGCGGTCCGGGAGGCCCTCCCGGCCGGGACCGCCCGACGGCGGTCAGTCGGAACCAGAGTAGGAGACGCACGTGAGCGATCAGGACTTCTTCTTCGACGAGGAAGAGAAGCCGGTCGCGCCCGCGAAGGGCGCCATGACCGGTGCGAAGACCGTGGCCAAGGGTGCGGCGCAGCCCGTGTCCGCCGTAGGCGTCCCGTTCTTCGATCAGAGTGTGAGCATGACGGTCGCGTCGCTCGCGGCGGTCTGCGCACTCCTCCTCGGCGTGATCGTCGGCTTCGCCGTCAAGCCCGCCGGTATCAGCGTTCCCGCGGCGGTGTCCGGCGGCACCGGCGGCGCGGGCGCGCCGCAGCTCTCGGAGGAGCAGCTGGGCAGCGGACAGCTGCCGGCCGGCCACCCGGACATCGCCGGCGGCCAGGGCGGCGCTACGGCCACAACCGGCACCAAGTAGCCCCCGCACCTTCCCGACGCCCGGCGGCCGGCGTGCGTGCCGGGCCGGGCGTCGGCGCAGTGTCCGAACACCTCGTCTTTCGGAGGCCCGCATGGCCATCGACAAGAGCAACACGAAGCCTTGGGTCAAGGTCGTCATCATCGTGGTGGCGCTCTCGTTCGTGGCGGCGTTCATCCCGGGCCTGTGGACCGCGCTGAGCGGCAGCGGCCAGCAGAACAGCGCGACCGGTGGCAACGGCCAGCTCGAGCAGGTGGCCAAGCAGCACGCCGGTCAGATCGCCAGCCTGAAGGGGTTGCTGGCCAGCGATCCTACGAGCTACACGGTGCTGGTCGCGATGGGGAACGCCTACTTCGACTGGGCCGCAGCGACGGCTCAGGCCTCCACCGACAGCGGGATCGAAGGACCCATGTGGGAGTCGGCGACCATCTACTACGAGCGTGCGCTCGCGGCCAAGTCCGGGGATCCGAGCGTGGGGACCGACATGGCCATCGCGTACTTCTACGGCGGCCGGACGGCCGAGGCGATCGCGGCGGTCGAAGTGGTGCTCGCGAAGAACCCCGAGTTCGCGGCGGGGCTGTACAACGCCGGCATCTTCTACCAGGCCGCCGGGCGCAACGCGGACGGGGTCGCCGTGCTCACGAAGTACATCGCCGCGGACCCGCAGGGCACCTCAGGGCAGATCGACCGCGCCAAGCAGATGATCACGCAGATGCAGGGCTCGGCCGGATCACCGTCGCCGGGGTTGTCCTCGACACTGACGACTCCCTAGCGTCGCACGCAGCCGGTCACTTGTTGACGGCGTGCTCGCCGAGCACGGCGAGCGCCTCATCCATGCTCGACGATGTCGAGAAGATGCCGTTCAGCCGCGTGAGCGCCAGGATGTTGTCCACGGTCTCGTTGGTCACCAGGACGAGCCTGCCGCCCTGCGCCCCGTACTCCTTCGACAGCGAGAGCAGCAGGCCGAGGCCTGAGCTGTCCAGGTAGTCGAGCCCCGAGAGGTCGACGACCGTCGATGTGGGGGACGACCTCAGTATGCGGTCGATGTTCATCCGCAGCGAGGCGCACTCGGCGTAGTCGAGATCCCCGGTCAGCGTGAGCGTCCAATACGGCTCGGCCTGTTCGAGATCGACTGTCAGCGGCATCCCGACCTCCTCCGTGCGCGCTCCGTGCTCGGCGTGTGTCGCAGGTGTATCTACCCGTTCCCCGCGGCAGCCACCGCCGCAGACGGCGTTTGTGGCGCAGGACGTGCGGGCGGTACAATCGCGCGGAGCGGCAAGGGCCTTAGTCGAGAAGAAGAGGGCTGACGGCACATGGAACTGGATGTCCGCGCCACGCGCGAGAACGGCGTATGCGTGCTGGAGCTTCACGGCGAGGTGGACGTGTACACGTCCCCCGCGCTCAAGGAGCGGCTCGTGGCCGCCATCGAGGACGGCTGCAACGACATCGTGGTCGCACTCGACGGCGTGGGCTTCATCGACAGCTCCGGTCTCGGCGTTCTCGTGGGAGGGCTTCGCCGAGCCAAGGAGCGCGGTGGCGCGATCCGCTTGGTGTGCACGCGCGACAACATCCTGAAGATCTTCCGCATCACCGGTCTGGACAAGGTCTTCCCGACGTTCGCCACGCTCGAGGAGGCCAAGGAGTTCTAGCCGCCCGCGCTTCCAGCGCGGGCACCTCACGCACACCCTTCCCGCGGCGGCTTCGTCCGTCGCGGCAACGACGAGACTCGGGAGGGCGAAGGCCCCATGTTCGGCATCGGTGGCAGTGAGATCGTCATCATCGCGGTCTTCGCGCTGCTGATCTTCGGGCCGGACAAGATCCCGGATGTCGCCCGTCAGGTCGGCAGGATCGTCGCCGATTTCAAGCGCTACCAGGCATCCATGGAAGCCGCGTTCCGCGCCGAGATGGACGGCGGCGAGGACGCGGACGGCGGAACCGGATCGGCGACGGACAAGCCGCAGATCCCGGCGTACGCCACCGAGGAAGACGAGGAAGACGAGGAGGAGGAGTAGGAGTAGGCCCGCTTCTCGCGAGGCGAAGCCGAAGACGACATGCCCATCGGAACCGCGCGCATGGCCTTCCTCGAGCATATGTCCGAGCTCCGGCGTCGGCTCTTCATCGTCATCGGCGTGCT
>PNNM01000072.1 GCA_013824215.1 Coriobacteriaceae bacterium
ACGAAGCGCAACGCGGTCATGTACGCCTCCCCGGGGCGCGCGTACGTCTACTTCGCCTACGGCAACCACCACATGCTCAACCTGGTCTGCGAGTCCGAGGGTGTCGCGGGCGCGGTGCTGCTCCGCGCTCTGGAGCCGCTGGTCGGTCTCGAGCAGATGGTCCGACGCCGAGGCGCGGGCGCACGGCACGGGCTCGCGAACGGGCCGGGGAGGCTCGCGCAGGCTCTCGGCGTGGACCTCACCGCCAACGGTTCGCTCCTCGGCGAGGGCAGGCTGGCGGTCTTCGACGTGCCGGAAGCGTGTCGTCCCGAGGTGCTATCCTCTGGGCGCGTCGGCCTCTCCCAGGGGCACGAGGCCGAGTTGAGGTTCTACGTCGGGGGGAACGCACACGTTTCGAGGGCGAAGACGGGCCCTCGTCCGTCCGCGGGCCGGAGGAAGGGGCAGCCGTGAAGCTGAAGGAGATCTACCGTATCGCGGTCGAGCAGGGCATTCTCGCCGATACGCGCAGTCGCGACGAGATTGAGCGCGTCCTGGCAAAGGAACGCAAGGCCTTCGACAAGCTCGACGAGGACGACAAGGCCTTCTTCGACACGGACCGCCTCACGAACCCATACGTGGACACCCGCATCAACTGCGGTGACCTCGAGACCGAGGTCCGCGGCCTCATCACCGGCGTCGACATGGAGGCCGCCGAGGTCCTGCTCGCGGATCGCCTTCGGGAGAAGGGTGAGCCGATCGACCTGATCCTGTCGCACCACCCGGAAGGCTACGGCTACGCGCGCCTCGATCTCGTCATGGGGATGCAGGCGGACCTCTGGGCCGCCCAAGGCGTCGGCGTCGGTGCGGGCGACGCGCTCATCGGCCCGCGCGCGGAGGAGATCCGCCGCAAGATCATGCCGGCCAACCACTACCGCGCGGTCCAGGCCGCCGAGCTGCTCGGCTTCGCGATGATGTCGTGCCACACGCCCGCCGACAACTCGGTGAACGGCTTCGTGCAGGAGTTCGTCGACCGGGAGCGCCCCGACACCCTCGATGCGCTGGTCAAGGCGCTGCGCACCATCCCCGAGTACGGGGACGCCGCTCGCAAGGGCTACGGCCCCGCGCTCATCCAAGGCACCGGGTCGGCGCGGCCCGGCAAGATGGTGGCCGACATGACGGGCGGCACGGAAGGACCCATGGAAGCGCTCGACCGTCTCGCCCACGCCGGCGTCGGCACGCTCGTGGGCATGCACTACTCCGAGGAGTATCGAAAGCACGCCGAGGAGCTGAAGCTGAACCTCGTCATCGCCGGGCACGTGTCGTCGGACACGCTCGGCATGAACCTCGTGCTCGACGAGATCGAGAAGGCCGGCGACGTGAAGGTGATCTGCACGTCGGGCATGGTGCGAGTCAGGCGCTGAGCGCACCAAGTCCCGGCGTCACGGCGTCGCGCTCGGATCCGTTCCCGGGTCAGGTGGCGGCGGCGGCGTGACGGGGCCGGGATCCGGCACCGGCACCGGCTCCTGGATCGGGGTCTCCGACGCGGGCGAGGCGGGCTTCGGTTTCGGCTTCGTCTTCTTCGGGTCGACCGTGGACGAGGAGCTCCTCGACCACGAGCCGCGCCACGTGTACTTGGGCGGCGGAGCGGACTTGAAGTCGAGCCGCTTCTCCTTGGCGAGCGCTTTGCGCATGTAGGAGGCCCAGATGGGAGCGGCCAGCGTGCCGCCGAAGCCTCGTCTGCCGTGCACGTTGCGCATCTGTTTCTCGGTCTTGTAGTAGCCGACCCACACCGCGGTCACGAGCTGGGGGGTGTATCCGACGAACCACGCGTCGCGGTAGTTCTGGCTGGTGCCGGTCTTGCCGGCGGCGGGTCGTCCGATGTTCGCCCGCGTAGCGGTACCGCCGGTGATGACGCCCTTGAGCATCTTGGTCGCGGCGTAGGCGACCGACGGATCCAGCACCCGCTTGCCCTTGGGTTTGTACTCGTAGACGAGCGCACCGTCCGGTCCGACGATCTTCGTGATCGCTGTCGGCGGGTAGTGGACGCCGTTCGCGGCGAGAGTGCCGTACGCGGTCGCCATGTCCAGAACGGTGACGCCCAGGCCGCCGAGGGCGATCGCGTGGAACGCGGGCACCGGCGAGGCTATGCCCATGCGCTTGGCCACCTTCGCCACCGCCTCAGGCTTCAGTTCGGCGATCAGTCGCGCGAACACGGCGTTGACCGAGTGCTTCGTCGCGTTCTCGATGGACATCGCACCGTGACCGGAGCCCTCGCTGTTGGAGACGACCCAGTCGCGGCCGGGGAGCTGGATGACCGCCGGCGACGAGGAGTTCACGTAGCGGTACGGCGGCATGCCCTTCTCCAGCGCGGTCACGAGCACGAACGTCTTGAACGCCGAGCCCGGCTGCCGTCTGCCCTGCGTGGCGAGGTTGAACTTGTTCTTCGAGTAGTTCTCTCCGCCCACCATCGCCACGATGTGGCCGTTGCGCGGGTCGATCGAGACGAGCCCCGCGTCGGGGTCGCCTTTCTCGTTCAGGAACCCGAACACCGCGTCCTCGGCGTACTTCTGCCTTCTGGTGTCGAGCGATGTGTGGACAGTGAGCCCGCCCTTGAAGACCACCGCCTGGCTGTACTTGGCCTGGAGGATCTTCTTCACGTGCGCGACGAAGTAGTGCGCGCGGTAGATGCCGTGCTCCGGTTCCTTCGCGCGCGTCAGCTTGACCGGCTCCGAGATCGCCTGGTCGTACTCGGCCTGCGAGATGTAGTTGTTGGCCAGCATCGCGTCCAGCACCTCGACGCGACGCGCGGTGGCCGCTTCGGGGTTGTCGTACGGGTCCAGTCGGCTCGGGGCCTGGGGCAGGCCGGCGAGCAGCGACGCCTCGCCGAGCGTCAGGTCCTCGGCGTGCTTGGCGAAGTACGTCTGCGCTGCCGCCTCGGCCCCGTAGGCGCCCTCGCCGAAGTAGACCGTGTTCAGGTACAGGTTCAGGATCTCGTCCTTGGTGCGCCGCTTCTCGAGTTCCTGGGCGACGAACGCTTCACGCACCTTGCGCGCAGCCGAGATGTCGAAGCGCTCATCCGCCAGGATCGTGTTGCGCACGTACTGCATCGTGATCGTGGACGCGCCCTCCTCCACGCTGCCCGAGAGCACGTCCATGACCGCCGCGCGGACGATGCCCACCGGGTCGACCCCGCGATGCTGGTAGTAGCGCTCGTCCTCGACCGCGATGAGCCCGTCTTTCAGGTCCTGCGAGATGTTCTCGAACGGGACGATGGTCCGGTTCTCGAGGTAGAGCCGCGCGAGCAGCTTGCCGTCCGCCGAGTAGATCTTCGTCGCCTGCGCCACCTGGAACGCGCTCGGGGACTCGTAGTCCGGGAGGTCTTTCAGCCAGCTCCGGACGAATGCGTACGCCGTCGCCGTCCCCGCCGCGGTACCGAGCAGCAGCAGGGCGAGCAACGCGAGCGAGACCCAGAGGGCTATGCGGGCGGCCGAACCGCCCGAGCCACGTCGGCGAAGCCGACGGCGACGACTTGACATACGCCTCCCTTCGAACCCAACGTCACATTCTAGAGGCACGCGGCGATGAACGTGCCACCCCGTCACCTCCCCGTCATCAGGCGATGCTCCCTCATCACGCACACCGACAGCCCCGCGCACCCGAACTGCTCGCACCCGCGGGCGGTCCTGACGCGTTGAAGGCGGCCGTGAACAACGGCGCGGACGCCGTCTATCTGGGCCTCGGGGAGCTGAACGCGCGCCGCGGCGCGGAGAACTTCGACCTCGAAGGTCTGGCCGAGGCATGCAGGTACGCGCACCTGCGTGGCGCTCGTGTCTACCTGACCGCGAACGTGCTCGTCGCCGCCGAGGAGATGCCCGGGGCCTTGCGCATGATCGACGCCGCATGGATCGCCGGCATCGACGCCGTGATCATCCAGGACCTCGGTCTCATGCGCCTCGTGCGCAAGGCGCTGCCCCACGTGCGCATCCATGCGTCCACGCAGCTTGACGCGCACAACACCGCGTCGGTGCGCGTTCTCGCCGAGCTCGGCGCCGCCCGCGTGACGCTCGCGCGCGAGACGTGCGTGGACGAGATCGCCTCGTTCGTGGCAGACGGCGCGGCCGAGATCGAGTCGTTCGTCCACGGCTCGCTGTGCTTCTGCTACTCGGGACAGTGCCTGCTCTCCTCGTTGATCGGCGGTCGCTCCGCGAACCGGGGCCTGTGCGCGCAACCGTGCCGTATGGCCTACACCCTCGTCGCGGAGAGCGGTGAGCAGGCTGGCGCCCCCGGTCCCTACCTGCTGTCTCCGAAGGACCTCGCCGGACTCGACCTCCTGTCGGCATTGGTCCGCGCCGGGGTGAGCGCTCTCAAGATCGAGGGCCGGATGAAGGCCCCCGAGTACGTGGCGCTCGTCACGGGCGTGTACCGCGCGGCCCTCGATCGCGCGACGCTCGACCCGGAGAGCTTCGCTTCGGCCGAGGCGGAGTGGTCGGTGCTCGCCGAGGCGTTCAGTCGCGGCTTCACCCCCGCCTACCTGGCCGGCGTGCGCGACGACGCGATGATGAGCTACAGCCGTCCCAACAACCGGGGCGTGCACGTCGGCCGCGTTGCCGACTCGACCGGCGAGACCGCCACGGTGCTGCTCGAACGGTCGCTTGAGCCCGAGGACACGTTGGAGTTCTGGACCGGCCGCGGCCGCTTCGCCCAGCGGGCGGGGGCCATGGAGGTGGCCGGCAGCCCCGTCCCGGTCGCTCCCGCGGGCGCGAAGGTGCTCCTTCGCACGGAGAGCCGGGTCTCGCCCGGTGACCGCGTGTTCAGGGTCGCTTGCGCCTCGCTCATCGAGGCCGCACGCCGGACCTTCGCCGCCGAGACCGACATCGCGATCGACCTCTCCGTGCGGTTGCGGGTCGGAGAGCCCGTCCTCGTCACCGCCCGGGCCGCGGGGGCCGAGGGCACGGCGACAGGTCCCGTCGTCGAGGCGGCCCGGACCAAGGCTCTCGGTGCCACCGAGGTCATCGAACACGTCGGGCGCACCGGTGGCAGCGGTTTCGTGCCCGCCTCATGGGATATCGATCTGGATCCCACCGCCGGGGCCGGCTACTCGACGCTCCACCGCGTCCGCCGGGAGGCCCTCGAGGCGCTCGCCGCCTCCATGCTCGCTCCATGGGCGGACCGGGTGCTCTCGGACCCGGTCGTGAGCGCGTCCGAGGTGCGTCGCGGTGCCGGGCAGCGCGCGCCCGAGCTCGTCGTCTCGGGACGGGATCCGGCAGTCTTGGCGGCCTGTCTCGCGGCCGGAGCGGACCGCGGGCTGCTGCACGTCGGCGCCGCGGAGCTGCCCGGCACCCTGCCTGAGGGAGTGGAACCGCTGATCCCACGGGTGGCGCACGATGACGAGGCCGCGGCACTTCTCGGACTCGCCGAGCGCTGCGGCCGTGCGGTGGCGGGCAACCTCGGCCTCCTGACGGAGGCGGCCCGTGCCGGCGTCCGTGTCGAGGCGGACTGGCCGCTGGGCGCGTTCAACCCCTGGTCGTGCGCCGCGCTCTCCGACCTCGGAGCGTCGCTGGTCTGGGCGTCCCCCGAGCTGTCGGGCAGGCAGCTTCGAGCGCTGGTCGCCGCATCCGCGGTGCCGGTCGGAACCCTCGTCTACGGCCGCACCGAGCTGATGATCGCGGAGCACTGCGTCCTGCAGGCGGCCGGCCCTTGCTCGCACGAGTGTGCCACCTGTGCGCGCCGGC
>PNNM01000073.1 GCA_013824215.1 Coriobacteriaceae bacterium
TATCCAGCCGACGAGCGACACGCGCGGGCTGGCGGACAGCGCGGCCGCCAGCAGCATCCAGGCGCATGCCGCCGCCAGCAGCGCGAGCGCCGGCCAGGTGGCGCGTGCCGGCATCCCCGCGCGAAGGAAGGCGAACGCGGCGAGGGCGGCCGCCCCCACGAGGCCGACGAGCGTCACGATCGCGCCCCCTGCAGCCACCGGGACGGCGATCGACGCCAGGCCGAGGGCGGCCACCAGCGCGGCGGCGGCAGGCAGGGGGAGGCGGACATTCGGCAAGGTCTCGGGCACGGGCTCTCCTGTGGACCGGCGTGAAGGGCACGGGCGGATCGCGTCCCGCTCGGGCGTGTACAACGCTAGAATACGGAAACATGCTCCCCGTGGGGGAGCTTCACCGCACTTTCAGGGAGGCTACAGGCAGTGAACTTCACCGGCACCGCGCACCGCTACGGACGCGACGTCGACACCGACGTCATCATCCCGGCGCGCTACCTCAACACCTCGGACCCCGCCGAGCTGGCGAAGCACTGCATGGAGGACCTCGACGCCGGTTTCGTCGGCAAGGTGAAGCCCGGCGACATCCTCGTGGCCGAGGAGAACTTCGGCTGCGGCTCCTCGCGCGAGCACGCGCCCATCGCGATCAAGGCCGCGGGGGTCTCGGTGATCATCGCCGGGAGCTTCGCGCGCATCTTCTATCGCAACGCCATCAACACCGGCCTGCCGATCATGGAATCGGCCGAGGCGGTGAGCGGCATCTCGGACGGCGACGAGGTCTCCGTGGACGCGGACGCCGGCACCATCACCAACGTCACGACCGGGGCGGTGTTCACGGCGAGTCCGTTCCCGCCGTTCATCAAGGCGATCATCGAGAAGGGCGGCCTGGTTGAGGCCGCCAAGGAGAAGGTCGCGGCCCGCGGCGCTTCGTAAGGCACGGCCGCTCGAGAGACGCTAGACTCGCCGGAACGCGAAGACACGCCAAGGACTCACCGAGCGAAAGGGAAGCGGACAGTGGCGCAGTTCAAGGTAGCGGTCCTGCCGGGTGACGGCATCGGTCCCGACATAACCGCCGAGGCCGTCAAGGTCCTCGGCGCCGTGGCCGCCAGGTTCGGACACGGGTTCGTCTACACCGAGGCGCTCATCGGTGGCGCGGCCATCGACGCGGCGGGTAGCCCCCTGCCCGACGAGACGCTCAGCGTTTGCGAGGCAAGCGACGCCGTGCTCCTCGGCGCCATCGGCGGACCGAAATGGGACACCACCGACCCGAACGGCATCCGCCCCGAGCAGGGGCTCCTCGGCATCCGCAAGGCCCTCGGGCTGTACGCGAACCTGCGCCCGGTCAGGATCTTCGACGCGCTCATCGACTCGTCCACCGTCAAGCCCGAGGTGATCCGGGGCGTCGACATCATGATCGTGCGCGAGCTGACCGGCGGCATCTACTTCGGCGAGCGCGGACGTGTCGGGGACATGGCCTACGACACCGAGACCTACCACGCGTTCGAGGTCGAGCGAATCGTGCGCAAGGCGTGCGAGCTAGCCCGCGCGCGGGGGACCTCGAACGTCTGCTCTGTGGACAAGGCCAACGTGCTCGAGTCCTCGCGCCTGTGGCGCGAGGTGGCGCACAAGGCGGTCGCCGACTACCCGGACATCGAGCTGTGGGACCTGCTGGTCGACAACTGCGCGATGCAGCTGGTGAAGAACCCGCGGCAGTTCGACGTGGTCGTGATGAGCAACATGTTCGGCGACATCCTGTCGGACGAGGCCTCGATGCTCTCCGGTTCGCTCGGCATGCTGGCCTCGGCGTCGCTCGGCGACGGGCCCGGTCTCTACGAGCCGAGTCACGGCAGCGCGCCCAAGTACACCGGCATGGACGTCGCCAACCCGACCGCGACCGTGCTCTCAGCCGCGCTGATGCTGCGCTACTCGTTCGGGCTAGAGGAGGAGGCGGCCTCTATCGAGACCGCGATCGAGCGCGTTCTCGCTGACGGGTTCCGCACCAAGGACATCTTCGAGGAAGGCCGCGAGCTCGTCGGCACGAGCCGCATGGGAGACCTTGTCGCCGAGCGGGTGTAGCGGGCGCACCGAGGGGCTCGCCCCCGCCCTGCTCGTCTCGGGTAGACTAATCACCCACACCGCCGAGCCTCGTTGGGAAAGAGGTGGACTTCGATGTCGCTGCCCGAGGTGGACTACATCTGGATGGATGGTCAGCTCGTCGCCTGGGCGGACGCGAAGGTACACGTCCTCACCCACGCTCTCCACTACGGCTCCGGGGTCTTCGAGGGGATCCGCTGCTACGAGACCGCCGACGGCACCTCCGCGGTCTTCCGTCTGACCGAGCACATGCAGCGGCTCGAGCGCTCGGCGCGGATGCTCATGATGGATCCGGGACGCGATGTGGCGACCCTGGTCGAGGCGGTCAAAGAGACCATCCGCGCCAACAAGCTGAAGTTCTGCTACATCCGCCCGCTCATCTACCGCGGCTACGGCGTGATGGGTCTCGACCCGCTTCCCGCGCCGGTGAACACCTTCATCGCCGTCTGGCAGTGGGACACCTACCTCGGCCAGGACGCCCTCAAGCACGGCGTGGCGGCCGGTGTCTCCTCCTGGCGCCAGCGCGGCATCAACTCCACCCCCCCCGCGGTCAAGGCCACCGGGCAGTACATCAACAGCTCGCTCGCCCGCATGGAGGCCAACAAGCACGGGTACGCGGAGGCCATCCTGCTCAACGAGGAGGGCAAGGTCTGCGAGGGCACCGGTGAGAACCTGTTCGTGGTCCGCAACGGCGTGGTCGTCACGCCGCCCGTCTCCGACGGCATCCTCGAGGGCATCACCCGCGACAGCGTCATGCAGATCGCCCGCGACAAAGGGATCGAGGTCCGCGAGGCCTCGCTCGTGCGCACCGACCTCTACGCCGCCGACGAGGTCTTCATGACCGGCACGGCCGCCGAGGTCGTCCCGGTGCACTCGGTCGACGGCCGCGACATCGGCGACCCCGGCCCCGTCACCCTCGGCATCCAGAGCACCTTCTTCCGCATCGTGCGCGGCGAGGAGCCGGCGTACGACGCGTGGCTCGAGCGGGTGTAGATCCGCCGTGGCCGTCGTACTCTACGACACCACCCTGCGTGACGGCACGCAGCGCGAAGGCCTGTCGGTCTCTGCCGAGGACAAGCTGCGCATCGTCGCGCGCCTCGACGACCTCGGCATGCGCTACATCGAGGGAGGCTTCCCGGGCGCGAACCCCAAGGACACCGAGTTCTTCGAGCGCGCGCGGGGTCTCGAGCTCGCATGCGCCACGCTGACCGCGTTCGGCTCGACGTGCCACAAGGACACGCTCGCCGGAGACGACGCGGGGATCCGCGCCTTGGTCGCCACCGGATGCAAGGCGCTGTGCATCTTCGGCAAGGCGTGGGACCTGCACGTCACCGAGACGCTGCAGACCACTCTCGAGGAGAACGTGCGCATGGTGACCGACTCGGTGGCGTTCCTCAAAGCCGAGGGGCGAGAGGTCTTCTTCGACGCCGAGCACTTCTTCGACGGCTACAAGCACAACGCCGGCTACGCGATCGAGGTGTGCAAGGCGGCCGCGGCGGCGGGTGCGGACGCCGTCGTGCTCTGCGACACGAACGGCGGCAGCCTGCCGCACGAGGTACTCCGGGCGGTCAACGCCGTGCGCATGAGCCTGGACGTGCCGCTCGGCATCCACGCGCACAACGACGCGGGGTGCGCGGTGGCCAACTCGCTGCTGGCGGTCGACGCCGGCTGCACGCACGTCCAGGGCACCATGAACGGCTACGGCGAGCGGGCCGGCAACGCCGATCTGACCGCCATCATCCCGGCGCTCGTGCTCAAGATGGACGACGACTGCCTCTCCCGCGACCAGCTCAAGCTGCTGACCGAGGTCAGCCACTTCGTCGCCGAGACCGCCAACATCTCCCCGAACCCGTACCAGCCCTACGTGGGCGCGAGCGCGTTCGCGCACAAGGGCGGCGTGCACGCGAGCGCGTCGGACCGGCTCCAAGGCGCCTACGAGCACGTCGACCCGGGCTGGGTGGGCAACCTGGCGCGCGTCGTCGTGAGCGAGCTGGCGGGCCGCGCCTCGATCACGATGAAGGCCCACGAGCTCGGCATCGATCTTTCCGGCGACGAGAAGACCGCCGGCAAGGTGCTCGACGCCATCAAGGAACTCGAGCACAAGGGGTACAGCTTCGAGGCCGCCGACGGCACGCTCGAGATCATGCTGCGCAAGGAGACGGACACCTACGAGCCGTTCTTCCGCCTCGAGAGCTTCCGCGTCATCGCCGAGAAGCGCGAGGACGGCAAGGTGCAGACGGAGGCCACCATCAAGCTGCACGTGGCGGGCCAGCGCTACATCGCCACCGCCGAGGGCAACGGCCCGGTCAACGCGCTCGACAAGGCGCTGCGTATCGCCATCGGCCGTTTCTACCCGCACCTGGCCGACATCGCGCTCACCGACTTCAAGGTCCGCGTCCTCGACGAGAAGAAGGGCACCGGTGCGGTCACGCGCGTGCTCATCGAATCGAGCGACCGCGAGAAGAGCTGGGGCACCGTCGGCGTCTCGGAGAACATCATCGAGGCCTCCTGGGAGGCGCTCGTCGATTCGGTCGAGTACGGCCTGTCGCACCCGCGTCCCGACGCCCCCGAGGTGCAGGAATCGGACGACCTTGGTGGAAGTTAGCGGCTGGGGGATGCACCGGCCGAGGGGACTTCCGATGAAGGTCGTACGGGTGCGCGTCGAAGACGACGTCCGCTACGGACTCGCCGACGACAGCACCATCACACTCATCTCCGACGAGCCGTTCGCGGCGTGGGAGCCGGACGGCACGCTGCCCCTGGCCACCGCCCACCTCCTGCCGCCCGTCACCCCCACGAAGGTGGTGTGCGTCGGCAAGAACTACCGCGCTCACGCCGCCGAGCTGGACTCCGAGGTCCCCGAGGAGCCGGTGCTGTTCATGAAGCCGGCGACGTCGGTCATCGGCCCGGCCGGCGAGATCGTCCTGCCCGAGCAGTCGAAGCGGGTGGACTACGAGGCCGAACTCGCAGTCGTGCTGGGCCGCAGGACTCACAAGGTCACGCCGGAAGAGGCTAAGCATCACATCCTCGGCTATATGTGTGCCAACGATGTCACCGCCCGCGACCTGCAGACCAAGGACGGGCAGTGGACGCGCGCGAAGAGCTTCGACACCTTCTGCCCGCTCGGGCCGTGGATCGAGACGGACGTAGAGGACCCGGGCGACCTGCTCGTGGAGTGCTATCTCAACGGCAAGGTGAAGCAGTCCGCGCGGACCTCGGAGATGACGTGGCACCCGTGGGAGCTGGTGTCGTTCGTGAGCGGCATCATGACGCTGCTCCCCGGCGACGTGGTGCTCACCGGCACGCCAGCCGGCATCGGTCCGATGAAGCGCGGCGACACCGTCGAAGTGCGCATCGAGGGTGTGGGGAGCCTCACGAACCGGGTGGTGTGACGGGCGCCGAGAGAGCTGGCCGAGCGAGGGGTTCGGCAGCTGGAGCGCTGGATCTCGCACGCCACTTCAGGTCGTGGTCTCGGAGGCTACCTGACGGGCGTCAGGCATCCCACGGGGGCGGGAGTGACACCAAGGATGCGCTTGTTACGCCCTCGCGGGTCGGAAG
>PNNM01000074.1 GCA_013824215.1 Coriobacteriaceae bacterium
GATCACCCGCCTCGCGCGCGCCTACAACCTCGCCACCCCGGCCTCGGGCCGCATCCTGTCCGGTGGCGTGGACTCCACGGCGCTCTACCCGCCGAAGAAGTTCTTCGGCGCCGCCCGCAACATCGAGGGCGGCGGGTCGATGACGATACTCGCCACCGCGCTCGTGGACACGGGCAGCAAGATGGACGAGGTCATCTTCGAGGAGTTCAAGGGCACCGGGAACATGGAGCTGCGGCTCGACCGCGGCATGGCCGACCGCCGCATCTTCCCGGCCATCGACGTCATCACCTCGGGCACCCGGAAAGAGGAGCTCATCCTCGATCCGCAGGAGGCGCCGTTCGTGTGGGGCGTGCGCCGCATCCTGCACGGCATCGACTCGGCCGAGCGCGCCATGGACATGCTCATCAAGGGCCTCAAGACGACCCAGAGCAACACCGAGTTCCTCGTGAAGATGGCCAAGACGGCGCAGGACAAGCGCGTCACCAACGGCATCGACATTTAGGTCCCGCGCGACATGAGCGTTCACCCGACGGGCGTCCGAGACACGGGCGCCCGTGATGCGTGTCCCCCGCCGCTCGCGCCTGCTGCCTTGACGGACCTGAAGGAGTATAGTAGCACGGGTGTCAGGCAGGGCTTTCGAGCTCGCCGGCTGGCGCGAACGCGGGCGCAGGTCGCCCCGTCGCGGGAGCAGCGGGACGGGGTTTCGGCGTGACTAGGGGGACGGCGCTCGGCGTTGCAGCGGCGGTATCGGTCATCGCGATCGGCATCGCGTATCTGTCCGTGTGCCCCGCAGGTCCGCAGTCGACCCCCGCCGTCTACATCCAGCACGTCGGTGCGTCGGACAAACCGATCCCTCCGGTCGTCGTATTCGCGAAGCAGCCGACTCCCGCGGAGTTCGACGAAGTTCTCGGGTCCGATGAGGTCGTGGGGACGGCCATGGTCAGCATCTCCGTGGACGCACTGGGCAGGATCATCACGGACTGCAAACCGTTGCTCGAGCGGTCGGCCGACACGGACAGCCGCGCATACGGCACGTTCCGGATCACGGTCGTCGAGACCGGGGGGAAGCTCGCAAAGACACTGCCGGGGGAAGCCGCAGGCGCGATGTTCTCGGAGATGCGGCGGTCATCCGGCGCCGACAGCCAGGAATTGCAGACGGTCCTCGAAGGTCTGCAGCGCAGGTTGGGTGTCTCGTCGGAGTAGCGGGGGGGTTGGACCGGTGAGAACGATCCGTTGGTGCGTGTTCGCCGTGGCCTCAACTATCGCGTTCACGGTCAACGTGCAGACGGCCTGGGCGGACATCAAGATCGTAGGAGGAAACGGCGACCCCATCGCCAGCTTGTGTCCCGCCGGCGACGGAGTCAACTGGCTGAACCCGGCCCCAGTCCGTCACTCGGCCGCGGGCGGCGGCGATGTCCCCGGTCTGGCTGCAGCATTCGGCAGATTGGGGCCATCTGTGACCTTCACGAGCGGGCCGGCCCTCAACGGCACTCTGACCGTCGACATCTACAGCTCGCAGTTCCTGGGGGATCACTATTCCGGTGGCAAGATCGAGGCCCGCTACCAGCGCACGGGAACCGATCCGACGAACGCACAACTTCGCTGGCTGCAGTTCATAACTACGAGCCATCCCATGAGTGGGACAGTGAGTCCCTACATCGACCCGTTCCCGAATGACGATACCGGCACGCCCCTGCCCTTCTACTATACGGAAGCCGAGAACGCGAGCTACACGGCCAACGTTGTCCCCAGCGGCTATGGTTCGTACGACAAGTACTTCTACGACTTCTCGAAGCGCCCCCACCCTCCCACGACACAAGTCACCTGGCGCGCGCACCTGTTCCTCGTGAGTTGGGACGGCGCCGCCAACGTCACCGTGCACGACGGCATCGAGTGGGGTTGGGATGCTGGCTGCTCGAGCGCGTCTACGGTGCCCACTCCGACGCCCGTGACGTCCGACGGTAGCCCGCACGGGGGGTACTCCACCGCCACGAAGAAGTGCGGCGTGTGCCATGCGGTGCACCACGCCGGCGCTGATGGCGATGGTGTTGGCAGCGAGGCGTTGCTGCTGACAACGCGTGCGGATGCTTGCACGTACTGTCACATCAGTCCGGCCGTCAGCGGCCTGACAGTCTACGGTGGCCTCAACGCCAACTACGAACTCGCCTCGAACCGTGCGCATGACAGCGCTATCGGCGACGACGTGAAGTGCACGAGCTGCCATCAGGTGCATGCCGCAGCTAACGTGATGACGCCGAACACCTACCTGACGACCAAGATCCTCAAGGACATCTCGCTGGAACACGGCGCCTACAGCGGCTCCTACCTCGTATCACCGACGGCGCTGATGGATGCCGACACTGCGGTCACGGCGTGGTGCTCCTACTGCCACGGCTATTTCAACAAAGGGATCAACGGCGCGTCGCACGTGATGACGACCACGCTGGGCGCTGCGGCCTTCTCGGTCTCCACGCACTGCGTCTCATGCCATGCCGACGACTCGCCCACGTCGCCGGGCGGCGGTGCCGCATTCCCGCACTATACGCTCGGTACCCGGTTCCTGACGCAGTCCGGTGACGACAGCAACTCGGTGCCCGCGACCGTGGCGACCGATCCCGGGCACGATGGCGTGTGCCTGCGCTGCCATAGGGATGGCGCGGGAAGCGGCGTCGGTCTGCACTTCTGACAAGACCGCTCGTCTTCCGTTCGGCGCGGGCGTCCAGCGGAGCGCCCGCGCGCGTCTCTAGAACGCGATGTAGATGAAGCGCGTCCCGCCGCCCGAGAACAGCACGACGAGAACCACGATGGCGACGCAGATCACGGCCGCAGCCACGCTCCTGAGCACCCGCTTCGTGCTGTCGCTCACGTCGGCTGCCCCCTCACATCGCACCTGAGACGAGCGCTGTGAGGCGCTCGAGCGGCATCACGAACAGCGACCAGCCGGCCGTGACCGCCGCGAAGGTGACGCCCACCGAGGCGGCCTTGCGCACCCACACGGCGGAGCGCCAGGCCCGGCCCGCGCCGTCCTCGCGCTCATCGAGCCCGGCGAGCAGCCTCGGCCGGACAGCTTCGCGCCAGAGACGGTAGCCGCACAGCAGGATGCCGTGGTAGGCGCCCCAGGCCACGAAGTTCCAGCCCACCCCGTGCCAGAGCCCCGAGACGAGCATGGCGGCCATCAGGTTGACGAGCGTCCGCACGAGGCCCTTGCGGCTGCCGCCGAGCGGGCGGTAGACGTAGTCGAAGATCCACGACGACAGCGACATGTGCCAACGCCGCCAGAACTCGGCGGGACTCGTGGCCAGGTACGGCCGGTGGAAGTTCTCGGGTACGCGGAAGCCGAAGAGGCGCGCGGCGCCGATGGCGATGTCCGAGTAGCCGGAGAAGTCGTAGTAGATGCGGAACGCGTAGGCGAGCAGGCCGAGTGCCAGCGCGCCCGCGCTCACCCTGCCGGGCTGGCCGGTCAGCAGAGGCGCGACGAAGGGGGCCAGGGAGTCCGCGATCACGACCTTCTTGAAGGCGCCGGTCAGGATGCGCCACACGCCGGTCGAGACGTCCTCGGGGGCCAGCCGCTGGTCTCCCGACTGCTCGTCCCAGGGTTCGAACCGCTTGATCGGACCCGCGATCATCGTCGGGAAGAACAGCGCGAACGAGGCGAAGCGTGCGGCGCTCGGCCGCTCGATCTTCCCGGCGCGCGCATCGGCGACGAAGTGGACGAACTCGAAGGTGAAGAAGGAGATGGCCAGCGGCAGGCCCACGCCGAGCGCGACGGGCGCGCCGGATCCCGCGGGCGCGGCGGACCACGCGGGCACGAGCCCGCGGTACTTGAAGAACGCGAGCACCGCCACGGGCAGGACGATGCCGAGCACGGCCGCCCAGCGGTGCTTCGGCGCCAGTCGCCCGAACGCGAAGGTGGCCGCGGCCAGGCCGAGGACGAGGATGAGCGCGGCCGGGGCGTAGTACGCGTAGAACGCCGCGCCGGTGAGCGCGAGCCACCACGGGCGTGCGGGTCTCGGCAGCAGCCAGTAGACGGCCGCGGCGGCCACGAGGAACGGCACGAAGACGAGGTCGGTGAAGATCACGGGCGAAGCACCCCCGGCGCCGCGGAGGCGACGTCGGAGTAGAGGCGCTCACCGAAGACGCGGGAGCCTTCGCCCGTCAGGTGCGTGATGTCGACGAACGCCCCCTGCGGCAGTCCGTGGCCGCGGCCGTAGTCCAGCAGGATACCGCCGCTGCCCTCGACCGAGTGCCGGACCCGGGCGACGTTGCGGTCGTAGCGCGCCCAGTCCTCGGGTCCGTTGAAGTCGAGCGCCTCCTCGTTGACAGGCGAGAGGTAGAAGACCGCGGGGATGCCCTGCTCGTCGAAGTACGCGGCGAGTGCTGCCAGCCGGCGGAGCTCGGGGTTCCTCGGGTGGAGCCACAGATTCGCGACGCCGCGGTAGCGGTCAACGGCGATCAGCTGGTCGGCGGGTTCCTGGAGGTCGAACGGGTCCGACTTCGGAGGCGTCTCGTCGAGTGCGGGCGCCGGGGCGGCCCAGGAGCGGAACCGCTTCGCGAACCGACGGAACGCCGCGTCCTCGATGCGCTGGCCTCCAGGCGAGAGCAGCGCGTAGCGCTCGCGGTAGAGCGCGGAGACGCGGCGGACCTCCCGGTCGAGCGGCGGGTCGAGGTCGAGCGCGGGCGCGGGGGAGACGCCGAGTTCGACCGCCAGCGTGCCGTCCACGGACACGCCGAGCGCGTCGGCGAGTTCCGGGAAGCGTGCGGGTCGCTCGGCTCGGGCGCCCGGATCGAGGAGCGTGTAGGTCAGCTGAACGACGTAGATGTCGGCACGCCCGCCGATGCTGTGCGCGAGCACGGTGAAGTCGTCGGCCATCTGTCCGCGGGAGGCGAGGTTGTAGACCAGTAGCCGGTCACCGTCCGCCGCCGTGTGTCGCGAGAAGACGGATGGAACGGTATCGGAGGGATCGGTGACCCCGTAGCCCCACGCCGGGGACGAGCCGAGGAAGACGACGCGGCGGTTGTCCGGGTCGGCGCCGGTCGATTGAGCGAGGCGCACGAGATCAGGGAGCTCGCCGGACTCGGGCAGCCGGTACGGTGCTGCCGCCTCGGCGGGCTCCGGCAGCGGTCTCGCTCGCGCGACGGCCGCGTCGACCGTGGCGAGCAGCACCAGCGCGATCGCGGCCCGGAAGGCTATCTCCCACCATGTGACCGCCGGGCGCTCGGGCGCCGCCGCATGCGCCCGGCCGTCGCTCTCGGGAGTGCCGCGCGTCACGCGCGCCCCCCGGGTCGGACGGGTAGAATGGGAGCGCCCGCCGGTTGCAGGCGAAGGAGGAAGCCCACGGTGTCACGCATACGGATGAGGACCACGCTCCTGCTCGCCTCGGCGGCCATCACCGTGCTGGCGCTCCCCGCCTCCGCGCACGCGGCCACCCTCTACATCAAGCCGAGCACCGGCATCGGGCCGGTCACGCTCGGCATGAAGACCGGGACGGCCGTATCGTACATGAGGGCGCAGGTGCCGCTGGCCGCCTCCGGGCGCGACACCCGCTACTCCGGGCAGACCGTCTACTACTACTTCTTCGGCAGGAAGC
>PNNM01000075.1 GCA_013824215.1 Coriobacteriaceae bacterium
GAGATCCTGCGTGAGGATTTCATGCCCGACTACGATCTGAGTGTGAGCGGACTCGCTTCCGCGCTCGGCGTGTCGCGCCAGTCCGTCAACGAGCTCATTCGCGAGCGTCGCGCCGTGAGTTCCGAGATGGCGCTCCGTCTCGCCAAGCTGTTCGGAAACTCTCCGGAGTTCTGGCTGAACCTGCAGCGCTCCGTCGATCTGTGGGACGCGCAGGCTGCGATCGATGATCAGGTGCGGCACATCAAGCCGCTCAGCGTCGCCTGACACAAGGCGTCAGGTTCGCCTCGCTCGCCGTCCAAACCGACGCCCAGGCACCCCAAGGCCGCCCTCCGCGTGCGCTTCGCCGCCTCCCACGCCGGGAATACTCCCTGCACACCACCACGAGTTCTTCCCGGGAGGTGCCCGATGGGACCCGCCGACACGCCCGCCGCCACGCCCGCCGAGACGCTCGACTGCGTCGGCCTGCTCTGCCCCGAGCCGCTCTTCCAGACGCGCGAGCGCATGGATCAGCTCGAATCCGGCGAGGTCCTCGAGGTGCTCGCCGACGACCCGGCCGCCGAAGAGGACCTCACGCGCTTCGCCAAGCGCACCGGCAACGAGATGCTCGCCGTGGAAGACCTCGGCGACAGCAAGCGCTTCCTCATCCGCAAGGGACGCTGACCAGACACAAGGAGTGATCGCATGAAGAACGAGCGCGCCATCCTGTACGTCCAGACCTCGAGCGATCCCGAGCGGCAGTACTCGCCGCTCGTGCTGGCGCAGACCGCCAAGGCGATGGACCTCGAGCCGACGGTCTACTTCCTCGGCGCCGGCCTGCGCGTCCTGCGGCCGGGCGCTGCCGAGGACATCAAGCTCGGGACGTTCCCGAGCGTGAAAGAGATGCTCGACAAGACGATGTCGATGGGCATCCCCATCCTCGTGTGCGAGGCGTCGAAGCAGATGCTCGGCTGGGAGGACGTCCAGCTCATCGAAGGCGTCAAGATCGTGGGCGCCGGGACGCTGAACGACCTCGCGCTCGACGCCGGCGCGACGATGTGGTTCTAGGCGGCCCCGTGGCCGAGGACGTCTACCTGGACTACCAGTCGGCCAAGCCGGTCGACCCTCGGGTGATCGAGGCGATGCTGCCTTTCCTCACCGAGCGCTTCGGCAACCCGGCGGCGCTCCACGCTGTGGGCGACAAGGCGATGGAGGCGCTCGAGAACGCCCGGCGCCAGGTGGCGGCGTTCCTCGGCGCCGACCCCGCCGAGATCGTGTTCACTTCGGGAGCTACCGAGGCCAACAACCTGGCGATCCTCGGCTACGCGAGCCGGAACCGCAGGACGGGCGACCACGTGGTGATCTCCGAGGTCGAGCACATCTCCATCCACAACATCGCCAAGTACCTCGAGAAGGACGGCTTCACCGTCTCGAAGGTGCCGCCCGACCAGTACGGGCGCATCGACCCCGCAAAGCTGCGCGCGCGGGTGCGCGACGAGACGCTGCTGGTCTCGGTGGGCTGGGCGAGCAACGAGATCGGCACCGTCCAGCCGGTCCCGGAGATCGCCGAGATGCTGCGCGGCACGGGCGTGGTGCTGCATGTCGATGCCGTGGCGGCCGAGGGCCTCGTGCCCATCGACGTCGACGCGACGCCGGTGGACCTGCTCGCGCTCTCCTCCAACGACATCTACGGCCCGCCGGGCGTCGGCGCGCTCTACATCCGCGACGGCGTGAAGCTCGCGCCGATCGCGATGGGCGGCGGCCAGGAGCGCGGGCTGCGCTCGGGGACCGAGAACCTGCCGGGCATCGTCGGGATGGGCGCGGCGGCCGAGATCGCCTCGGCCGAGATGGCCGACGAGGCCGCCCGCCTCGCATCGATGCGGGACCGGCTCATCGAGGCGGTGCTCGGCACCATCCCCGACTCGCACCTCAACGGTCATCCGGTCACGCGCCTGCCCAACAACGCGCACTTCCGCTTCGAGGGCGTGGAGGGCGAGTCGCTGCTGCTGCTGATGAAGGACGCGGGCATCTCGGTCTCCACCGGCTCGGCGTGCAGCTCCAAGACGCTGGAGCCTTCGCACACGCTGATCTCGTGCGGCCTGCTCCACGAGGAGGCGCACGGGTCGCTGGAGTTCACCTTCGGGCGCTTCTCGAAGCCTGCGGACGTCGACCGCGTGATGGAGGTCCTGCCCGAGGTGGTCGCGCGTCTGCGCCACATGTCGCCGCTGTACCCGTCCGAGTAGGAGGCACGCCCGTGAAGTCGACACAGTACTCGGAGAAGACGCTCGACCACTTCCGCAACCCGCGGAACGTGGGCACGCTCACCGGCGACGACGTGGCGATCGGCCGGGTGGGCAACCCCGTGTGCGGCGACCTCATGGAGATGTACATCCGGGTGCAGGGCGACCGCATCGCCGAGATCACGTTCCAGACGTTCGGGTGCGGCTCCGCGGTGGCGACGTCGTCCATGACCACCGAGCTCGTGCGTGGCATGACGCTGGACGAGGCGCTCGAGGTCACGCGCAAGGACGTGGCCGACGCGCTCGACGGCCTGCCGCCGATCAAGATGCACTGCTCGAACCTCGCGGCCGACGCCCTGCACGACGCCATCAGGAACTGGCGAGGCCACAAGCGCCTCGAGCCTCTCTCCGCCGAGGAGGTCGCGTCTTCGGGGGCGGGGTGCGGCGCTCGGGATGTCAACCTGGTGGAGGGGCTCGCCGAGTACGCGGGCAAGGGGGCGTTCACGACCGCGCCCGATCCGGCGACGCTCGCCGACCGCCGGGTGCTCGTGGTCGACAAGGGCGAGCCCTCGGCGAGGCTCGCGCTGGAACTGGCGAAGGTGACCCCGCGGGTGGTGTTCGTCACCGAGCTCGACACGCTCGCGCTCGGCGAGGAGCTCTCCCAGGACGTGAAGCGCTCCGACGTGAAGGTGCTCTTCCAGTCGAGGCTGCTGTCGCTCGGCGGCGAGGGCGAGGTCGAGAAGGCGCGGATCCACGACCTCGACGAGGACGACGAGTACGACCTGTTCGTCGATGCGGTGGTGGTGCTCGGCGGGTAGCAGCCTGCGGACCGCGTGACGCTTGTCCAGCCGCGGTGAACGTGTAGACTACTCGGACACATGCCCGCCCGCCCCAGCTCCGAGAAGAGCCGAGCCCCATGCCCAGAGCCGCCATCGCCGGCATAGGGTCCTACCTCCCGGAGGACCGTCTCACCAACGCCGATCTCGAGCGCATGGTCGACACGTCCGACGAGTGGATCCTCACGCGGACCGGCATCGCGGAGAGGCGGGTCGTTGCGGCGGGCGAGGCCACCTCCGACCTCGCCGTGAGGGCCGCACGCGCGGCGCTCGCGGACGCGGGCATCGACGGCGCCGGGATCGACCTGCTCATCGTCGCCACATCCACGCCCGACACCCTGATCCCGGCCACCGCCTGCCGCGTGCAGGCCGAGCTCGGTCTGACGTGTCCGGCGTTCGACGTCAACGCCGCGTGCTCGGGATTCGTCTACGCGCTGCAGGTCGGCGTCACAGTGATCGAGAGCGGCCGCGCGCGCACCGTGCTCGTGGTGGGCGCCGACGCGATGACACGCTTCATCGACTTCACGGACCGCGGGACCTGCATCCTCTTCGGCGACGGGGCCGGTGCGGTGGTCCTTCGCGCTTCCGAGGAGGCCGGCGTGCTCGGCATCGCGCTGGGCGCCGACGGCACCGGTGCCGAGATGCTGAAAGTCCCGGCCGGCGGCTCCGCGCTCCCGCTCGCGCAGCAGGTGCTCGACGCCCGGCAGCAGTACCTCACCATGTCCGGCAACGAGGTGTTCAAGTTCGCGGTCCGCGTCATCCCGAAGGCCGCGCGCGAGGCGCTCAAGGCTTCCGGAGCGACCGCCGCGGACCTCACGTGGCTCGTCCCGCACCAGGCCAACCAGCGCATCATCGACACGGTGGCGGATCGCCTGCACATGCCCCACGAGCGCGTCTTCAGCAACGTCGCGGCGACCGGGAACACGTCTGCCGCGTCCATCCCCGTGGCCCTCGACGACCTGTATACTAGCGGGCGACTATCAGCCGGCGACCTCGTCGCCGTCGTTGGTTTCGGAGCCGGCGTCACGTGGGGGGCCGCGGTCGTGAGATGGACCAAGTCGCGTAGCAGCGAGGAGACCTGATGGCCCTGCCCACCCGGCTGACGAGGCTCCTCGGAATCGAACATCCCATCCTCCAAGGCGGCATGGCCTGGACCGCGACAGCGGAACTGTCCGCCGCGGTGAGCAACGCCGGGGGCTTGGGCATCATCGGCGCGGGCCAGATGCCCACCGAGGTCCTCCGCGAGCAGATTCGGCTGGCCAAGACGCTCACCGACCGCCCGTTCGGGGTGAACCTGATGCTGATGACCCCGCACATCGCGGACCTCGTCCAGCTGTGTCTCGACGAGCACGTCCCGGTGGTGACCACCGGCGCGGGCAACCCCGGAGGCTTCATCGCGGCGTTCAAGGAGGCTGGCATCAAGGTCCTGCCGATCGCGCCTTCCACCGCGCTCGCGCGCCGGCTCGAGAGCCAGGGCGCCGACGCGATCATCGGGGAGGGCATGGAGGCCGGCGGGCACATCGGCGAGCTGACCACGATGGTGCTCACCCCCCAGCTCGTCGACGCCGTGGACGTCCCGGTCGTCGCCGCGGGCGGCATCGCCGACGGCCGCGGCATGGCGGCCGCGTTCGCTCTCGGCGCCGAAGGGGTGCAGGTCGGCACGCGGTTCATGTGCGCCTCAGAGTGCACCATCCACCCCGACGTCAAGGAGCGCATCATCAAGGCCAAGGACCGCGACACCGTCGTGACCGGCTACTCCACCGGACATCCGGTCCGCGTGCTGAAGAACAAGCTCTCCAAGATGGTCGAGGAGTTGGACCGCTCGAACGATCCCGCCGCGATCGAGGAGCTGGGCACGGGCAGGCTCGCGGCTGCCATGCGCGAAGGCGATCTGGAGATGGGCTCGCTGATGGCCGGGCAGTGCGCAGCCATGGTCGACGCGATCCAGCCCGCCGCCGAGATCATCGCCGAGATCATCGCCGAGGCCGAGGACGTCATGCGCCGCATGGCGACCGTGCCGGTATAGGGAGCGCGCCGGTGTCGGCCCGCACGGCTCTCGTATTCCCCGGACAGGGGTCCCAGCGCATCGGCATGCTCGCAGCGCTGCCGGAACACGACGACCTGCCGCGCCTTCTCGACGCCGCAGAGGCGCTCTCCGGCATCCCGCTGGCCTCCCTGGCCGAGCGAGGGCCCGAGGAGGCGCTCTCGGACACCCGCGCCGCGCAGCCCCTCCTGTTCCTGGCCGACTGGGCATGGGGATCGGCGTTGCTGGACGCCGGACTCGAGCCGGTCGCCGTCGCGGGACACAGTCTCGGCGAGTTCGCCGCCCTGGCCCTCGCCGGTGTCTTCTCGCCCGAGGCGGGCTTGGAACTCGTCGTCGAGCGCTCCCGCCTCATGGCCGAGGTCGCGGCCGGCTCCCCAGGGGGCATGGTCGCCGTGCTCGGGCTCGACGGACCCGCTGTCACCGCCGCGCTCGAGGGCATCGAGGGCGCGTGGACCGCCAACGACAACTGCCCCGGCC
>PNNM01000076.1 GCA_013824215.1 Coriobacteriaceae bacterium
GCGCTGGTGGCCTTCCCGGTGGCCAACGCCGAGGAGGTGCGCGCGCTCGCCGCCGGGCGCGCGCTCGACTTCGTGCTCGTCTACTCCCAGTCCGAGCGCGAGACGCTCGAGCACGGCGACGCCACGCAGGTCTTCAACCAGTCGCTCGAGATACTCGCCGAGCTGCGCGACTACGACGTGGTCGTCTTCATGGCCAGCGACTGGCGCATCCGCACCGTCGAGAAGATCCTCGGGCGCGAGGTGATCGGTGTGGTCCTCGGTCCCTCGCCGCTGCGCGAGGATGTGCATGTCGATCTGGGCGAGCTGGCGGCGATCCTCGACGCTGTGACCGCGCCGGACACCCGTCCGGCGAAGCAGGCCACCGCGGGAGAGGCGGCAGCGGAGATGCTGCGCAAGGCCACGGGCGCCGCCCGCGCGGGTGCGAAGGGGTGGGGGACATCAAAGAAGTAGTCGGCGTCAGCACCGGTTCGAGCAAGCGCGACCACACGGTCGAGCTGGACCTGCTCGGCGAGCGGTTCCGCATCTCGCGCGAGGGCACCGACGGCGATCTCGACCGCGCGGAGGCGCGCCTGCGCGAGCTCGACGGGAAGGTCGACGCCATCGGCATGGGCGGGCTGGATCTGTTCCTGAACGCCGCCGGCCGCACGTACTGGTTCCGCGAGGGCAAGCGCTTCCGGAACGCGGTGCGCGAGACGCCGATCCTGGACGGTTCCGGCCTGAAGGGCGCGGTCGAAGCCGACGTCGTGCGCCTCATGCGCGAGGACCTCGGGCTCACGGTGGCCGGCAAGCGCGTGCTCGTCTGCTCGGCGGTGGATCGCTGGGGCATGGCCGAGGCGTTCTACGCAGAGGGCTGCAAGGTGGTGGCCGCGGACCTGCTCTACGCGCTCGGCATACCCATCATGCTGCGCACCAAGCCGACCACCATCCGCGTCATCCACGCCATCGCGCCGATCGCGGTGCAGCTCCCGTTCAAGTGGCTCTACCCCGCCGAGGCCGACCATGAGACCAAGGTCGAGGCCGAGTCCAAGCACGCGCGACTCTACCGCGACGCCGACATCATCGCCGGCGACTACAAGTGGGTGCGCCAGTGGATGCCCGAGGACATGTCGGGCAAGTGGGTCATCACCAACACCACCACCGCCGAGGACGTCGAGTTCATGCGCTCGCGCGGGATCGAGCTGCTCGTCACGAGCACGCCGAGGCTCGAGGGGCGCTCGTTCGGCACCAACGTCATCGAGGCGACGATGGTAGCGCTCGACGGCGCGAGCCGAGCGCTCTCACCCGAGCGCTACCTGCAGCTGCTGCGCGAGACGGGGTTCACGCCCGACGTGCAGTGGCTCCAGCGGTAGCGCCCGTACGCGAACGCCCGCCCCGTGCGGGGCGGGCGTCGGGTCTTGAGCCTGAGGTCGGTCCTCGTCTACGAGACCGGCGGGCGGACGTCTCCCTCGGCTTCCTCGCTCGTCTCGACGGTCGTGGCGGTCGACCGCGGCGTGACCGCGTCGATCAGCGCCGCTATGCCGTACCCGACCACGGTGTAGACCGCGATCGCGAGCAGGATGCTCCAGTCGAACACGGCCGCCTCGGCCCTGAGGGTGCCGAAGACCGCCTGGAACGGCGCCATCAGCGATGCCGTGATGTCGTAGACGAACTGCGTGAAGCTCGCGGCCGCGTTGGCCCCGAAGAGCCTCAAGGCGAACCGGAAGCCCAGCAGGGTGTCCACGACAGCGGTCAAGAACCAGACTATGCGGATGAGCACGATCTCGATCGGGCGGCGGGTCTCGCGGTGTGTGATCCGTCTACCGCTGAGACCTGCACCGGCTGTGCGACCGTTCATCGTCCATGCACCTCGTTCATGTCGAACGCGCGTTCGCGCGCGGCTTGCCGTGCTTCTACAGGGTGCATTCCCCTGGGCGTCCCTCATCACCCAAAGCGCAGGTAGTGGTGCTGGAACGGCCGGACCGCCGAGCGGCACCCTTCTTGCTCCTCCGCGCGAGGCCGCGCGCGAGGCAGCACGTGTTCCCACGCGCGGCGGACGGATGCTACAATCCGTCCCGTTCAGGCAAGCAGGTGGCGGCGGTGCTCTCTCGTCCCGGCGGCGGCATGAGGCCGGGTCATGAGTCCGCGAACACCTCGCTCACGGTGCTTTCACGTGCAGGAGTTGAGCGCGAGTGAACAAGCGGGCACAGGTCAGGCTCATCGGCGTCACAGCGATCATCGTGATCGCGGTCGCAGCCATCCTGCTGGGCACGGCCAAGAAAGAGGGCGCGATCCAGAAGGGTGTGGCCGAGATCGCGGCCGATACAGCGCTCGTGGGCCAGCGCGTCAAGGTCGGCGGGTCGGTCGTTCCGGGCTCCTGGGACAAGAAGTCCAACCCGATGCGCTTCGAGATCCGCGAGGAGGGCGCAAGCGGCGGGCCCACCCTCAAAGTCGTCTACTCCGGCCAGGTCCCGAGCACCTTCGGCGACGACGTGGCCGCCATCATCACCGGCACGCTGCAGGAAGGCGGCCTGATCGAGGCCACCGACATGATCACGAAGTGCCCCTCGAAGTACGAGTCGGCCACCGGCGCCGAGACCGTCGACGTCCTGCTGGCCAACGGCGCGAAGATCGCGGGCAAGCCGATCAAGGTCACCGGCTTCGTCGTCACCGGCTCGATCAAGCCCCCCGGCGGCGGCGAGCGCTTCCGCATCGCGGCCAAGGCCGCGGGCGGCAACTCGGTCGGCGTCGTCTACGAGGGCGCGCTCCCGGACGGCATGGCCGACGCCTCGAGCGTCGTGCTCGGCGGCTCGCTCGGCACCGACGGAGTGTTCACCGCGACATCGGTCGCCATCTCGAAGTAGCTTCCAGTCCACCACGAGGTCCCTCGCGCGGCACGGAGCCGCGGCCCTTCAGGCGGGCGGGACACAGGAGGTAGTAGCGCATGACGGCGCTCGGCAACCTGCTCATGGCACTGGCCCTGATGGGCTCGATCGTCTCGGTGGGCGCGCTGTTCTACGGCCGCTCGAAGGGCCAGGTCGAGGGTGAGCAGATCACCAACGTCGGCTACTTCGCCGCGATCTTCACGGCCGCCGCCGCGTCGATGGCCTCGGCGCTGCTCGTCGGCGCGTTCTTCGCCGAGGACTTCCGCTTCCAGTACGTCGTCGAGAACCACTCGACCGACGTGTCGGGCCTCTCGTGGCTCTACAAGCTCTCGGGGCTGTGGGCCGGCCGCGAGGGCTCGCTGCTGTTCTGGGCGTGGCTGCTGACACTGTTCATCGCCTACGTCGCGTGGAAGCGCCTGTCCGAGACCGACGAGCTGTCCAACATGGCGCTGGCCGTTGCCGGCATCGTGCAGATCTTCTTCTTCGCGGCGTTGTTCATCGAGAAGAACAACCCGTTCAAGACGAGCCCCGCGGACTGGATCGATCCGGCCAGCGGCCAGCTGCTGGTGGACGCGGCCATGAACCCGCTGCTGCAGCACTGGGCGATGATCATCCACCCGCCGACGCTCTTCATCGGCTACGCGGGACTCACGATCGCGTTCGCCTACGCGATGGCGGCACTCATCACCGGCGACGGCTCCAAGAAGTGGGTCGAGATGTGCGACCGGATCACGGTGTTCTCGTGGCTGTTCCTGGGCATCGGCATCGGCCTCGGCGCCATCTGGGCCTACGTCGTGCTCGGCTGGGGAGGCTACTGGGCCTGGGACCCGGTGGAGAACGCCTCGCTCTTGCCGTGGCTGACCGGCGTGGGCCTTCTGCACAGCTTCACCATCTACCGCAAGCGCGACGGGTTCAAGGGCTGGGCGATCATGCTCGCCACCGTCACGTTCGTCCTCGTTCTGCTCGGCACGTTCATCACCCGCTCGGGCGTGGTGCAGTCGGTGCACGCGTTCGAGGAGGACCCGCTGTCGTTCTGGTTGTTCATGGCGATGATGCTGGGCGCGCTCTTCGCCGGAGGCGGCGGGCTGTTCGTGCGCTGGGAGCGGTTCAAGGGCGCCGACGAATTCGAGTCGCTGACCTCCAAGGAGGCGGCGTACTACTTCAACAACGTGCTCATGCTCGTAGCCTCGGTGATCGTCGCGTACCTGACGGTCACCTCGGCGCTGCCCGCGTGGATGCCGGGCGGCGGCAAGTCGTTCGGCGCGGCCACGTACGATGCGGTGGCGCGCCCGGTCGGGATCCTCTACGTGCTCATCATGGCGCTCTGCCCGATGCTCGTGTGGCGCAAGACCGACGGCGCGACGTTCTGGCGCCGCGTGAAGTGGCCGCTGGCCGGGGCCGGCGTCGTCTCGCTCGCGCTCGTGGCCGAGTGGTGGATCAACCTGCGGCCCATCTTCGCCAAGTCGCCGAAGGCCGCCAACGCCTTGATGTCCGCCGTCCACAACGGCGAGGCGGTGGCCGGCCTGATAGTGGCCTCGCTCGCCGTCGCGGTTCCGGTGTTCCTGTTCGTCGACGGCGCCAACAAGCGCGCCGCCGCCAAGGGCGAGAGCTGGCCGACCGCGCTCGGCAACATCATCTTCAAGGCCCGCAGCCAGTCGGGCGGCTACATCACGCACCTCGGGATAGGGATCATCCTGATGGGCCTGGTGGGCTCCACCATGTTCGTGGACGACATCAAGTTGACCGTGGACGAGAAGCCCGGCTCGAAGTTCACCGCCGGCGGCTACGAGTTCGTCTTCACCGGCTACGACCAGCGCCAACTGACCAACGGCGACCAGGTGACCAAGATCGCGTTCGACATCTCGCGCGGCGGCCGCAAGATCGGGAGCATCGCGCCCGGGCAGATCCAGTACGCCGTGCAGCAGCAGACCCGCCTCGACGTCGACGTGCTCGGCGAGCCGCTCCGCGACGTCTTCGTCATCTTCGAGGGCGGCGGCGCGGGTTCCCCGCTGTCGATGAACGTGAAGATCAACCCGCTCATCCGCTTCGTGTGGTGGGGCTTCGCGCTGACCATCGTCGGCACGTCGATCGCCGTGTGGCCCAAGCGCCTCGCGCTCGCGGCCTGATAAGGACACACATGGCCGGGGCCGACTGCGAGAGCGCGCTCGAGGTCCGCGATCTCGTCCGCGCGTTCGGCGCCCGCAAGGCGCTCGACGGCGTGGACCTCGACCTGCCCCGCGGCGCGTTCCTCTCGATCTTCGGCCCCAACGGCGCGGGCAAGACCACGCTCGTCAAGGTGCTGACCACGCTCATGCCGCCGAGCAAGGGCACCGCGAAGGTCTGTGGCCTCGACGTGGTGGCCGAGGCGGTGGACCTGCGCGCCCGCATCGGGCTGATCAGCCACAACCCGCTGCTCTACCCCGATCTTTCCGCCGAGGAGAACCTGCTGTTCTTCGCGGACATGTACGGGGTCGAGCGGCCGCGCGAACGCGTGGACGAGCTGCTCGTGAGTGTCGAGCTGGACCACCGGCGCCTCGACCGGGTCGGCGACTTCTCGCGCGGCATGACCCAGCGTCTCTCGATCGCCCGCGCGTTGCTCCACCGGCCCGAGGTCCTCTTCCTCGACGAGCCCTACTCCGGCCTGGACCCCCACGCGATGGACATCCTCGACACACTGATCGCGCAGATCCGCACGGCG
>PNNM01000077.1 GCA_013824215.1 Coriobacteriaceae bacterium
GTGCGCGAGGAGAACCAGACGCTGGCCACGATCACCCTGCAGAACTACTTCCGGATGTACGAGAAGCTCGCCGGCATGACGGGTACCGCGGTGACCGAGGACGCCGAGTTCCGCGAGATCTACAAGCTGCCGGTCACGGTCATCCCCACCAACCAGGACATGATCCGCGACGACGCCAACGACCTGATCTACCGCACGGTCGACGCCAAGTTCGACGCGGTGGTCGACGAGATCGTGGAGCGCAACGAGGCGGGCCAGCCGTGCCTGGTCGGCACCATCTCGATCGAGAACTCCGAGCGCGTCGCGAAGCTGCTGGCCAAGCGCGGTGTTGCGCACAACGTGCTGAACGCCAAGTTCCACGAGCAGGAGGCGCACATCGTCGCCCAGGCCGGGCGCCTCGGCGGCGTCACGATCGCCACGAACATGGCCGGCCGAGGCACCGACATCGTGCTCGGCGGCAACCCGGAGTCCCTGTGGGAGGAGATCGTCCGCGAGCGCGGGATCCAGCCCGAGGAGGCGGACGAGGAGCAGAAGGCCGAGGCGCTCGTCCGCGCCAAGGAGATCTGCGCCGAGGAGCACGTGAAGGTCGTCGAGGCCGGCGGCCTTGCGATCCTCGGCACCGAGCGCCACGAGTCGCGCCGCATCGACAACCAGCTGCGCGGACGCTCCGGGCGCCAGGGCGACCCCGGCGCGTCGCGGTTCTTCCTCTCATTGGAGGACGACCTCATGCGCCTGTTCGGCGGGGACCGGATGGACCGCATCTCGCGCCTGATGGCCGGGGCGAGCATCCCCGACGACCTGCCGATCGAGGCGGGCATGGTCTCCAAGGCCATCGAGAGCGCGCAGCGCCAGGTCGAGGCGATGAACTTCGCCGCGCGCAAGCACGTGCTGGAGTACGACGACGTGATGAACAAGCAGCGCCAGGTCATCTACGGCGAGCGCAACGCCATCCTCGACGGCAAGGACATCCACGACCGCGTGGAGGAGATGGTCCGCGATACGCTGGCCGCAGGCGTGCTCGAGTTCTGCCCCGAGCGCACCTACGCCGAGGAGTGGGACTGGGACGGCTTGAAGGCCTGGGTCGAAGGCCTGCTCAACCTGGCGGGCATCGTCGAGTCGGTGCGCGAGGGCGTCGAGAACCCGCACGAGCTGGTCGAGCTCTTGGCCGACAAGGCGCTTCTGGCGTACGCCGAGAAGGAAACCGAACTCGGCCCCGAGAACCTGCGCGAGCTGGAGCGCCAGGTCATGCTGCGCGTCATCGACGCGCGCTGGATGGACCACCTGCTCGAGATGGACTACCTGCGCGAGGGCATCGGCCTGCGCGCGGTGGGCCAGCGCGACCCGCTCGTCGAGTACAAGCAGGAGGCCTACGAGATGTTCGGCAGCCTCGTCGGCGTCATCAACGAGGACTTCCTGCGCACGATCATGCACGTCGAACTGATCCGCGAGACCGCGCCGCGTGCCCCGGTGCGCGAGGTCGCCTACACCGCGCCTTCCGAGGACACCATCTTCGCCGGAGCCGCCAAGCAGGTCGCCGAGCAGGTCGGGCCTTCTTCGGAGGCGATGGCGCAAGCCGCCGCGATGTCGGGCTCGGCGGGCGGTCCTCCGGGCGCCGCCACGGTCGTGAAGGATAAAGACGACCCGTGGGCGAACGTGGGCCGCAACGACCCGTGCCCCTGCGGTAGCGGCAAGAAGTACAAGAAGTGCCACGGCGCGAACGCCTGAGGTAGGACCCCGCAGCGACGCTCTCTCGACTTCGGCGCTCCCACAGCGTACCCTACAGAGGTACGCGTACCCGAAAGAGGCACAACGATGCTGTCGACCATCCTCGGCTCCGAGACCCGCGCGCGGATCGTCGCATTGCTGGTCGCCGATCCGCACCGCGGCTTCCACGTCCGCGAGCTCGTGCGCGAGGTCGGCACCGGCACGTCGGGGGTCCAGCGCGAGATCGCGCGGCTGGAGGGGATCGGGCTGGTCCGCTCGGAGCGCGGTGCCGACGGCCGACGCGTGGTGAGGCTCGTCGAGGGGCACCCGCTCATCGCTCCGCTCGCCGGGCTGGTCGCGGCCGAGGCTCCGGCTGCGTACGGCGTCGCCGTTGCATACGACGAAGCCATCGGGGTCAATCCCCATGTGGCGCCGCTGATAGCGGGGATCGTCGAGGCGTGCAAGGAAGCGGGCGTCGAGCGGGCCACGCTCTTCGGTTCCGCCACGCAGCCTGGATGGGACATCGTGCCCAGGGACATCGACCTGATGATCCGGATGAGGAGCGGCCTGCAGGGAGACGCCGAAGGCTACTTCGCGCTGCTGGAGCGTCTCCGCCGGCTCACAGGCCGCGAGGTCGACCTGATCGATGAGCGTGCGGTCCGGAACCCCTATCTCGCAGCCGAGATCGAGCGGACCGGTGTGGTGATCCATGAGGCGGCGTGACATCAGGGTCTACCTCGCCGACGTCCGCGAGGCGGCGAGCGCCATCGCGGAGTTCCTCGACGGCCGTGGTCTGGACGACTACCGGGACGACCGGATGCTCCGCTCTGCCGTGGAACGCCAGTTCGAGATCATCGGCGAGGCGCTGAATCGGGCGCTGAAGGTCGACCCGACCCTTGGGGATCGCCTGCCCGCCGCGCGCGGCGCGATAGACTTCCGCAATGTTGTGACTCACGACTACGACAGGCTGGCCGACGAGCACGTCTACGACATCGCCACCGGCGCCCTGCCCCGACTCGCCGAGGACGTTGCGCGGGAGCTGGAACATCGCGGCTGACCCGCCCGTGCGTGCTACAATCCCCCTGCTCAGGGCCGCCCGAGGGCCGGCCACAACCAACCTCCGTGACCAGCGAGATGATAGAAGACCGCAGCCAAGACATCCGTACGTTGGCCGAGCGCGTGAAGCGCATCGGCGAGTACCTGCACGTCGACGCCAAGCGCGCCGAGATCGCCACGCTCGAGGCCAAGGCCGGCGTCGCCGGCTTCTGGGACGACCAGGCCCTCGCGCAGAAGACGATGGCGCGCCTCGGCTCGCTCAAGGACGACGTGTCGGCGTACGACGGGCTCGTCGCCGACCTCGGCGACGTCGAGGTGGGCAACGAGCTGGCGGTGGCCGAGGAGGACGAGGAGCTCGGCGCCGAGACGGCCGCCAAGCTCGCCGACCTCACCCGCCGCGCTGACGACCTCGAGCTGTCCACCTGGTTCACCGGCGAGTTCGACCCTGGTGACGCGCTCCTCACCATCACGCCGGGCCAGGGCGGGCTCGAGGCGCAGGACTGGGCCGAGATGCTGCTGCGCATGTACACCAAGTACGCCGAGTCCCGGCGCTGGAGGGTCGACCTGCACGATGCGCCGACCGGTGTGGAACTCGGCATCGACCGCGCGGTGTTCACCGTGCACGGCAAGAACGCCTACGGCATGCTCACCTCCGAGATGGGCGTGCACCGGCTGGTGCGCATCTCGCCCACCGACGAGAAGAAGCGCCGCCAGACCACGTTCGCCGGCGTCGAGGTCCTCCCGGTCCTCCCCGACGACATCGTGGTGGAGATCCGCGACGAGGACATCCGCGTGGACGTGTACCGCTCATCCGGTCCCGGCGGGCAGTCGGTCAACACCACGGACTCGGCGGTGCGCATCACGCACATGCCGAGCGGGCTGGTCGTCACCTGCCAAAACGAGAAGAGCCAGCTCAAGAACAAGGACACCGCGATGACGATCCTGCGCTCGCGCCTCTACGAGCTGGAACGGCAGAAGCGCAAGGCCGAGCTCGACGCCCTGCGCGGCGAGCGTCAGGACATCTCGTTCGGCAGCCAGATCCGCAACTACGTGCTCTACCCGTACCAGATGGTCAAAGACGTGCGCACCGGCGTGGAGACCGGCAACGTCGACGCCGTGCTCAGCGGCGACCTCGAGCAGTTCGTGGTGGCGTTCCACCGCTGGCGTTCGGGCGTGTCCGCGGCCGCGGAGCACGCCGGCGCGGGCGCGTAGGGAGCGCGCGCCGATGCGCCTGCTCGCCGACCTCCACACGCACTCCGTGGCCTCGGGCCACGCGTACTCCACGGTCGCCGAGCTGGCCGCCACCGCAGCTGCACGCGGCCTCGAGCTCATCGCGGTGACCGACCACGGGCCCGCGCTCCCGGGCGCGCCGCACGCCTGGTACTTCCTCAATCTGAAGGTCCTGCCCTCGGTGCTCGGCGGGGTGCGGATCCTGAAAGGCGTGGAGGCGAACCCGGTACCTGACACCGACAACGGCCTAGACCTGGACGATGTCACGCTGGCCAAGCTCGACTTCGTCGCGGTGGGCCTGCACCCGAACACCGGGCTGGACGACCTGGACTCCGTCGGCCATACGGAGGCGCTCCTGCGCGCGATCGCCAACCCGCTCGTCGACATGGTTACGCACCCCGGCAACCCCTCGTTCCCCCTCGATGTGGACGCGGTGGTCTCGGCGGCCGTGGCTCACGGCGTCATCATCGAGATCAACAGCGGTTCCTTCGAGCCGAGCATGTCGCGTTCGCGCGACAGCGCGGGCGAGATCGCGTTCGCGCGTGCGGCCGCCGAGGCCGGCGCGCTCGTGGCCATCACCTCCGACGCGCACTTCCACGCGCATGTGGGACGATTCGACCGGGCCGAGGCGGTGGCCGAGCAGGTGGGCATCGCCGAGGAGCGCGTGGTGAGTCGCGACGCGGCGACGGTGATGGCGCACCTGACCGCCCGTCGCGAGCGTCCGAGGATCGACCTGGGGGGAGTGCTGTGACCAACCCGCTCGCGCGCCTGCATCCCGGACGGGTGCTCAAAGCGCGCCCCGTGCGCGACTACGGGCTCATGACGCTCGGCGTGCTGATCTGCGCGTTCGGCTTCGACGCGTTCCTCGTCCCCAACCGCATCGCAGCCGGCGGTCTGTCCGGTATCGCCACTGTCATCTTCTACGTGCTGAAGGACGCGGGCCTGCCCGTCGTGCCCGTCGGCATCCAGATGCTCGTGATGAACGTCGCGCTGCTCGTGCTGGCGATCCGCCTGCGTGGCTGGCGCTACGGCGCCAAGACCGTCTACGGGCTCGTGGGGCTGTCCGTGGCGATCGACGTGGGCGCGACCTTCGTCCCGCACCTGGCCGGCAACGACCCGCTGCTCGCAACGCTCTACGGCGGGGCGCTCACCGGCCTGGGGCTCGGCATGGTGTTCAAAGCCCGCGGCAACACCGGCGGCACCGACATCGTCGCGCAGCTCATAGCACCCAAGACGTCCTTCGGCCTCGGGCAGATCATGTTCGTACTCGACGCGCTGGTCATCGTGATCGCCGCGTTCAAGTTCGGCCCCGAACTGGCGCTGTACGGCGCGGTGGCCGTCTTCGTCTCCGGCGGGGTCATCGATCTGGTGCTCGAAGGCTTCTCGGTGGAGAAGGCCGTCTTCATCATCTCCGAGAAGAGCGCCGAGATAGGCGAGGGCATCCTCTATGAGGTCGGCCGAGGCGCCACCGGCATCGCGGCGCGCGGCCTCTACACCGGCGAGGACCGCGAGATGATCTTCACGGTCGTCTCGCGAAAGGAACTCGACGACGTGAAGCGC
>PNNM01000078.1 GCA_013824215.1 Coriobacteriaceae bacterium
CGTGTAGATGTCCGCGGGCGGTTCCACCCACGGGTCCTCGAGCACGCCGCACTCGATCGCGCGGCCCCACAGGTTGTCGTCGATGGAGTACGGGTTGTCCTTTGTGGTCGGCACGGGGATGCCGTTCTTGGCGGCGTACTCCATCTCCTGCTCGCGAGTCTTCAGCTCCCACTCGCGCACCGGTGCGAGCACGACGAGGTCCGGGTCGAGCGCGGCGATGCCGACCTCGAAGCGCACCTGGTCGTTGCCCTTGCCGGTGCATCCGTGTGCGATGTAGCGCGCCTGGTACTTGTGCGCCGCCTCCACGAGATGCTTGACGATGATCGGCCGGGACAGCGCCGAGACCAGCGGGTACTTGTTCTCGTAGAGCGCGTTGGCCTTCAGCGCCTTGGACAGGAACTCCTCGACGTACTCCTCGCGCACGTCGGCCACGATCGAGGAGATCGCGCCGATGCCGAGCGCCTTGGTCCGCACGAACTCGAGGTCCTGGCGCTCCTGACCCACGTCGATCGCGAGCGCGATCACGTCGACGTCCTTGTTGTCCTGCAGCCACCGGATGGCCACCGAGGTGTCCAAGCCGCCCGAGTAGGCCAGCACGCACTTCTCCCGCTCAGCCACTGTGTCCGTCTTCCTTCCGCTTCTCGTCGTCCCTGCGGCCGAGTGCCTACAGCCCCGACCGGTACTTGTGCAACGCCGACACGAGCGCAGCGGCCTCCGCAGCCGAGCCCGTGATCAGCAGGACGGTGTCGTCGCCCGCTATCGAGCCGAGCACCTGCGGGAACACCGCGGCATCCAGCGCCGCAGCCACCCCCTGTGCGCCGCCGGCCAGCGTCTTGACGATGACGAGCTGCTCGGAGGGCAGCACGCCGGTGACAAGATCGGTGAACATGCGGTGCAGGTGCAGGTCCTCCGGCAGGGCGTAGATGCCGCCGGCGACCTTCTTCAGCCCCATCTCCACGATGTCCCGCGAGACCGTCGCCTGGGTGCACGGGAACCCGGCCCTCACGAGCCTGTCCGCTATCTCCTGCTGGGTGCGCAGGCGCTCGGTGCGCACCACGCGCCTGATCTCGGCCTGTCTCGTCTTGCGCTTGCTCATCGTCGCCTCACCGCTCCATCAACAGCGATATGAGGGCCTGCTGGGCCCACAACCGGTTCTCCGCTTCGTCGAACACCACCGACTCCGCCGAGTCGATGACCGAGTCCGTGACCTCCTCGCCCCGGTGCGCCGGCAGGCAGTGCATGAACAGCGCATCCGGCGCGGCGAGGGCCATCATCTCATCGTCGACCGTGAAGCCGGCGAACGCGGCCACGCGCGCGGCGTGCTCGGCCTCCTGCCCCATCGACGCCCACGTGTCGGTCGCGATCACGTCGGCGCCGCACGCCGCGTCACGCGGGTCGGCCACGACGGCGATCTGCGCGCCGGTCCCGTGGCGCTCGGTCAGGCTGATCGCCTGGGCCACCACGCCGGGGTCGGGCTGGTAGCCGAGCGGGGAGGCCACCGTCACGTGCATACCCGTCAGCGCGCCCGCCAGCAGGTACGTGTTCGCCATGTTGTTGCCGTCGCCGACGTAGACGAAGCGGACACCCGCGAGCCTTTCCAGATGCTCCTCGATCGTCAGCAGGTCCGCCAGCCCCTGACAGGGGTGGTGGTCGTCGGTCAGCGCGTTGATGACCGGCGCTTCCGCATGCTCAGCGACTTGTTCGACGTGCGACTGCTCGAACGTGCGCAGCACGATGAGGTCCACGAACCGGTCGAGGACCTTGACGGTGTCGTGGACGGTCTCGCTGCGCGAGAACGCGTCGCCCGGCCCGAGGATCACCGGCTCGATGCCGAGGTTGCGGCAGGCGACCTCGAAGCTCACCCGCGTACGCAGAGAGGGCTTCAGCATGATGATCGCCGCGTACTTCCCACCGTGGCTCGGCCGGCCGCCCGCGGCCTGCCGCCACATGCGCTTGTGCGCCACGGCGCGGTCGAGGACGAGCCGGACCTCGTCGGGTGTCAGGTCGGCGAGCGTCAGCACATCGCGTCCGTGAAGCGTGTTCACCGGCATCACGACACCTCCGCGGTCAGCAGCTCCGAGAGCACTTCGAGCAGCGTGTCGCACTCGCCCACCCCACACACGAGCGGCGGTAGGAAGCGCAGGACACGCTCGCCGATGTTGTTGACGACGAGCCCGCGTGCCAGGGCCGCGGCCGCCACGGCGGCGGCATTCGGTTGGATCAGCTCGGCGGCGAGCATGAGCCCGGCGCCGCGCACCTCAGCGATCGCTCCCGTGCTCTCGGCGAGCGCGATGAGCCCGGCGGCGAGGTAGCCCCCGGTCGCTTCGGCGTTCTCACCGAGCCGCTCGGACTGCAGAGCGGCGATCGTCGCCCGTGCGGCCGCGCAGATGACCGGCCCGCCCGCGAACGTGGAGCCGTGGTCTCCGGGTTTGAAGACGTCCGCCACTGGCGAGCGCGCCACCACAGCACCGATCGGCAGGCCGTTGGCCATCCCCTTGGCGAGACACGAGATGTCCGAGGACACGCCGTAGCGCTCCTGCGCGAACGCCGGGCCGGTGCGCCAGAAGCCGGTCTGGACCTCGTCGAGCACGAGCAGGACCTCCCGCTCGTCGCACAGGCACCGCACCGCGGCCAGGTACTCCGGGTCGCACTGGTACACGCCGCCCTCGCCCTGGACCGGCTCGAGCATCACCGCGCACGTCTGGTGGTCGACGACCGCGGCCAGCGCGTCGATGTCGTTCAGCGGCACGTGCACGAAGCCGGGCGGGAGCGGCTCGAAGGCCGCCTGCTTGGACGGCTGGCCGGTGGCCGCGAGCGCGGCGAGCGTCCGCCCGTGGAACGAGCGCTCGGCCGTCACGATCTTGAAGCAGTGCTCGCCCCGCGTCTCCTTGCCCCACTTGCGCGCGAGTTTGATGGCGCCCTCGCACGCCTCGGCTCCCGAGTTGCACGGGAACACCTTGCGTCCGCCGCCCAGCAGCTCCACGAGTGTCTCGGCCAGCTCGTCGCGGTGCTCGGCGAAGTAGAGGTTCGAGACCTGGACGAGCTTCGCGGCCTGCTCGGCGAGCGCGGCGGTCACCGCGGGGTGCGCGTGGCCGAGGTTGACGCAGCCGACCCCGGCGACGAAGTCGAGGTACTCTCGCCCGTCATCGTCGTAGAGACGCATCCCGGAACCGCGCACGAACATCACCGGCTTCCGGGCGTACGTCGGCATGTGCACCGCCGCGTCGAGCGCGGCCGTCTGCTCGTGGAGGGCGCCCATCTAGAGCAGCGCCGCCTCGGCCGGCTCGGCGTCGTGGGTGATCATCGTGCCGACGCCCTCGTCGGTGTAGACCTCCAACAGCAGGGCGTGCGGCACGGTGCCGTTGAGGATGTGGGCACGGTGCACGCCCGCGTCGAGCGCGTCGACGCACGCCCGGACCTTCGGGATCATGCCCGAGGACAGACCACCGGCGAGTGCCTTCTTGGCCTCCGTGAGCGACAGGCGGCTGATGAGCGACCCTTTGTCGTCGAAGTCCGCGTACAGGCCGTCCACGTCGGTGAGGAAGATGACTTTCTCGCTGCCGAGCGCCGTGGCCAGCTCGCCCGCGACAAGGTCCGCGTTGATGTTGAACGAGCCGCCGTCGCCCGCGCCCACGGAGGCGATGACAGGAACGAAGCCGTCCTCGATGAGATTGATGACGACGGTGGTGTCCACCTCGGCGACCTCTCCGACCCGCCCGAGCTCGGGCGAGACCTGCCGCGCGCGGATGAGGTTCGCGTCGTCACCGGAGATGCCCACCGCGAGCCGCCCGTGGGCGTTGATCGCGGCCACGAGCTCCTTGTTCACCTTGCCCACCAGCACCATCTTCACGACCTCCATGGCCGCTTCGTCGGTGACCCGCAGGCCGTCGACGAAGCGCACCTCCATGCCGAGGCGCTCCATGTACTGCGTGATCTCCGGGCCGCCGCCGTGCACGATGACCGGGTTCATGCCCATCAGCTTCATGAGCACGACGTCGCTGGCCACCATGTCGCGCAGGCCCGGGTCGTTCATGGCGGCGCCGCCGTACTTGATGACGACGGTCTTGCCCCATGCGCGCTTGATCCACGGCAGCGCCTCGGTCAGCGTCTCGGCCTTTGTCAGCAGGTGCTCCACTGTCTCACTCAGCTCCTGTACTCGCCGTTGATGCGCACGTACTCGTAGGACAGGTCGCAGGTCCACACGACCGCCTCGCCGCCGCCGAGGTGCAGGTCGACCGAGACCTCGATCTCGGGCTCGGTCAGCGCGCGGGCCGCGGCATCCTCGTCGAACGCAAGGCCGGTCCCACCGGAGCAGGTCAGGATGCCCGCGAAATGCACGTCGACCTTGGCCGGATCCACCTGTGCGCCGGACTTGCCCACCGCCATGACGACCCGGCCCCAGTTCGCGTCGCCGCCGAAGATGGCGGTCTTGAACAGCGGGGATGAGGCGATCGCGAAGGCGGCCCTCTCGGCGTCGGCGACCGATGCGGCACCGGTCACGGTGACGGTCACGAACTTCGTGGCGCCCTCGCCGTCCCTCACGATCATCTTCGCGAGCCGCTCGCAGACTTCCCGGATCGCCGCCGCAACCGGTGTGTACGCCTCGGAGTCCTCGCCGATCGCGGGCCCTCCCGCGGCGCCGGACGCCATGAGCAGGCACATGTCGTTGGTGGAGGTGTCGCCGTCGACGGTGATGCGGTTGAAAGTCAGGGAGTTCGCCGAGCGCAGCGCGGCGCCGCACGCTTCGGGGGTCAGCGGGGCGTCGGTGGTGACGAACGCGAGCATCGTGGCCATGTGCGGCTCGATCATCCCGCTGCCCTTGGCCATGCCCCCGACGGTGTACGTGCGGCCCTGCGCGCTGACGGTGAGCGCGGTCTGCTTCATGAACGTGTCGGTGGTCGTGATCGCCTCGGCGGCGGCATCGCCGTCGGCGGCGTCGAGCGCCTCGGCAGCCTCGGCGATCCCGGGCAGCACGAGCTCCATCGGCAGTGGGACGCCGATGACGCCGGTGGAGGCGACGATCACCTCGCCGGGCGCGCATCCGAGCGCCCCGGCACACGCGGCGGCCATCGCCCGCGCGTCGGCCATCCCCGGCTCGCCCGTGCATGCATTGGCGTTGCCGGCATTGACGACGGCGGCCCGCGCGGTCCCGCCGGCGATGTGCTCCCGGCTGACGACGACCGGCGCGGCGGCCATGGCATTCGTGGTGAAGACGGCAGCCGCGGGAACGGCCTTCCCGGCCGCTAGGATGCACACGTCGCGCTTGCCCGACTTCTTGATGCCGGCGCAGACCCCCGACGCCGAGAACCCGGCGGCCGCCACGATGCCACCGTCTGCGTGTCCGAACGCATGTGTCTCGAGCGTGCTCACGTCACACCACGGGGACAGGATGGTCGAGCCCGGCGGTCTCGGACAGTCCGAGCACGAGGTTCGCGCACTGCACGGCCTGGCCCGACGTGCCCTTGACCAGGTTGTCGATCGCGCACGCGACGACGAGCGTGGAGGACGCCTCATCATGCGCGATGCCGATGTG
>PNNM01000079.1 GCA_013824215.1 Coriobacteriaceae bacterium
CGCGCCCGTCCCGGCACCGGTCCCGGTCGCGCCTCCTCAGCCGCAGTACCCGCCACCTCAGCCCTACGCGGCACCCCCCCAGTACCCCCAGCCCTACCCGCAGCAGCCATACGGAGCCCCTCCGCCCGGACAGACCACCTGGACCTATCAGTCCGGCATGGGTGGCCTGTCAGTGGTACCCCCGGAGGCCCGCGGCTGGAACTGGGGAGCGTTCTTCCTGTCGTGGATCTGGGGCATCGGCAACAACACCTGGATCGCGCTGCTCGCCCTGATCCCTTACGTCAACTTCGTGATGGTCTTCGTCCTCGGCGCCAAGGGCAGCGAGTGGGCCTGGCGCAACAAGCGTTGGGAGAGCGTCGAGCAGTTCAGGCGCACCCAACGCACGTGGGCGATCGTCGGCCTCGTACTGTTCGCCATCGGCGTCATCCTCGGGATCATCGGGGCGGTGGCCGCGAGCATGAACCCGTCGACGACCACGACCGGGATGACGATCTGACCGCTGCGCCAGCTTGCCCGAAGGGAGCCATCGTGGACGAAGAAGTCGGAACGATGCCGTGTCCCGCTTGTGGGGCCGAGATCAAGTCGGCCGCGCGGGTCTGCAGATTCTGCGGAACCAGCGTCGCCGGCGGCACATCGCCGGCCCCGGCCCCGGAGGCACAGGCGCAGGCGGTCATGCCGCCGCCTCCCCCGCCGCCGCCGCCGCCCGCGACCGCCGTGGCTGTGGCGAGCGGACCTCCCCCGGCCGACTTCGTCATGAGGCGCGGCTACGGGATCGGAGCCGGGCTGAACCCCACCTTCCACGTCGAGAGCGGATCGGTCACGTTCTCGGTCGGCCTCCTGACACCCGAGGGGCAACGCAAGCGATGGCTCTGGCTGTCACCGATGCTGGCCATGGTGGTCGTGATGATCGCCCTCGGAGCCTTACTTCTCGCGCAGGGCGACGAGCCCCCTGACGCCATGATCGCCGTGTTCCTCGGCGCCTTCGTCCTGTTCCTGGTCGGGGCCGTGGTCGGCGCGATCGGGGCGGCGGCGAACGTGAAGCGGAACAGCTGCACGCACACGACCACCTTCCCCGTCTCCGCGGTCGCCAACGCGAACGTCGCCTTCGACTGGGACACCGGATGCGCGATGATCATCCTGTTCAGCCTGATCGGGGTGATCATCATGCTGTCGCTGGGCAAGCGGGTCGTGAAGATGACCGCACCCCTCCAGCCAGAGAAGGGCATGAAGCCGTACCGCTTCATAGCCCGCAGCTCGGCCGATGCGCGGGCACTGGTGGAGGTCATCGCGTTGTGGCGCTCCATGGCGCCGCCGAACATCTGAGCCCGTCGTGCACCGCCGCCTGACCGTCCGCCTCGCGATCGGCCTCATCGCCGGCCTGATCGCGTTCGCCGCCGTCCCGACGGTCGCACTCGCGCACTGGACCGACATCCCCTTCCCGAAGGAGGCCTACTCGGGCTGGGTGATGGAAGACGGCAACTACACCATCTCCTACGGCGTGCGCCAGGTGATACCGGACTCGAAGGGCAACCTCTGGGCGATCACGGCCGACTACGACGGCGAGACCGACGCCGTCTACCTGCTGCGCGCAGGGGCGTCGTCGTGGGAGCGGGCCGACGCCGGGATCCCGATGAGCGAGCAATCGACCAAGGCGTACTGGGACATCATCGCCATCGGGGATCAGGTCTACGTCTCGTGCTCCGCCGGTGAGTTCCGGCGCCGCGCGACGGACGCCAAGTGGCGTCTGGCCGGGGGGTCGGACTATCTGAGCGCCAACGAGTTCACGGCCTTCGACGGCGAGCTCTGGCTCGTCGGCACGGGCCCGGTGCTGCACTACGAGCCCGCCACCAACAGGTGGGCGGAGGTCATGGACGGCCTGCCCAAGCTGGCCAACGGCCAGGAGTGGGGCAACTTCAAGGGCGCGGCCACGGGCAAGCACATCTACGTCGGCCTCTACAACGGTCCGGAGGGCGCTCCCGACTACGGCACCTTCGACGTCTACCGCCGTGCCCGCGGCGAAACGCGTTGGGAGCCCACGGGCCTGCGCCTGAAGCCCCCGCCGGACTGGGGCGAGGTGGACAGCGCGTCCGGAGGCGTCCACGAGTTGACAGCGATCGACGGCTACGTCTTCGCCCTTGTCGTCGAGGGTGAGGATTTCAAGGACTTCGTCTACGACGAAGCGCGCGGAACCTGGTCGGAGATGCCTCAGGCCCCGGACTCGTACGGATCCAGCCTCCTCTACCTGGCCAACGAGGCCAGCTGGTACGGCGTCTCCGGCGACAGCCTCGTCCTGCCGCTCGAGTACGACGCCGTCGCCAAGACCGCTCGCGAAGGCGCCTACGACCCGGCGAAGCGATCCTGGACGGTGTCCGTGGTCGACGCCTACCGGTGGCCCCCGCTCGGCGGGGTGGGCGTCAGACGTGTCGACGGCGACTACGTCCTGCCCCCGCCCGACCCTGGAGCGCAGCCCGTGGACTTCGTCTCCTCGGTACCGCTACCCACCGAGGTCTCGCGCGACCCGAAGGTCATCGGGACCAACGCCGTGCTGGCGCTCTTCTTCGCCGCGGCGTTCGGCTTCACCTCGGCGATGTTCAACAACACGCTGAAAGACAACTACGCGTCCATCCGCACTATGACCGAGCCGGTCGCGAAGGCGCTGCGCGGGGTGCGCGGGGCGCTCGCCGCCAAGACCGCGCCTCTGACCGAGCGGATCCCGAAGCGCGACAGCGCGGGCGGGCGGTGGCGCAAGCTCGCCGAGCCGCTCGCGATCGTCGCCGGCACCGCGATCATCTACTGCTTCCTGGACCCGACCTTCGGCCTGTCCCTGAGCGGCCTCGGGCTCTTCCTCTCGATGGGTGTGGCGGTCTCGGCCGTGACGTTCTCGTACGAGGGCCTGCAGTCCCGCGTCGCCACCAAGCGCTACGAGACCCCGGCGGCGCTCAAGATCCACCCCGCGGCGCTCGGCGTCGCACTCGTCTGCGTGCTCATCTCCCGCGCCATGTCGTTCCACCCGGGCTACGTCTACGGGATGGTCGGCGGGCTGGCTTTCGTCGGCTCGACCGAGCCGGAACGCGACCGAATGGGACGCTTGGTCCTCATGGCGTCGCTCGCCTTGCTCGCGGTGAGCGTAGGTGCGTGGCTCCTCATGGTCCCCGCGTCCGCGTGGAACGGCGGCTTCGCGGCCGAACTGGCGCAGGGCACACTGGCGGGCGTGTTCGTCATGGGGCTCGAGGGGCTGCTGTTCGGCCTGATGCCCATGCGTTTCATGGACGGCGAGAAGGTCTGGGACTGGAACCGATGGGCGTGGCTCGGACTGTTCGGCGCGGTCGCCTTCTCCTTCTGGCACGTGCTGCTCAACCGGGACAGCAAGTACCTCGAGTCGCTGTCGAACAAGAACGTCCAGCTCATGCTCGGCGCGCTGATGCTGTACTCGGCGATGACGGTCGCGACCTGGCTGTGGTTCAGGCGCCGGGCCCGAGCCGCGGAAGCGCCGGTACCCGTGCCGGCCCCGCCGCCACCCGTGCCGACACCGCTCCCAGCGCCCATCGCCGCGCTGCAGCCTCCCGCGCCGCCTCCACCTCCGCCACCGCCGGCCGCGGTCGCGCCCTCACGCCCCGCGACCCCTGCACCGCCGGTCACGGTCGCGGCCACGGCAGAGACGAAGACCTGCCCGATGTGCGCCGAGGACATCAAGGCCGCGGCGCGGCTTTGCCGGTACTGCCGCAGCACGTTCGAGGTGAAGCGCCGCGGCTACTGCGCGGCGTGCAGGGCAGTCGTCGGAGCGGGAAGCGAGGACGGGTGCGCAGCGTGCGGCGCGGCTCTGGCCGACGTCCATCTCGTCACCACCGTGACGGGACGTCGCAGCTAGACGGAGATCGTCGACAGCTGCCCGACGCCGGCCAGCTCGCTCACTCTGTGTGCTCCCGTCTCACTCCCCAGTGAGCGCCAGACGGACGGCCTCGGCCGACAAGAGCTCCACGTCTCGCCCGCGCTGCACGAAGCGCTCGACGTCGCCGCGGACCTCGCGCCAGTTGGCGTCGTCAGAAAGCCTCTGCCATGTCAGGGTCCGCCAGTTGGCCTCGGTGACGTCCGGCCCCGACCAGCCGCTCTGGCGTACCGATGCATCCAGGTAGTCGAGATTCGGCGACGGCCAGGCAGCGTTCGTCGCGTACCAGACCAGGTCGTACACGTCGCGCCCCTTGACCCATTCCCGGGTCAGTACGGCTGCGATCTTGCCCGCGAGCAGAGTCGCCTCGTCGTGATGCAGCACTCGCACGGGAGGACCGTAGCCCCTGGGCACGCGACTGGTCGCCAGAACGGCGCCCGCCGGCGGATCCGTGTCCACCTCGAGTTTGATGAGCAAGGTCTCGTCGGGAAGCGGAGACACCCCCATCTCGTGCAGGATGCCGCGGAACTTCACGAGACACTTGGCGACCACCGTCGCGGTCTTGATCGCCACCTCGACGTCGTAGGCCTCCTGGCGCAGGTCGTGCGCGATCGCGGCGCCGAGCGCAGCAAGGTCGAACGCGCCGTCCGCGGGCTCGTACGCGAAGTCCAGATCCTCGGAGAAGCGCGGCGTCTGGTACAGGAGGCGCAAAGCCGTGCCCCCGTGGAACGCCAAGAAGGAAGTGGCCCCCGCGTGCTGCATCGCTTCCAGAAGGCGCACCTGCAAGAACTCGCGCACGACGTGCCGGGGCGCCACCCCTGCGGACCGGACCAACACAGCTCGCAGCGAATCCTTCACAGCGTCACCCATCCCTGTGCGTCGTCGCGGGCCATATCCTGGATCGCACCGACCGCCCTGCCCAACTTGGCGACACCGAACCGCCGGGCCATCTCGTCTAGCAGCGCACCGTCGAGATGGTCCAGGTTCTGGAGACGCAACTGGCGCAGATAGGCCGGCTCGTCCGACCCCCGCCGCGCGTAGAGCAGATCCAGCAGTGCTCGCTCGGGTGTCGCCACATAGGCGCGGCGACCCGGCGCGATCTCGCGCTCATCGAATCCCCAGAAGCGAGACGGTCCGATGTGATGGTAGATGTACGTTCCGAGCGGTGTGTCATGCGTGCCGGTGCGTCCGGTCGTCACGGCGGTCACCCCGAATGGGACGTCGGGGATCAGCTCGTGGAAATGCAGCGCCGACTCCATGCTCACGAACGAGGGCCGGACCAGACGATTGGACACCTCGAAGAGGTCGGGCGACCGCGTGCGATGCGGCGCGGGCACCACGTAGAGCCCTCGCCGTAGCTTGATCAATCTCCCCGAACGCACCCAGCGCGACAACTGACGCTGGATCGCCCGAGCATCCCGCGCGCCCGCGAGCAGCAGCCCGGTCTCGAACAGAGCGTCGTCACCGATGATCTCGAGTACTGCCTGGTAGTTCATGGCTCCAATGTAGCATATATGCCTCATTGGCGCTCACTCAAGAGCACGGCTACCCCGCCGACATCGCCGCGCTGCGCGCCATCTACCGAGGACGAGTGCGCAGCGTGCGGTGCCGCCCTGGCCGACGTCCATCTCGTC
>PNNM01000080.1 GCA_013824215.1 Coriobacteriaceae bacterium
GGGCGCGAACATGGGCGCCGAGTGCGCCGTCTTCGAGCCGGTGCACGGCTCGGCGCCGAAGTACACCGGCAAGGACGTCGCCAACCCCACCGCCGAGATCCTCTCGGCCGTGCTGATGCTCAAGCACCTCGGCGAGACCGACGCAGCCGAGCGTATCCTCGCCTCCGTGCGTGCCGTCATCGGCGAGGGGGCGCAGGTCACGTACGACATCAAGCGCAGCAACACCGGCAGCACCGAGGGCAGCGTCGGCACGCAGGCGTACGCCGACGCGATCATCGCGAGGCTGTAGGGGGCGGCGGGAGCCATGTCCGACGAGGTCGGAAGCGGCAGGAGCGACTGGGCGCGTCTCGAGCGCCGGCACCGCGTCGCGGTGATCGTGTTCGCAACGGCGCTGGTTCTCGTCGCAGGGGCCGTGGGGGCCGCCTGGTGGGGGGCGAGCCGCACCGTGTCCGGCCAGGACGCTCCGGTGGTGGTCGACCCGTTGCCCCCGGAGACACCCATCGTTCAGCCGGCCACCCCATCCGTCACGACCGCCTCCACCGGCACATCGGCGGCGTCTACGCTGTCGGCCGACCCGGCAGCCCGTCTGACGGTGCCGGCCGGTCGCGCCGCGCTCGTCGCGTTCCGCGTGCAGGGCGCGCTCGTCGTCGCGGGCGAGGACGGGACCGGCGAGACGACGGTGCTCAAGGACGCGCCCGCCATCTACTCGCTCTCGCCGGACGGACGCACGGTGGCCGCACTCGACGCCGAGCGCGGTGAACTCATACTCGTCGACGTCGCGTCGCGGAAGGTGAAGCGGGTGCCGGACGCCGTGCCCGCGGCCGCTCCCTCTTGGGCTCCCGACTCGAGCCGCGTCTACTTCACCGCGGGCAAGAGCGCTGTGCACGCCCGACGCGTCAGGCGCGACGGCAGCGGCAGCGAGCAAGTCGCCGCCGAGGTCATCTCGCCGCAGGTCTCGCCGGACGGCAAGCGCGTGGCCTACCTGTTCCCGAAGGGTCCCGGGGGCAACCTGTTGCTGGTCCGGCGCCTGAGCGAGACGGCGGCGGTGCGTGTGGCAGAGGGCATCGCGGAGTTCACGTGGGCCGACGCGGCCGGCCTCTACTACTCGACGATCCCGCGTCTGAGGCCCTCCGAGATCCACGGCGTGGCGGCCGACAGGTCGCAGGATCGCATGCTCGACGGGTACGCGGGCGCGCGTCCGGCTTCCTTCACCGACCTGCACGCCGACGCGAACGGCACCTGGCTGATCTACGCCGAGACCGGGGACGACGGGTACTCGCGCATGATCGCCCTCTACCACGACGGCACGAGGCGCCGGTCGCTCAGCGTGCGACGTGACACCTACCCCATGGGCTGGAGCGCGGACGGCGAGCGGATCCTGTTCATCGAAGGCAACAGCGTCCAAGGAGAGCCCACCTCGCTGATGAGCGTCCTGCCGGACGGGACCGGGCGGCGTACCGTCTTCCCCGGCGCGGACCGATGAGCGCCCGCGACTGACGCGACCCGGTGGAGGGGTGGCGGGGGCTCGACAGCGGGTAGCCGTGGGTATAGAGAGCGCGACGCCACCTCATCCAAGGGGGTCCTCGCGATGCAGCTCGACCACACCGTCCCGACCGAACGGTCCTTCGACGAAGCCGTTGAGACGGTGTGCACGGGGCTGGCGGCCGCCGGCTTCCGGGTCCAGTTCGTGCACGACGTCTCGGCCACACTCGCCGAGAAGGGGTATCAGCGGGAACGCGTCAGCATCATCGAGACGTGCAACGCGAGGTACGCGCACGAGGTGCTGGCCCGGGACGTGAAGATCGGTCTCATGCTGCCGTGCCCCGTGATGGTCTACGAGGAGTCGGGCTCGGTCTTCATCTCCACCATGCGTCCGACGCTCATCGGCGCTTTCTTCCCGGAAGCGGGGCTCGAGGACGTCGCCGGCGAGGTGGAGGCGATCCTCACGCGTGTGATCGACGAAGCCGCCTGACCACGGGGCACCCGCGACTCGCCGTCGCGGTTGTCGCAGGTGATGCGCTCGCCTATACTCCCGACCTACACCATGAATAGCGGAACTGGCGTGGACGGGGAGTAGTAGAGGCCAATCCCAGCCTCAGAGAGCCGGGTGGGGTGGAAACCCGGCGTGGGACGCTTCGAATCTGGCCCCCGAGCCACCCGGAACAACGTTGCCGGCCACACCGTTCGGACGACCTCCGACGGAGCCGGGACAAGTAGGCCGGGTCGGTGGCATCCGTTACCTGCCGCACGAGTGGGCGCGAGGCGCCGGCAGTAATGCCGGCGGGGCTAGGAGCGCCAAGCGGGGTGGTACCGCGGGAGCACGTGGCTCTCGTCCCGGCGAGGGGCGGAGCGCGCGCTGTCGCGGTTCTTCGTTTCTCGCGACTCGTGCGGCGCGCAGCGGACGCACACCGCCCGACCAGGGAAGGTGCGTCATGGAGCTGCGCAGTGACCGGATGAAGCGGGGGTTGGCCAAGTCGCCCCACCGCAGCCTGCTCAAAGCCGACGGGTTGACCGACGAGGAGATCGCGCGCCCGCTCGTCGCCATCGTCAACTCCGCCAACGACGTCATTCCCGGGCACCTCATGCTCGACAGGATCGCCGACGCCGTGAGGACCGGCGTGCTCATGGCCGGCGGCACCCCGCTGGCGTTCTCCACCATCGGCATCTGCGACGGCATCGCGATGAACCACGCCGGCATGCGCTACTCGCTGGCGAGCCGCGAGGTCATCGCCGACTCGGTGGAGCTGGCCGTGGAGGCGCACGCGTTCGACGCGATGGTCATGATCCCGAACTGCGACAAGGTCATCCCTGGCATGCTCATGGCCGCCGCGCGCCTCGACATCCCCACCGTCGTCATCTCGGGTGGGCCGATGCTCGCCGGACGCGTGCGCGGTCGCGCCGTGGACCTCGATACCGTGTTCACCGCGGTGGGCAAGGTCTCGGCGGGCCTCATGGACGAGGCCGAGCTCGCCGAGCTGGAGGAGAGCGCCTGCCCGACCTGCGGCAGCTGCGCCGGCCTGTTCACCGCCAACTCGATGAACTGCCTGGTCGAGGCGATCGGCATGGGCCTGCCGGGCAACGGCACCGTGCCGGCCGTCTACTCCGCGCGCATCCGGCTGGCCAAGCACGCCGGCATGCGCGTCATGGACCTGCTCCGCGAGGGCGTGACCGCGCGCCAGATCATGACGAGCGACGCGATCCGCAACGCGATGACGCTGGACATGGCGTTCGGCGGGTCCTCCAACACCGTGCTGCACCTGACCGCCATCGCGCATGAGGCGGGCGCGGACATCACGCTGGACGACTGGGCGGCCGTCTCGGCGCGCACCCCGAACATCTGTCGTATCTCACCGGCCTCCGAGTACCACATGGAGGACCTCTACGGCGTCGGTGGCGTGCCCGCGATCATGAAGGAGCTCGGCCGCCGCGACCTGCTGGCGCGCGATGCTCAGACCGTGGCCGGCCTCACGATCGGCGAGATCGTGGACGCCGCGCCCGACGCGGAGGGTAACGTCATCCGTACGGTGGAGGACCCGTACTACCCGGAGGGCGGCCTGCGGGTGCTCAAGGGCAACTTGGCGCCGGACGGCTGCGTCATCAAACAGTCCGCGGTCCCGGCCGACATGCGACGCATGACCGGCCCGGCCCGGGTCTTCGACTCGGAAGAGGAGGCCATCGAGGCCATCCTCGCCGGGCGGATCGTCGACGGCGACGTCGTCGTGATCCGCTACGAGGGCCCGAAGGGCGGCCCCGGCATGCGCGAGATGCTCACGCCGACCTCGGCCATCTCCGGTCGCGGCCTGAAAGTCGCGCTCATGACGGACGGGCGCTTCTCGGGAGCTACCAAGGGTCCGGCTGTCGGGCATGTCTCGCCCGAGGCCGCGGACGGCGGCACAATCGCGCTCGTGGAAGAGGGCGACGGGATCACGATCGACATCGACGCCGGGCTGATAGAGCTGGCCGTGACAGACGAGACACTCGCCGAGCGTCGCGGGCGCTGGACGGCCCCGGAACCACGGGTCACCAGCGGATACCTCGCGCGCTACGCGCGGTCCGTCTCGAGCGCAGACAGAGGGGCGGTGGTTTCATGACAGAACGCATGACAGGGGCCGACGCGATCGTCCGTTCGCTGGAGGCCGAGGGGGTCGACACCCTGTTCGGCTATCCGGGCGGGGTGGCCCTGCCCATCTTCGACGCGCTCTACGACTGCAAGCAGATCCGCACGATCCTGCCGCGGCACGAGCAGGGCGCCTGCCACATGGCGGACGGCTACGCGCGCGCCACGGGACGCGTCGCGCCGGTGCTCGTCACGAGCGGACCGGGCGCGACCAACACCGTGACGGGCATCGCCAACGCCTACATGGACTCGATCCCGATGGTCGTGATGACCGCACAGGTCTCCACCGCCGTGATCGGCACGGACGCCTTCCAGGAGTCCGACATCACCGGCATCACGCTGCCGGTCACGAAGCACAACTACCTGGTGAAGGACGCCTCCGACCTTCCCGAGGTCATGAAGGAGGCGTTCCACATCGCCACGACGGGACGCCCCGGACCGGTGCTCATCGACCTGCCTGTCGACGTGACCAAGACCGAGATCGGCTTCCGCTACCCGGACAGCGTGAACCTGCCGGGCTACAAGCCCACGTATCGGGGGCACAGCAAGCAGATCAAGCAGGCTGCGGGCCTGATCGCCCGCGCGCGCAAGCCGCTGCTCTACATCGGCGGCGGCGTGATCGCGAGCGGGGCTGCCAAGGAGATCAAGGAGCTCGCCGAGCTCATGCAGCTGCCGGTCACGACCACGATGATGGGCAAGGGCGCCTTCCCCGAGGACCATCACCTGTGGATCGGCATGCCCGGCATGCACGGCGCGAAGTACACCAACTACGCGCTGACCGAGACCGACCTGCTCATCGCCATCGGCGTGCGCTTCGACGACCGCGTGACCGGCAAGCTGGCTGCATTCGCCACCAAGGCCAAGATCATCCACGTGGACATCGACCCGGCCGAGATCGGCAAGAACCGAGCCGTGGACGTGCCGATCGTGGGCGACGCCAAGCAGGTGGCACACGAGCTGGTCGCCGACCTGCGCAAGACAGGCGCGGAGCCGAAGACCGAGGCGTGGTGGCGCGTGGTCGACGACTGGCGCAAGCGCTTCCCGCTCCACTACGGGCACGAGGGCGAGGGCGACGTTCTGCACCCGCAGTACGTGGTCCAGCGCGTCGACGAGCTCACGAAGGACCGCGAGACGGTGCTGTGCACGGAGGTGGGCCAGAACCAGATGTGGTCGTGCCAGTACTACACCGTGCGCGAGCCACGCGGCTGGGTGTCCTCGGGAGGCCTGGGGACGATGGGCTTCGGGTTGCCCGCGGCCATCGGCGCTCAGGCGGGGCGGCCCGACGCGCTCGTGATCGACATCGCGGGCGACGGCTCGCTCCAGATGAACAGCCAGGAGATGGCCACCGCGGCGATCAACATGCTGCCGGTCAAGGTGGTGCTGCTCAACAACGGCTACCTC
>PNNM01000081.1 GCA_013824215.1 Coriobacteriaceae bacterium
GCGACCGCGAGTTCGTCACCGTTGCGCAGGTCCACGAGAGAGACCACGAGCGTCGTGGTCCCCACGTCGATGGCCGCGCCGAGCGACCGTCCCAGGTCCGCGGACGAGTCGAGGCCCTCAGGATCGATCGGGAAGCCGAGCACCTCGGCGGTCTCGACCACCTGGAGGCGCGGTCCCGGCGCTCCCGCCGAAAGCGCGCGAACCGCCGCATCGCCGACCGCCCGGGCGCGACACCCGAGACGAAGCCCGCGCGCGAGGCGGTCGGGTGGGATGACGGCGCGCTCGTCGGACGTGGGCGGGGAGACCTCGCCGGTCACGTAGACGCCGCACCCGCCGCAGACCCCGGCCCCGCCGCAGGGTGTGTCGAGGCGAGCGCCGGCTTCGTTGGCGGCGTCGGACAGGACGGTGCCGGACTCGACCTCGACGGTCAGCCCCTGCGGCTCGAACGTGACGATCGCCCTGCTCATGCGGCCATCATACGACGACAGGCGGCTACGGGACGTCCGGTCCAGCTCCGGAGTCCGGATCGGGCGCCGCGGACTCCTCGGGCAGGCCGAGTTCGAGCGCCTGCACGTGGCGCACCTGCCGGTCGATCGGCTCCAGCACCTCGATGCCGCGCTCGGCGGGGGCCGCCAACCCTTGGAACTTGCGCGCCTGCACGAGCAGCCTCGACTCGATCGAGCCCACGGCGTCGTTGTATGCGTCCACCGCCGTGCGCAGGCCTCTGCCCACCTTGGTGACGTGCTCGAGCACCTTCACGAGCCGGACGTGGAGATCGGCGCCGAGCCGCGCTATCTGCTCGGCGTCCTCCGCCAGCTTCTCCTGACGCCAACCGTAGGCCACGGCGTGGAGCAGGGCGATGAGTGTGGTGGGCGTCGCCAGGATCACCCTGCTGTCCGCCCCGAACTCGATCAGGCTCGGGTCCTGCTCGAGAGCCGCGCTGTAGAAGCTCTCGCCCGGCAGGAACATGACCACGAACTCAGGGCTCTCGCCGATCTGCTTCCAGTAGGCCTTGCTCGCCAGCTTCATCATGTGGTCCCGCACCTGCCTGGCATGCTGGGCCAGTCTCTCCTGGCGCGTGTCCTCGTCGGTGCACTCGACGGCTTCGAGGTAGGCCATGAGCGGCGCTTTCGCGTCGACGACCACGCACCGGTCGTTCGGCAGCTTCACGATCATGTCCGGGCGCAGGCGGCCGTCCTCGCCTTCGATCGTCTCCTGCTCGACGAAGTCGCAGTACTCCACCATCCCTGCGAGCTCCGCCACCCGCTTCAGCTGGACCTCGCCCCAGCGACCCCGCGTGGCCGGCGCGCGCAGGGCGGTGACGAGGTTGCGCGTCTCCTTGCCCAGCGCGCTCTGACCGGTCGCGAGTTCTTTGACCTGCTGGGTCAGCGTGTGGTACGCGCCCTCCCGCTTGACCTCGAGCTCGCCCACCTGTCGCTCGAGCTTGCCGAGGGTCTCGGAGACCGGCTTGACCAGGTTGTCGATCTCGGCCTTGGTGAGCTTGAAGTCGCCGGAGGCCTGCTCGCGGAACTTCTGCAGGTTCTCGTTGGCGAGCCGCAGGAACTCGTCGTTGTTGCGCCTCAGCGCATCCGCCGACAGGCTCGCGAACGTCTCCGAGAGCTTCTCGCGGGCCTGTTCCAGCAGCGCCAACTTCTCACCGGCCGCCGCGCGCTCGGCCTGCAGCGTGGCCTGGAGCTCGACGACCTTCTTCTGGTCCTCGACGCGCGCCGCCTGCGCTGTCCGGAGTCTGGCGGCAGCGAACAGAGCGGCAACGCCCGCGCCGAACACGGCGCCGAGAAGCACCCACACGATCGTTGTCTGCATGAACACGCCCCCTGGAGCGGTGCCGTCGTCGTCATGGTCGCGCCCATTGTATCCGGCGGCACCGACATCGCCTGGCGCGTCAGCCGAGCGGTCATGCGCACGCCGCGTCCAGCGCCTCGAAGTGCATCGGATAGTGCTCGAACGTGTCGATGCCCACGATCTCGCCGAGCGTGTGCTTCCCCAGCCACGCAGGATCGATGACCGCGGTCACCCCTGTGACCTCGTTCAACTCGGCGTCCGTCAGTTGCCCGATCTCGGCGAGCATCTCGGCGAAGACCCTGGCCGAGCGCTCGAGCACGACAGCGGCCTCGGTCCCGCGCGCCTCGCCCCACACGCGCTCGTTGAACTCCTTCCAGCCCACGCGGTCGCGGTCGAACGCGGTCGTCTCACCCGCACGGGCCGCCCGGAGCCGCTCGGTGATCAGCTCCTCGTACGCATCGACGTGCGCGGCGATCTCCTTCGGCGAGTGCGTATGCCCCGGCGGCGCCACATCCAGCCGCTCGGGTGGGACCGCAGCCACCTTCGCATCGAACTCACCGCGCGCCGCGAGCAGGCGCGCCATCACCTCGTCGCGGGTCATCGTCGACACACCCCGTGTCCCATCGCGAACCTCCTTATGTCGATGCGCACCTGATGTGTGTTCCCCCGCGGCACGCAGTGCTCGACCGCAGGGCGCGCGTCGGGCGCGGTATGCTTCCCCCCGATACGCCCACGCCCACCGGGAACGGGGACGAGGATGACCGACGCACCGGACTCGCACGCCGAGGGGCTTCGCCCCGGGCTCGGCAACGACTCGCGCCTCGCGCGCTACGACGACCTGCTCGACATGTGCGGGGACACGGCGCACCCCACGCCGATCGTGCGGATGAACCACGTGCTCCCGAACCCGGACGTCGCGCTCTACGTGAAGTGCGAGTGGGTGAACCCGTTCGGCTCGATCAAGGACCGCACCGCGAAATGGCTGCTCGCCGGCCTGATCGAGCGCGGCGAGCTCGACGACAAGGCGGTCATCGAGGCCACCTCGGGCAACACCGGCATCGCGCTGGCCGCCATCGCGCAGCTCATGGGCAAGCGCATGGTCGCCACCGCCCCGCACGTGCTCTCGTCCGAGAAGACGGCGCTGCTCAGGGCGTTCGGCGCCGAGGTGCTGTTCACGCCGGCGGACGACGACTCGGGCCTCCACCCGATGGACGTGGCGTTCAAGATGGCCGAGGCCATCGTGGCCGCCGACCCCGACGGCTACATCATGCCGAACCAGTACGACAATCCCGACAACGCGCGCGCCCACTACGAGTCCACCGGCCCCGAGATCTGGGCGCAGACGGAAGGGCAGGTGCGCTACTTCTTCGCCGGCTTCGGAACGTGCGGCACGCTCGTGGGAACGAGCCGCTTCCTCAAAGAGCAGGACCCGAGCGTGAAGGTGATCGGCATCCAGCCCCTGCCCGGCCACCACATCTCGGGACTGAAGAACATGGAGGAGACGGCGGTGCCGGGCAACCTCGACATGTCGGCCATCGACGAGATCGTGTGGGTGGACGACGCCATGACCGACGCCGCCGCGCGGCGCCTCTACCGCGAGGAGGCGCTGCAGGTCGGGCCGTCGGCGGCCGCCATCGCCGCCGGCGCGCTGAAGTACCTCGCCGAGCCGGGACGTTCCGGTATCGCCGTGGCCATCGCCCCGGACAGCGGGCAGAAGGCGGCGAGCTACCTGTCGCAGATACTCGGATAGACGGAGCGGGCGCATGGGGGTGTTCGGCCGGAAGGTGACGATCGAGGACGGACCGGCGGGACTGGTGGTCACCGTGCCGGTCCGCGGGATGGGCTGCGCGGCGGTCTTCATCGCGTTCTGGCTCGTCGGCTGGACCGCCGGCGAGTTCGCCGCCCTCTGGGGCCTCGCCGAGACCGGCCTGCGCCCCACCGCCGAGTCGATGTTCCTGGTCGTCTGGCTGGTGGCCTGGACCGTCGGCGGCGCCTTCGCGTGGGGCGTCATGCTGTTCGCGTTCGCCGGCCGTGAGGTCGTCACCGTCACCGACACCAGGCTGACCAGCCGCGTCGAGGCGCTGCGCATCGGGCGTACCACCGTCTACGAACTGCGTGGGGTGCGGCACCTGCGGATCGAGAAGGGCCGGCTCTTGTTCCACTACGACGGGTCGAACGTCCGCATCGGCAGCGGACTGGACGCCGAGCATGCGACGCAGGTGCTGGACGCGATGCTGGCGAAGCGGCCCGAGCTCGGGCGCGACTGGCACGCGTGGCAGCCCACAGACGGCTCCGCCTCCTAGAACTCCAGCGTCGCCGCCCGGTCGTAGACCACGCCCGAGCGCTCGAGGAACGCCCACGGGTCGAAGATCGCGTCGAGCTGGTCGCCCGTCAGCGGGCATTCGGCGTCCGCCTCGAGCAGCTGGCGGAAGGTCGATCCGCGCCGCGCGTTCTGGATGTCGTCCCAGACCACCATCGCGTTGGCCTGCACGATCAGGTACGCGTCCTCGCGCGACATGCCCGAGTCCACGAGCGCGAGCAGGACGCGCGAGCTGTAGATGAGGCCGCGCGTCTTCTCGAGGTTCGCGAGCATCGCCTGCGGGTAGACCACCAGCCCGTCGAGGACCCACTCGAGCTTGGCGAGCAGGTAGTCTGTCGCGATGTAGCTGTCCGCCATCACGACGCGCTCGGCGGAGGAGTGCGAGATGTCGCGCTCGTGCCACAGCGCCACGTTGTCGAAGCCCACCTGCGCGTTGGCCTTCACCACGCGCGCCAGGCCGCAGATCCGCTCGGCGGTGATCGGGTTGCGCTTGTGCGGCATCGCCGAGGACCCCTTCTGGCCCGCGGTGAACGGCTCCTCGGCCTCGATGGTGTCGGTCTTCTGGAGCGCACGCACCTCGGTGGCGATCCACTCGGCGGTCGCAGCGACGGTGGCGAGCACCGCGAGCACGTGCGCATGGCGGTCGCGCGCGATGACCTGAGTCGACGCCGGGTCCGGCGTGAGGCCGAGGCGGTGGCAGACGTACTCCTCCACGAACGGGTCGATGTTCGAGTACGAGCCGACGGCGCCCGAGATCGCGCCCCACGCGCACGAGAACCTGCGCGTGGCGAGCAGGCGCTCCTCGGCGCGCTTGAGGGCCTGCGCCCACGCGGCCCACTTCATCCCGAACGTCATCGGCTCGGCGTGGATGCCGTGGGTGCGGCCCACGCACAGCGTGTCGCGGAACTCGGCGGCGCGCCGCTGGCAGACGCGACCGAGCCGGCGCACATCCTCGATGATGATGTCCTGCGCCTGCGTCATCTGCACGCACAGGGCCGTGTCGCCGAGGTCCGACGAGGTCATGCCGTAGTGGACCCACTTGGACGGTTCGCCGATGTGCTCGGCCATGTTGGTGAGGAAGGCGATGACGTCGTGGTTCGTCTCGCGCTCGATCTCGTCGATGCGCGCGACGTCGAAGGCGGCCCGCTCCCGGATGGCGGCCACGTCGTCGGCAGGGATGACACCGAGTTCCGCCTGCGCCTCGCAGGCGAGGACCTCGATCTCCTTCCAGATCTCGAACTTGGTCTCCAGCGACCAGATGCCGCCCATCTCGGGCCGGGTGTATCGCTCGATCATCGGGTGCCCCCAAGGGTCGCACGTCTCGGCGCACCTCCATTATCGCAGAGGC
>PNNM01000082.1 GCA_013824215.1 Coriobacteriaceae bacterium
TCGATCTCGTAGGGCAGCTCGCCGCGGCGCTCGAGCGCGCGCTCGCAGAATGCGCGCACCTGGTCGGCGTCCGCGCACGTCTCGATGTCCGGGTTCACGCGGAAGCCTGCGAGCCGCAACCAGTCGAGCGCCTCGGATTGAGTTCGCAATCCGAGGGCTCGAGGCTCGGCGAGCTGGTAGATGAAGGTCGACAGGTCGCGCGAGGCGGTGACGGCCGGGTCCTTCTGGCGCAGGGCGCCGGCGGCGGCGTTGCGCGGGTTCGCGAAGAGTGGCCGGTCCGCCTCGGCCTGCTCCTCGTTCAGCCGCTCGAAGGAGACCGCAGACATGTAGACCTCGCCGCGTACCTCGAGCGCCGGCCACTCCTCGGGACCGAACAGCTTGTCGTTCAGCGAGCCCGGCAGCGCCTCGGGTGCCAGGCGCAGCGGCACGCTCTTGATGGTGCGGATGTTGGGGGTGACGTCCTCACCGGTCACGCCGTCGCCGCGCGTGGCTGCGCGCAGGAGCGCGCCGTCCTCGTACGTGAGCGAGATGGAAGCGCCGTCGATCTTGAGCTCGGCGACGAACGCGCAGTCGCGCCCTCCCACCTCGCGAGCGAGGCGCTCGAACCACGCGTCGAGTTCGTCGAGCGACATCGCATTGTCGAGCGAGTACATACGCGCCGCGTGGCGCACCGGCGCGAACGCGGCGCTCGGCGGCGCCCCCACGCGCTGGGTCGGTGAGTCGAGGATGACAAGGTCGGGGAACGCCGTCTCGATCGCTACGAGCTCGGCGACGAGCGCGTCGTAGGCCGCATCCGAGATCTCGGGAGCGTCGAGTCCGTGGTAGAGCCGGTTGTGCCGGTCGACCTCGGCGCGCAGGGCGAAGGCGCGACACGCGGCTGCTTCTCGATCGGCTGGGACCTCGGGCACGCGGTACTCCCGTCTCGTCGTGACCCGGCACGGCCATGCTACCCCGACGTGGTTCTCGGCAGTTGCTCGCGCGCCCAGCCGAGGAATCTCCGAGCCTGTTCGGCGAGGTCCGCCGCCTCGGAGGCCGTGAGCCGGCGCTGCTCGTACTCGACCAGGTTCTTCTTGTCGATCAGCCGCTTCAGGTGCTTGGCAGCACCGTCTGCCGCCGAGCCCATCGTCCGCTTGAGGAGGTCGACCGTGGCGCGGTGGTCCTGTGCGATGCTCCGGACCCCACCGTGATACCCGAGGACCGCATCACCCGCCGAGATCCCGGCGTGGATCGCCGCGAGACCTGCCGCATCCCAGCGCTCTTCCGCGAGTTCCGCCTCCATGCCGGCCAAGAACTGCTCGGCCTTGGCGAGGTATGCCCGAGCATCCGACTTCATCGCGCGCCGGGTGCGGTCACTGCGGGCCATCGCGCATCCTCTCCCACTCCGCCGTCCCTGACACCGCGACGCCCTCCACGCGCACCCGCTCCAGGAACGCTGGCGACTCCTGAGCGAGCGAGCGCCGGGTCGTGACCACTACGGACAGCGGCATGCCCCACCGGCGGAAGAGCCGCGGACCCGCCTCGTCGGCCGCGACCCCGGCCGCTGCCGCGGCCGAGTCGTCCTCCACGACAGCCAGCACGTCGATGTCGCTTCCCGGACCGGCTTCTCCGCGGGCCACGCTTCCGAACAGGACGACCGCGACAGCAGCTCCGGACAACGCCTCGGCAAGATCCGCCCGCAGAGCGTCGCCGAGCGAGCTCTCGGCCTCGATCACCGGCAGCACCATCGTCTCGACGAGCACGTTCTCCCGCTCCAGCTCGTGCAACGTCGCACGGCCCACCCGACGTCGGTGAACGACCCCGAGTTCCGCCAGATGCTCCAGCGCACGTGACGCACCGGGCTGGCTCAGACCGCCGAGTTCGGCGACCTGCCTGCCGGTGAGCGGCACGGCCGATCGGACGAGCAAGCGCAGGATGGCGATCCTCGCGGGACCGCCGAAGAGCGCCTCAAGGATATCTATACTCGAGTTCATGTTATGAATCCTAGAAGATTCATATGACTAACTCAAGTATGCCTGTCGCCGAGAACCGCGCCGCCTTCAGAACCCGAGCCCCACGCCCTCGCCGGTCCCGTCGCGGTGGCATTTCAGGCACAGCCCGTCGACGGTGCCGGTGGTGTTGGCGGAAGCCGTCTCGGCGACCGACGCCCCCACGCCCATGAAACGGTAGAAGTCCGGGGTGTAGTGCGGGAAGGAGTTCGTGACCGTGCCGCCGGTGGTGTCCACCGCACCGGCGTTGTGGCAGGTGCGACAGGTGGCCGTCGGCGCGAAGGCCACCGTGCCCTCCATCGTGCGGTGCGGGTTGCCATACGCCTTCGGCGCGCTCGTCATCACGTGGCTTCCCGCGAATGCCCAGCCTGTGCCATCGAAGTACTGCACGGCGGCAGCCGAGGTGTCGTAGGACTCGGTGAAGTACTTGTGGCACCCGGTGCACCACGCGGACTGCTGATCGTACTTGACCGCCACCGTGGCCGGGTTCGACCACTTGGCCAGTGCCAGGGTCGAGTAGTCGGTGAAGCCGCCCGGAGCGTCTCGCCAGTACGTCCAGTCCTTGAGGATCTTGGCGATGTTGCCGCCATCCAGCGTCCGCGCCCCGTGCACGCTGTGGCAGTCCTGGCAGATGACGCTGTCCTTGGTGTGCGCGAAACCTCCGCCGAAAGCGGTGACGGACGAGTCGATCGCATACGCGGTGGTGGTCGCGTCGTAGATGCGCCTGATGCCGATGCCGGTCTCTATGTGGCAGAACGAGCACGCGTCGGCCGCCGGCACGCCGAGGAGCACCTCTCCGGTGGGCTCGGACTTGTGCGCCGAGTGACACACCGCGCACTTGTTCGTGCTGACCGTGTAGCCCTTGTGTGGGGTGGGAAGCGAGCCGATGTTGGCCGTGGACGTGGGCTCCCACGGCGAGTAACCGACGCCGAACGGCGAGAACGAACTCGTGCGGCCGGTGATGGTGTTCGCCGCGGTGTCCACCGACACCGTGATGTCCTCCCACCGCCCTGCGGACGTGCGGTGGAACAGCTTCAGGTTCTTCTCCTTGCCCACGATCGCGTTCTCGTCGTAGGGGAGGGTGATGGTAACGAAGCCGGAGAACGATGCCGAGACCGAGATATCGTAGTAGGCGCCGCGGGCGAGCCGGAAGTTGCCGGGAAGCTGCGGTCCGGAGCCCGTGTGTGCAACGGTCACGGTACCGGCCGAGGTCACCTCGTCGAACTCGAACGTGACCCCCTCGGGCGTGGTCACCACGACATCGGTCCCGGTCGGCACGTCGGCCACGCTGCCCGCGACGATGGTGAAGGCGACGCTGCCGGGCGACTCGAGGTTCCCCGCCGCGTCCACCGAGCGGTACTGCAGCGTGTGCCCGCCGGTGACGGTGGTCACGACCGTGGTGGCGGTCGTCCACCCGCTCCCGTCGAGGTTGTACGCCGTGCCCGCCAGCCCCGAGAGCGCGTCGGTCGCGCTCAGGTGCACGGTCGCGGTGCCCACGTAGGATGCCGCGGCATCCGAGGTCGTCGCCGGCGGCGTCTTGTCGATGCGTACGTCGGCCGAATGGCTCGTCTCGGTGTTGGCCGCCACGTCGATCGACCAGCACGCGACCGTCGTGGTGCCCGGCGTGCTGAGACCGAACGGCAGGGTGTAGAGCTGGGGCGCACCACCGTCGAGCGAGTACCACGTGCTCGCCACTCCCGAGCCGCCAGTGTCGGTGGCTGTGAGCGTGACGGTCACGTCCGTGCTCGACCAGCCGCCGGGCACGCCGGAGACCGACGTCACAGGCGGAGTGGTGTCCGAGGATGCGTCCACGTAGGTGAACGCGTACGTCGCCGGTTCGTCGACGAAGGGACCCGAACTCCCTGAGCCTCCTCCGAGGCCTTCCTGGCCCCCGGTGGATGACGCTGCGGCGATGCCCTGGTCCATGGCCACCACGCGGAGCGTGTGGGATCCCGTCGCGAGCGGACCGACCTCGGCACGCCAGCGCACGGAAGGCGTGCCGGCCCCCGATGTGATCTCCGCACGATGCCATTCGGTCTCGGAGTCCAGAGCATACCAAGCCGCGAGGACCGCGAAACTCTCGGGGAAGGTGGTCGCGTCGGCCGAGCCCGTGAAGATGTGCGTCGCCTCGGTCGTGACGTTGCCGGGCAGCGGATCAGCGGCGACGGCGACCCTCGGAGAGGTCGGGCCACCGGCTGCATGGGCGACTCCCATCCCCGACCCGGAGGTGACTGCCAGCGGCTCGTCGATCACCGTGACCGTGTCGCTCGCGTAGTTCGTGCAGTACGCCTCGCGAGGGCTCAGCGACTCGTCGACCGCGACCGCGAACGGTTCGGTGCCGACCGCGACCGTCGTGACGTTGTACGTCCCGTCCAGCACGTTGACCGTGGAGCCGAGCTTGTTCGTCACGTACCACTTGTTGTCGAGCGGCGCTGGCGTCACCGAGAACGGCCCCGGTCCGACGGCGCGGGTCGCGGTCACGGAGTCGAGAACAGTATCGATCACCGTGACACGGTTGCTCAGGTAGTCGGCGACCATGGCCACGTCCAGATCCGGTCGCACGGCGATCCCGACCGGGTTGTCGCCCACCGTGATCGTCGCGACGATCGTATCCGCGGCGCCGATGACGAACACGTGATCGCTCGCCGGCACCGTCACGTACGCCTTGCCGTTGCCGGCGTGCACCGCGATGGTCTTCGGCGGACCGTCGAGCGCGAGAGTCGCTATCACCGAGTCTGTCGCGCCGTCGATCACGGAGACGTTGTTGGTGGCCCTGTTCCCGACGAAGATGCGGGTGCTCCCGCCGCTGGAGTAGATCCCGAGTGCGCGCGGCGAGCCGCCCACCGGCACCTCCGTGATGAGCGCGCCGGTCACAGCGTTGAGCACGCTCACGTTGTTCGTGTGGTAGTTGGCCACGTAGAGCTTCGGCGGCGTGCTCGCCGGGTCCACGGCCAGGGCGCGAGGATTACCGCCGTTGAGAAACGGCACGGTCACGACGACGGTGGCGTTGTACGCGGGCTCGGCCAGGTACACGACCTTGTGCGACTGCCAGTTCGCGATGTACGTCAGCCCGAGCGTCGGAGCGCTGATGGCGGCGATCGGCAGAGCGGCGGCCGCACCGGTGGTGGGCATCGCGACGGTCGCGGTCACCGCATCGGACACTCCGTCGATGACGGAGACGCTGTCACCGAAGTAGTTGCAGACGAAGACGCGATGCGTCAGCGGGTTCACAGCGATGGCCGCGGGCGTGTTGCCTACCGCGACCGTGGCGATCGGGATGTCAGCCGAGTAGGACACCGCGAGCGGGAAGAGCACAGCCGCGCACACGAACGCAGCGACCGCGGCGATCCGCCACGCTGTCGCGGACGACGACCCTGTGCTCGGACGATCCATGCGCGCCTACCGGGACGCGGTGCTCGGTCCCTCGAGTCTACGCCCCTCAGACCGTTTCG
>PNNM01000083.1 GCA_013824215.1 Coriobacteriaceae bacterium
CGCGTGGAGACCTCGGCGGTGTAGGAGAAGCCGAACGCGGACATCGCCCAGTCCACGAAGTCGAGCACGCCGGCGACCTCGGGCTTGACCTGCTCGGCGGTGCAGAAGATGTGCGCGTCGTCCTGGGTGAACCCGCGCGCGCGCATGAGCCCGTGCACGACGCCGGACTTCTCGTGGCGGTAGACCGTGCCGAGTTCCAGCAGGCGCATCGGCAGATCGCGGTAGGAGCGCACGTCGTTGGCGTAGACCATGACCGCGCCCGGGCAGTTCATGGGCTTCACGCCGTACTCGACGGGCGGCTGGCCCTCGCCCTCGTCGATCTCGAAGAAGTACATGTTCTCGCGGTAGAAATCGTAGTGCCCCGAGGTCTTCCAGATGTCCGCCTTGAAGATGTGCGGCGTGATTATCTCGGCATATCCGCGCCGGTAGTGCTCGGCGCGCTCCCAGTCCTGCAGGAGGCGCAGGACGCGCGCGCCCTTCGGGTGGTAGAAGACGAGCCCGGCGCCCGCCTCGGAGTGGAACGAGAACAGGTCGAGTTCACGGCCGAGCTTGCGGTGGTCGCGCTTCTCGGCCTCCTCGATGCGCGTCAGGTACGCCGCGAGATCCTTGTCCGAGAACCACGCGGTGCCGTAGATGCGCTGGAGCATCGGGCGGTCCGAGTCGCCGCGCCAGTAGGCGCCGGCCACCTTGGTCAGCTTGAACGCTTTCACCCACGAGGTGTCCGGAACGTGCGGCCCTCGGCAGAGATCGGTGAAGGTGCCCTGGGTGTAGACGCTGATGACCTCGTCCTCGGGCAGCTCGGAGATGAGCTCCTGCTTGAGCGGCTGCTCCTCGAAAGCGTCGTGCGCCTCCAGCCGGTCCAGCTCTCCGCGCGTGAACGGGAGCGACTCGGAGATGATCTGGCGCATCCGCTCCTGAATAGCCTCGACATCCTCCGGCGTGAACGGGCGGCCGACCTCGAAGTCGTAGTAGAAGCCGTCCTCGATCGCAGGTCCGATGCCGAACTTCGCCATCGGGTGCAGCTGCTTGACCGCCTCGGCCATGACGTGCGCCGCCGAGTGACGGAGGATGTGGAGCGCCTCGGGCGAGCGGTCGGTGACGATCTCGACCGTCTGGCCGGCGTTCACGACATGGCCGAGGTCGACGAGCGTGCCGTCGAGCTTGCCGGCGATGGCGGCCTGAGCGAGACGCGCGCCGATGGCGGCTGCCACGTCGCGGACCGTGGCGCCCTCGGCGACGCTCAACTCGGAGCCGTCGGGCAGCTTGACCGCTATCTCGACCATGACCGCGGCGCTACTGCTTCGTCTTGCAGTAGGGACAGACCGTCCAGTTGAGCTTCAGGGCCTTGCCGCACTCCATGCAGCCCTTCCGCAGCTTCTTCATGCAGTACGGGCAGATGAGGAAGTCCCTCTCCACGGGCTTGAGGCACGCGGGACACGTCTCGAGGTCGCGGGCGAGCGTCACCTCTTTCGCTCGTATCTCCAGATCGCGCTCGCGAGCGTCGGCGGCGTACTCCGGCGGGCGGATGATGAGGTAGATCGCCCAACCGGCCACGTTGAAGATGACCACCACGAGCGCCCAGAACCACGCCATGCCGCCGCGCCGGTACGCATCGCGCCAGGTCCAGAAGACGAGCGCGAAGGTGAAGACGAAGAAGAACAGCCAGCACAGCTGCGTCGCGAGCCGTATCTCGTCCTGGTAAGGCGCCAGGAGTTCGCCCATGTCCCGCCTCTCGAAGCGACGCGCGGCTCGTCTGTGAAGGGCCGCGCCTGCAGGGATTCTAGCAGAACAACGCCCGCACTTCGCCCGCCACAGTCAGGCTCCCGGTCGCCACGACGCCTGCCCCGCCGCCGATGTCCTCGGCGAGTGCCAGCGCCGCGCGCAGGTCGTCGTCCGCCTTCGGCGGGGTGCCGGTGACCCTCTCCACGACCGCCGCCAGGTCCGCGGACGGGAGCGCGCGCGACGAGGCGCTGCGCGTGCACACGAACGCGGTCACCACGGGTGCGAGCGCGCGCACGATGCCCTCGGCGTCCTTGTCGTCGAGCACGCCGAGCAGGACCGCGGGGCGCCGCTGCGGATCCGGCCACGCCTCGGCGATCGCCACGGCGAGCACGAGCGCAGCCTCGGGGTTGTGCGCGCCATCGATGACGAGCTGCGGCGACTCGCGCAGCAGCTCGAAGCGGCCCGGGAACCGGAGGCTCGCGAAGGCTGCTCGCACCGCCCCGCGGTCGAGCGCGCGGCCGAGCGCCGCCTCGCAGGCGGCAAGTGCGACCCCCGCGTTCGGCGCCTGGTACGAGGGGGCCGTCAGCTCGATGCCGGTGTACCCGGCGAGCGGGCTCAGCACGTCGAGACGGGTCGGCCCCCCGGGACGGTCCGGCACCGCGACCACGTCCCAGGCGACGAGCCCGCCGTCCTCGCGCACCCGCACGATCGGCGCGCCCACCTCTCCCGCGCGGGCGGCGAGCACCGCGTCGGCGGCATCGGTCCCCGGCCCAAGCACGGCGAGGCTGCCCGGCTTGATGATCTGCGCCTTGTCCTCGGCGATCTCCTCCACAGTGCCGCCGAGATGCCGCATGTGGTCGAGCGCCACGCCGGTGATGACCGCCACTTGCGGCTCCACCACGCTCGTGGCGTCCCAGCGGCCGCCCATGCCGACCTCGAGCACGCCCCACTCCACGCCGAGGTCGCGCATGAGCCACAAGCCGGCCGCGGTCAGCAGTTCGAACTCCGTGGCGGGCTCGCCGTCGAGAGCGGCGTCGGCGTCGAGGGCCGCCGAGACCGCGCGCGCGAAGTCCGCCTCCGAGACCGGCTCGCCGCCGACCTCGATCCGCTCGCGGTACTCGGCCAGGTGCGGGCTCGTGTACGCGGCGGTGCGCACCCCGTGCGCGGACAAGACGGCGGCGGTCATGCGCGTGACCGAGGTCTTGCCGTTCGTGCCGGTCACCTGCACCCAGCGGCACGCGCGCTCGGGATGGCCGAGCAGCTCGCAGAGCGCGCGGATCTTGTCGAGCGACGGGTTCGTGCCGAAACGCAGCGCGCCCGTCAGCGCGGCGACCGCCTCGGCGTATGTGAGTGCGCGTGCCATGTGGCGATTGTGGTCCCGACCGCTCGCGGCCCGCAAGGAGACGCCGCGAACGGCGGCTTCTTTGACCGTGTCACAGCCGAGGGATACACTCGCGGTGTATCTCATAGGCGCGCCGACCCGGAGGTTCCCGTCATGGCCGTCTACAAGGTGAACGTCTCGCTCCCGCCCGATCTGGTGGGGGAGATAGACTCCGCGGCGACGGACCTCGGCCTCACGCGCAGCGGCTTCATCGCCGAGGCCAGCGCGCGCTACGTCACCGACGTGCGCAACCTCACGGCGGATGAGCGCCGTCACAAGGACATCGAGCGCGCCGCCGCCACCTTCAAGCGCATCGGCAGCAAGGTCCCGCGCGATCACGACCTCCTGGAGCGGCTCCGGACCGACCGCGAGCGCGACACTCCCCCGGACACACGCCGATGAGCCGCCCGGTGGTGGTCGACACGTCCGTGGCTTTCAAGTGGCTCGCCCCCGCCGAAGAGCACGGTGTGGAAACGGCGGAGGCACTGCTCGCCGACCATCTCGGTGGCGCGGTCGCTCTCGCGGGACCGGTCTCGCTCCCGCTGGAGCTCGCCAACGGGCTGCGCTACGCCGGTCTCTCGCAGTCCGATGTCCTAGAACTCGTCGACGAGTTCGATCTGCTCCACATCGAGCTGTTCGACCTCGACCGCGCGCTCCTCGGTGACGCCACCCGGTTGGCGTTCCGCCACGGCATCGCAGTCTACGACGCGGTCTTCCTCGCGCTCGCGCGGCAGCTCGACTGCGAGCTGGTCACGGCCGACCGGCGCGCCTTCGCGCGAACCGGACCGCTTGACGGGGTGCGCCTGATCTAGTCCGCCAGGTCGGAGATCTGGGCCGTGAGCTTGGCGACCGCCTCGGCCAGCTCCGCGGCTTTCGCGCGGTCCTTGTCGATGACCTCCGCCGACGCCTTGGCCAGGAAGCCCTCGTTGGCCAGCTTCCTGGTGAGGCGCTCCAGCTCCTCGGCGGCCTTGTGCAGCTCCTTGCTGGCCCGCTCGCGCTCCGCCGCGATGTCGACGAGTCCCTCGAGCGGCACGTAGAGCTCCACGCCGCCGGCCACGGCAACCGCCGCGTGCGGCGGCTTGACTGCATCGGCGGCCACGAGCAGCGAGCCCGCGCCCGCCAGCTCGTGCAGGTAGTGGCCCTGCGCGTCCACGAGCATGCCGTCGGCGCCGGAGGCCTTCACGATCAGGTCCACCATCGTCTTGGGCGGCACGTTGTAGCGCGCGCGGATCGCGCGGACCTCGGTGACGAGCTCCTGGAGCACGCGCATCGAGTTCTCCGCCTCCTCGTCCCGGAAGGCGCCCAGCCCTGTCGGCCAGTCGGCCACCATGAGCGCCGGGGCCGAGTCCGCCTCGGCCAGCGGCAGCCGGCTCCAGATCTCCTCCGTGACGAACGGCATCATCGGATGCAGCAGTCGCAGCGCCCGGTCCAGCACGAACACGAGGGTGCGCTGCGCCGCCAGCCGCGCCTCCCCTCCCGCGTTCAGGCGCGCCTTGGCCAGCTCGATGTACCAGTCGCAGAACTCGGACCAGAAGAAGTCGTACAGGGCCCGGGCCACCTCGCCGAACTGGAACGCGTCGGCTCCGGCCGCGCGCGCCGCGTCCACGTCGAGCCCCAGATCGGTGGTCTCCGCCAGCGCGGCCAACCGCGAGAGGATCCACTTGTCGGCCACGGTCTCGGCGTGCGGCGGCCCCGGCACGTAGTCGTCGCCGAGGTTCATGAGCACGAAGCGGCTCGCGTTCCAGATCTTGTTCGCGAAGTTGCGCGACGAGGCGAGCTTCTCCTCGGCGAACTTGATGTCCTGGTTGCCGGTGGTCTGGAGCATGAGGCCGAACCGCATGCCGTCGGCACCGTAGTGCTCCATCAGATCGAGCGGATCTATCCCGGTGCCGAGCGACTTGCTCATCCGCCGCCCTTCGGCGTTGAACACGGTGGGGTGGATGATGACCTCCGAGAACGGGATGTCGCCGGCGAACTTGCATCCCTGCATGATCATGCGCGCCACCCACAGGAACAGGATGTCGCGGGCGGTGGACAGCACGGTGGTCGGGTAGAAGTAGCCGAACTCCGGCGTCTCCTCGGGCCATCCGAGTGTCGCGAACGGCCAGAGCGCCGATGAGAACCAGGTGTCGAGCACGTCCTCGTCCTGGCGCACGGGACCGCCGCACTTCGGGCAGACCTCGAGGTCCGTCATCGAGGCGGCCATCTCGCCGCACGCGTCGCAGTAGAAGACCGGTATCTGGTGCCCCCACCACAGCTGGCGCGAGA
>PNNM01000084.1 GCA_013824215.1 Coriobacteriaceae bacterium
ATGGACGACCAGGACAGGATCGAGCAGGAGGCGACTCCGGTGGCCGAGGCCATCCCCGAGACCTCCGGGCTGCCCGGCTCCGGCGAGGCGTGGCGCGAGGTCCTCTCGCAGCTCGACGAGCTCGGCAGGGCGGTCGCGACCTGGGCCAAGGCCGCGGTCGACGATCCGGAGAATCGTCGGCGGGCGGCGGAACTGAAAGAGCGGTTCGACGGGGTCGGCCGCGAGCTCGGCGAGGCGGTGGACCGGGCGGCCTCCTCCGACGTCGGCCAATCGTTCAAGGAGGCGGCCGAGAAGACCGGCGAGGCGTTCAAGGTCGCGGGTGAGCGTTTCAGCGGGCAGGTCGCACCGAAGGTGGCGGAAGCGCTTCGGCGGGCGGCGGACAGCATGGGAGACGCCTCAGAGCGGATGCGGGAACGTGCCGCCGGGGCCGAGGACACGCAGACCGCGGAGACGCCAGCACCGCCGGCCGCCGAGCGGGAAGACCCGAGCGCCTAAGCGGTCCTCCACCATCCTGCGTGGTCTCGGACGAAGAACTCGATCTCACCGCGTCCCAGCAGGTCGCCGAGGAAGCCCTTCACGGTGGTGACGGCGAGCCAGTACTGGGCGGCGTTGTCGCCGAGTCCCCGCTCGGCGGAGACCAGCGCGATGGCGTCCTCGGTCGTGTGCTCCACCTTGAGCCGCTCGACGAGCAGTTCCTCGATCGCGCGCAGCTCACCGAGGTGGTGGTCGATGTGCGCCTCGGCCTCCTGACGCGAGCACGGGACGCCGTGCCCCGGCACGAGCACGTCGAACTCCGTGGCGCGGATGCGCTCGAGGGACGCGGTCACCATCGCCGGATCGATGCAGTACGGCAGCGGGTGCCGCTCCCAGATCGGGATCTGGTAGAGCGCGTCGCCGGTGAACAGCACGCCGTCGGCGGTGAGGAAGCCGGTGTGGCCGAGCGTGTGCCCATGCAGCGGTATCGCGGCTGCCCTGCGATCGTCCCAGACCTCGACGAGGCCGTCGACGTGGCAGGGCTCGCCCCGGAACAGCTTCGTGACCAGCAGGTCGCCCGGCTTGGCCCACGAGAACATGCCGCGGATGTTGACCTCGGGGTTCTCGATGAGCGAGGCGTCGTCGCGCGGGGCATGCACGAGCGTGCCGGCGCGGCGCAGGTACGCACCGCACGCGAAATGGTCGGCGTGCCCGTGGGTGATGAGCAGGCGGTCGAAGGAACGGCCCTCGTAGGCGGCCTCGTCCGGGCCGGTGTCGATGAGCACGCCATCGATCCAGCCCGAGTTCGTGGGCCCGGGGAGGTAGAAGGTGTCGCCGGCGAGTCGCTCGGCTCCCGCGGGCAGATCCCTCACAGAGCGCCCTCGCGCGTCAACAGCGCCCGCTTGAGCGGCAGGCCGCCCGCATAGCCGGTGAGCGAACCGTCCGCGCCGATCACGCGGTGGCAGGGCACGACGACGCCCACGGGATTGGCGCCGCACGCCTGCGCCACGGCGCGAACGGCCGTCGGCCTGCCGACGGCACGCGCGATCTCGGAGTAGCTGCGCGTCCGGCCCGGCGGGACGGCGAGCAAGGCGTCCCACACCGCACGCTGGAACTCCGTACCTCGCAGGTCGAGCGGCACCTCCTTCGGGTGACGCGAATCCTCCACATGACCGACCACGGCGGCGACCCACTCCGAGCGCTCGTCGCCAGCCAGCATGAGCTCGGCCCGGGGGAAGGAGCGCGCCAGCGCGTCGAGCATCGACGTCTCGCTCTCGCCGAGTCCCACCCAGGTGACGCCCGTGTCGCTCATGCCGACGAGGAGCCGCCCGAGCGACGTGTCCGCGAAGGCGTAGGAGATCGTCTCGGTATCCATCGCTGGGGTCACCGTTCCTCTCGATCCGGGTGGCGCGGAGGACGTATGGCGCGAAGGTGCGCAGGTGCCTTCGGCGCGCTACGTGCTACTCTAGCGCGCCCGCGATACCACGAGGACCGGAGCTTCGATAACAAGATGCGTGTAGAGGACGTCCGCAACATAGCCATCATCGCGCATGTGGACCACGGCAAGACGACGCTGGTGGACCGTCTGCTGCAGACGACGCACGTGTTCCGCGACAACCAGCAGGTCGCTGAGCGTGTGCTCGACAGCAACGACCAGGAGCGCGAGCGCGGCATCACCATACTGGCCAAGAACATCTCGATCAGGCATCGGGACATCAAGATCAACGTCATCGACACACCCGGGCACGCCGACTTCGGCGGAGAGGTCGAGCGGGTGCTGAAGATGGCCGACGGCTGCCTGCTGATCGTCGACGCGTTCGAGGGCACGATGCCGCAGACCCGCTTCGTGCTGCGTCACGCGCTCGAGCATGGGCTGAAGCCGCTCGTCGTCATCAACAAGATCGACCGTCCGGGCGCCCGCCCGCACGAGGTCATCGACCAGGTCTTCGACCTCATGGTCGACCTCGGCGCCGACGACGAGCAGCTCGACTTCCCGATCGTGTACACGAGCGCCGTCGACGGCTACGCGCGTCTCGAGCCCGAAGACGACAACATGGACATGCTGCCGCTGCTCGACGCCATCATCGACCACATCCCCGCTCCCGACGTCGACGTGGACGGCCCGGTGGCGATGCAGGTCTGCACGATCGACTACTCGGACTACGTTGGGCGCATCGGCATCGGGCGCATCTTCTCGGGCACCCTTCATTCCGGCGAACGCATCCTCGTGATCAAGAACGACGGGGCGCGCTATGCCGCCCAGGTCAAACAGCTGTTCACCTTCGAAGCGCTCGGCCGCGTCGAGGCCGAGGCCGCACACGCCGGCGACATCTGCGCGGTGGTGGGTGTCGACGACGCCGACATCGGCGACATGTTCACCTGCCGCATCGATCCGGTCACGCTCGCGCCCATCCACGTCGAGGAACCGACGATGTCGGTCGTCTTCGAGGCGTCCACGAGCCCGCTCGTGGGCCGGGAGGGCGAGATCGTCGGCGGACGCCAGATCAAGGAGCGGCTGCTCAAGGAGGCCGAGTCCAACATCTCGATGCGCATCACAGAGAACCCGGACAGGACCGGCATGGAGGTCGCCGGCCGCGGCGTGCTCCACCTCTCGGTCCTGATGGAGACGATGCGGCGCGAAGGCTGCGAGTTCCAGGTCGGCCGGCCGCGGGTCATCCTGAAGAAGGTGGACGGCAAGACGCTCGAGCCGATCGAGCAGGCGGTCGTCGACGTGCCGAGCGAGTACGCGGGCAAGGTCATCGAGATCTTCGGCTCGGCGGGCGGTGAGATGACCGACATGGTCCAGCGCGACGAGCACGTCCACCTCGAGTTCCGCATCCCGAGCCGCGGCGTGATGGGTCTGCGCACGCGCATCCTCAACGGCACGCGCGGAGAGGCGACGCTGTTCCACCATTTCGCCGAGTACGGGCCGTACCGTGGCGACATCGGCGGGCGCCAGAACGGCTCGCTCATCGCGATGAGCTCGGACAAGTCGGTGGCCTATGCGCTCGACGCGCTCCAGACCCGCGGCAGGCTGTTCGTCGGGCCCGGCGAGATATGCTACGAGGGCATGGTCGTCGGCGTGCACGCCAAGCACAACGACCTGGTGGTCAACGTGGCGAAGGCCAAGCAGCTCACGAACATGCGCGCCGCCGCGGCCGACAAGGGCATCCAGCTCGCGCCGCCGATCGTCTTCACGCTCGAGGAGGCGCTCGAGTACATCGAGGACGACGAGCTTGTGGAGGTCACGCCGAAGAGCGTGCGGCTCCGCAAGCGGCTGCTCGGCGAGAAGGACCGGAAGCGGGCCGGTCGGGAGTAGGCTCGAGCCCCGCCGCCCGGCGTCGGTCGCCCGTCTACAACGCGGCCAAGCCCCACTGCCCGAGCCACAGCACCGCCATGCCGACGAACAGGGTCGCGAGCACGTTCTTCGTGCGCAGCGCCACGAACAGCGCCACCGTCGCCGCGACGGCGCGCGCCGGGGCGAAGGCGAGGATCCCGTCCGTCTTCAGATAGAGCGCTCCGGGTACGACGAGCGCGGTGAGCGCCGCGACCGGGACGTGCTTGAGCAGCCGCTCGAGCCACGGGGGGTTCGGGACGTGCCCGTGGAGCATGATCGGGATGCTGCGCATCGCCCAGGTCCCGGCGGCGAGCACGAGGATGATCAGCCAGAAGCTCGCTCTCGGACTCATGCCGGCTCCTCTCCGGTCCGCCGGTCGCGCCACGCGCCGTACGCCATTCCCGCGGCGATGGCGGCCACGAGGCCCGTCTGCATCGGCAACAGCGGCACGAGAACGGCGGCGGCGACCCCCGAGACCAGAGCCACGCTCACGGCGGTGCGGCCCTTCAGCGAGGGGGTGAGCAGAGCGAGGAACACGAGCGGGACCGAGAAGTCGAGGCCCCATGCCGCGGGCACGAGCGGTCCGAGGACGGCGCCCGCGACGTTCGAGACCTGCCACACGCCCGCGAGGGCGAGCCAAGCCCCCACGTAGTACGGCACGATGCTGACGTCGAGGCGCAGGCGACCCTGCGTCATCGTCGCGACGTAGTTCTGGTCCACGAGCATGTGGCCGAGGAGCGGACGCAATCTCGCGGAGGCTTCCGACAGCACCGGAGCGATGGAAGCGCTGTAGATGAACATGCGCGCGTTGACGATCAGCGCGGTGCCGAGCACGACGAGGATCGGCGCACCATCGATGAAGAGCGTCGTCGCGACGATCTGCGAGGCGCCGGCGCAGACGATGAGCGACATCCCGACGACCTCGGGCAGGGCGAACCCGGCGCGGACGACCGCTGAGCCCGCCACGAGGCCGAACGGCACCACGCCCACGAGGATCGGCGCGATGTCCTTCATGCCGGCGAGGACGCTGTGTTTCCGTCGGGACAACGAGACCGGCCCTCCCGCTCGGTTTCGGACAGGGTGCCGATGATAGCACCGGACCCGCGCTACACTCGTGACGGACCCGAGGGGAGAGGGCGCGGATGGACGAGCGGGCCGAGGAGATGAGGATCGAGGTCACCGAGGGCGGGCCGTACTTCGTGAGCGGCGACGCGCCGTGACTCACTGCACCTTGATGAGCGAGTCCGTGGGCGCGTGGGTGTCGGTGAGGCGCGGCACGTCGGCGACGGGGACGATGCCGGTGTACAGGTCCTCCCCGAAACCCGCGAAGTCCCGGACGCTCACGCGCCCGCCGACCCGGCTCTCGACGCGACGCAGCAGCTCGGCCTGAGCCAGATCCGCGTCGGTACCCAGCACGATGATGTTCCGGATCTTGCCGGTCCCGCCGTCCTCCGAGATGCCGATCGGGAACACCCACAGGTGGTCCCACACGCCCCCGGCGGTCAGGTACATGCTGCGGAACAGCTTGCTGCCGTCGCCCG
>PNNM01000085.1 GCA_013824215.1 Coriobacteriaceae bacterium
CAAGGCCGCTCGTGTTCAGGGATCCCGCGAAGACCCGGTCCCCCTCGGCCTTGCCGACGGGCACGGACTCGCCCGTCACCGGCGACTCGTCGACCGCGGAGTTCCCCGAGATCACCGTGCCGTCCAGAGCGATGCGCTCCCCCGGCCTGACGACCATGGTCTCGCCGACCGCGGCCTCGGCCGGCCCCACCTCCACCTCGGCGGCACGCCGCCTGAGGCGCACCGTCGGAGGCGTCAGGTCCATCAGGTCGCGTATCGAGCGGCGCGTCCGGGCCAGCGAGCGGGACTCCAGGGTGCCGCCGAGCGCGAACAGGAAGACGACCGTCGCACCCTCGGCCCACTCGCCGATCGCGGCGGCGCCGACCACCGCGATCGCCATCAGCACGTTCATGTCGAGCATGCGCGCCTTGAGTGACACCCACGCGCGGCGCCACGTGACCGTCCCGCCCGCGACGATGGCCAGCGCGTAGAACACGGTCGACGCGACCTCGGGCACGGCCGGACCCGCTCGTCCGATCAGCCAGCCGAGGACGATCAGCCCGCCGCCTGAGGCCACCGCCAGCTCGCTGCGGTGCGCTTCGAACCAGGTCGGCGCCGGCACCCCGGCGCCTTCGGCCTCACCGGGCTCACCGAGCGCCTCGATGCCGTGACCGGTACCGCGCACCACCGCCACGGCGGCCGCGCGCGGGTCCGTGGCGGGATCGTACTCGAGCAGCATGGTGCCGGAGGCGAAGTTCACCTCGGCGCTCACCACCCCGTCCAGCTTCTCCACGGACTTGGCCACGGTCCGCGCGCAGTCGGGTCAATCGAGGCCGGTGAGGCGATAGGCGGCATGTGCGACGGAACCGAAGAGCTCGTAGCCGAGACGTTCGGCCTCGGCGCGCAGGTCCTCGTCGGACATCAGGTCCGCGTCGTAGGCGACCTCGGCGTCGCCGGCGCCCGAGTCGCAGTCCACCGACAGGATGCCGGGCACGCCGCCGAGCGCGTCGCAGAGCCTGCCGACGCACTGCGTGCAGTACTCCGGCGAGGCCATGAGCGAGGCGATCTTCAGGGTGGCGACGCGGCGATCGGGCATGTCCGAAGTATACGTCGGGCTCACCGCGCAGCGCTCCGGGAGTAGACTGATGAAGGGACGCTTCGGGGGGAGGCCCGTCCTTGTCGTATCGGATCGTCATCCCGCTGGCCGAGGCCGACGTCGCGTCGTGCGGACCGAAGGCGGCGTCGCTGGCCGCCCTCGCGGCCGCCGGACTCGCCGTGCCGGACGCCTTCTGTCTACCCGCCGAGGTCTACCGCCGACACCTGCTCTCCGCCGACTTGGCCTCGCTGGCCGAGTCGGTGACGGAGGGCGCCGACGCCTCCCTCCTGCACGAGCGCATCGCCTCGGCGGACCTGGACGCCCTCGTCCTCGACGCGCTGGCAGCCGCTCATCGCACGCTCGGCGGCGGGCCCGTGGCAGCGCGTTCCTCGGCGCTTGCCGAGGACACTCCCGGGCACTCGTTCGCCGGTCAGCACGGCACGTACTTCTCGTCGGACTTCTCCGAGCTCGCGCAGCACGTGCTCGACTGCTGGGCGTCGCTGTGGTCGGACCGCGCGTACGGGTACCGCGAGCGCAACGCGCTCGATCACGCCTCGGCCGCGATGGCAGTCATCGTCCAGAGGCTCGTGCCTGCGGACGCGGCGGGGGTCGCCTTCACCGTCGACCCCGTCACGGGAGAGCCACGCGTCGTCGTAGAGGCGTGCCTCGGCATCGGGGAATCGTTGGTCTCGGGCAGGGTGGCGCCCGACCGCTTCGTCTTCTCCCGTCCCGAGCTGGTACTGGTCGACCGCGAGATCGCCCCCAAGACGCTGCGCCTGACCTCGGACGGCACGGGGCCCGTGCGCGAGGTCTCGGTCGCGCCGCGGGACGCCTCGCTCCCGGCCATCACCGACGCGCAGGCCGCCGAGGTGGCCGGCATCGCCCTCGCCGCCGAGCGGGTCGTCGGGGGACCCGCCGACACGGAGTGGGCGCTGCAGGGCACGCGGCTGTGGCTGCTGCAGGCCAGGCCGGTCACGACCTCGGTCGTCCCGCGGCTGCCAACGGGCTACCGTCCGACGATCTGGAGCAACGTCAACGCCGGGGAGGTCCTGCCGGACGTGGTCACGCCGATGACGTGGTCGGTGATCGGCCCGCTGGCCTCCGGCTTCGTGGACGCACTCCTCGGCAGGCTCGGCGTGCACGTGGAGATCGACCGGCTCACCACGCTCATCGGTGGGCGCTGCTACTTCAACGCCACGCTGCTGGGCTCCGCCTTCGATCAGATCCCGATGGTCGGCGGCGGCCGCGGCGTCACCGGGATCTTCGGCGGCATGGAAGCGTCCGCCGAGCTCCTTCCCGTGCTTCGCCTGCCCCCGGCCGAGGCTGACGTGGCCAAGGTGAGCCGCGTGCGGGCGTTGCTCGGGATCCCGGTCGTCGCGATCTGGATGCTGCGTCACACCCCGGCCCGCGCACGACGCTTCATCGAGTCCACCCGGGCCGGGACGCTCACGTTCAGACGCCGCCTCGCCGAGGCCCGCTCCGAGGCGCAGACCGCCGCACTGGTCGGCGACTCCGTGGCGACGCTGCTCGGCATGACCCACATGCTCGGGTTCACCGGCGTCGGCATGATGCAGTATGGAAGCCTCTCGGCCATGACCCGGCGCTGGCTCGGGGACGAGAGCGGCACGCTCGCGAACCGCCTGCTCGCAGGGCAGGGCGGCGTGGACAGCGCCGAGGCGGGCCTCGCGCTCGCGCGACTCGCCTCGCTCGCACGCTCCGAGGCCGTGGTCGCCGGGGCCGTCGCCGGACCTGGTGGCTGGGCCGCCGTCCGAGAGAGGCTCGAGGCGGTCGCGACGACCACGCCCGGCACGGCGCTGCTGCTCGAAGCGTGGGCGGCGTTCATGGCCGAGCACGGCCACCACGCGCGCGGCGAGCTCGAACTGGCAACGCCTCGATGGGCCGAACAGCCCGACGACGTGCTCGAAACGGTCCGCGCGCTCATGTCCGCGCCGGAAGCCACGGACCTCGCCATCGCCCACGAGCGTCGTGCCGCCGAGGCCGCGCAGACCGAGGCGGACATCCGGCGACACCTCGATCCGGTACGGCGCGCGGCGTTCCGCTGGACGCTCGAGCAGGCGCGGCTCGGCGCCCGCACGCGTGAGAACGTCAAGAACGAGGGCGTGCGCAGCCTGGCGGCCGGGCGGCAGGCACTGCTCGCCCTCGGGGGACACATGACCGCCAGGCGCCTGCTCGCACACCCTGACGACATCTTCTTCCTGCGCTTCGCCGAGCTCGACGCGGTCAGGTCGGGTCGCACGGACGCCCGTCCGCTCGTCGCGGCGCGGCGCGCGCAGTACGAACGCGACCTCGCCCTCGCCCCTCCCCCCGTGGTGGTGGGCGAGTGGGACGGCCGGGGATTCACCGTGCAGCCGGCCGAGGGTGACGAACTCCACGGCCTGCCGGTCAGCCACGGTGTTGCCCGCGGGCGCGCCCGCGTCATCCGGAGCCTGCGCGACGGCGAGCGGGTGCGGCCCGGCGAGATCCTCGTGGCCCCGTTCACCGATCCGGGGTGGACCCCGTACTTCGTCCCGGCAGCGGCGATCGTGGTGGACATGGGAGGCCTGCTCAGCCACGGCAGCATCATCGCCCGCGAGTACGGTCTCCCGGCCGTGGTCAACGTCGGCCCCGCCACCGCGACTATCCGCACGGGTGACCTGATCGAGGTCGACGGCGATTCGGGCACGGTGCGCATCCTCGAACGCGCGGAGTGACCCGCCCGCCCGTCGTCGCGCTATGCTGTATGCGAGCAACGCGGACGAGGAGGCTCGCGTGAGGAACTCTGCAGGCAAGCCCATCGCCGGGATCAGCGTCCTGGCGGTCACCGCCATCGCGATCGGCGCGGCGATGCTGGCAGCGGCGGGCGTGTGGTACCTGCAGTACCAGCAGGTCACTCAGCTCCGCGCCCGCCTCTCCGCGAGCGAGACCCGGGCGCAGCTCCTCGCGACGCAGCTGGACGAGGCGAAAGACGCGCTGCGGACGGCCACTGAGGGGAGCGCGTCCGGCGCGACGTCGGCGCCCGTGGCCGAGGAGGACGCCGAGGAGCCCCCGGAGGTCGCCAAGCAGTTCTGCTTCATCAAGGATCTCACCGAGGCCGGCGGGACGTACTCGCTCGTGCTCGACTACGCGCAGATGCTCAGCGGCAAGGCGGCCGCCGACGCCGCCGCGGCGCGCGGCGAGGAGTCACCGCCGCCGAACGACTACTTCATCGTCAACGACAACCCCAAGCTCCGGACGCTGCAGGCGGCCTCGGGCGCGAAGGTCACGCTGTACTACGACGGGATGGCCGAGAAGCGCTCCATGACGATCGCCCAGTTCGCGACAATCTTCGCCGCCAACAGGGACGGCAAGGCCGACGTCCCCTACTACGCCGTCGTCTCCGAAGACGAGGTGCTCTCCCTCGAGGAGCAGTACCTGCCGTAGAGCGGGGCCTCGCTAGCGCTTGCGCTTGTGCTTCGGCACCCCGTAGGAGCTCCCCCGCCGCGCGCCCTGCTTCAACCGCTGCAGCACATCGTCCTTCGCGCTGCCCTCCACCTCGCTGCGCAGCCTGACCACCTGGTCGCGCAGGCGCGCGGCCTTCTCGAAGTCGAGCGCCTCGGCCGCACCTGTCATCTCCTCCTCCATCGCCGCGATGATGCGCAGGACCTCCTCGCGGTCGAGCTTCGCCAGCTCGGCGGCGATGTCGGCGGTGCCCTCGTAGCCCGCCTCAGACTCGCGCACGAACTGCACGATGTCGTTGATCGCCTTGCGGATGGTCTGCGGCTCGATCCCGTGCTCGACGTTGTAGGCGGTCTGCTTCGCGCGCCGGCGGTCGGTCTCGCCGATGGCCAGGCGCATCGAGTCGGTCTCCTTGTCGGCATAGAGGATGACCTGCCCCGAAACGTTGCGGGCGGCGCGCCCGATGGTCTGGATGAGCGAGCGATGGTTGCGCAGGAACCCCTCCTTGTCCGCGTCCAGGATCGCCACGAGCGAGACCTCGGGCAGATCGAGCCCCTCGCGAAGCAGGTTGATGCCGACGAGGCAGTCGAACTCGCCCGCGCGCAGGTCGTGGAGGATCTCCACGCGGTCGAGCGTGCCGATGTCCGCGTGCAGGTACCGCGCCCGCACCCCCTGCTCGAGCAGGTAGTCGGTGAGGTCCTCGGCCATCTTCTTCGTGAGCGTGGTGACGAGCACGCGCTCCTGGCGCGCCACCCGCTCCTTGATGCGCGCGATG
>PNNM01000086.1 GCA_013824215.1 Coriobacteriaceae bacterium
GCCACGGCCGGTGCGGCGAGCTTGGGCAGGTAGGAGGCGATGTCCATGCGGCGATGGTACCACTCGGCACGGGCGCTTCACCTACGACGACGGCTGTGTCACGGCGAACGAAACGCCGGGATCGGGCGTATCCTCGGCGGGCGCGACGACGTTGCACGTACTGCAGGCGTCGATGCGGCGCCTCCCGCTGCGGTGCTTCGGGAGAGGGCGCTGTCGGGACATACCGTGATGGATCACGTGAGAGGAGTGAGAAGATGCGCAGATGGATTCTGGTGGCTCTCGTCGCCGTGATGGTGTTCGGCGCGGTCTCGCCGGCGATGGCCGCGAGGCGCAGCGTGTTCGTGCACAAGCCGTACACCGCCAGGTACTCGAACAAGGTCGGCGTCGAGTTCAAGGCGTGGGGCTGGGTGGCTCCGAAGATGCGCGACCTCGACACCAAGCGAGTCGAGATACAGATCTTCAAGCGCACGGGCCCGGCCAAGTACGAGTTCGTGCGTTCCGTGGATGCGACGTTGTTCAACGCGCCGAGGTTCCGGAACTCGACCCGGTACAAGGCGATGGTGTCGGTCGACGCGACCGGCAGCTACCGCATGCGGGCGAAGCTGACTCTGGAGACCACGCCCGCGGTCACCCACAAGCGCACGACGTTCTCGAGCTTCAAGTACTTCAGGGCGCGCCCCTAGACCCCTCGCGTTCGCCGTGATCATCAGCAGGGCGGGTGCCCGACGGCACCCGCCCTGACTTGCGTTGACCCTCGGCAGCCGCGTTGCTAGACTGCGTACGCTTTGCGTCCGGCCCGGAGCGGACCGGCCGAGCGAGTGTGCGGGCCGTTAGCTCAGCTGGTAGAGCACCGGACTTTTAATCCGGGTGTCGTAGGTTCGAGACCTACACGGCCCACCAATCGAACAAGCGCCCCCATCGTCTAGCGGCCAAGGACTCCGCCCTTTCAAGGCGGCAACAGGGATTCGAATTCCCTTGGGGGCACCAGCTTCGGACGCGGACCGCCTGAGGGCGGTCCGTCCCGCGTTCGGAGGCGCTATCCGCGGCGGTTCGCGATGAAGCCGTAGAAGTAGGGCAGCAGCCAGACCGCCCAGACCCAGACCGAGGCCTTCAGGTAGACGGCGATGGCGCCCTCGTCCTTCTTCGCGACCGCATACGTCGCCCACACCGCGCTCACGAGCATGAGCAGGATGGCGAGCGTGCCGATGATGCCGTGGATGTCCATCCGGTAGTAGCCGATCTGCATGGCCATCAGCCCGGTCCCGCCTGCGTCCAGCACGAGCCCGAGCCACAGGAACGCCACGTGCATCGGCTTCACCGTCTTGGCGCGCCGAGCGCCCCAGATCCCCCAGGTGTAGAAGACGAGCGCGAGCGTGACCGACAACAGTCCCGACATCACGAAGATCGGCATGGCGTCCCCTGACTTCCGACGGGCCCGACGAGTCCATAATCTGCCACGCGGTCGTTCGGGGCAAACGGCACCGCCCGGCGCGGCTGCGCTACACTCGGGGCACGGCGCCCGTGGGCGGTTAACTCAGCGGGAGAGTGCCTCCCTTACAAGGAGGAAGTCGGGGGTTCGAACCCCTCACCGCCCACCATCGTCGTCAGGGACCGGACGGCTGGGGTCCGGAGGCGCCGAGGACCCCCGAGATGCGTGCCGCGCGGTCTCCACGAACTCCGCTCCGCGGTATTCCGGATCCCCGCATGACCCGCTGCGGGTATACCATGAAGGGTGTGCGACCGTGATGGCTGGAGCGGGGGGCTGGACATGTCCATGGGAGTATTCGGCAAGGTGAGATGCGCGTCGTTGGTGGTCGCGATCTCGCTGGTGGCCTTGTTGGCGACACCTGCGATGAGCGTGGCGGCACAGGCGCCGGTCAACCTCGGCACGACTTCGAGTTTCGCGATCCTGGCGGGCTCGACGATCACCAACACAGGACCGACGACGATCAACGGAGATGTCGGGCTCCATCCCGGCACCGCGTTCACCGGGCAGTCGGGTGTGACACTGAACGGGGCACTGCACCTGACTGACGCCGTTGCGCTCACGGCCAAGAACGACCTGGTCACGGCCTACAACGACGCCGCGGGAAGGACCCCGGTCACCCGCATCCCCACCGAGCTCGGCGGGACGACCCTGATCCCCGGCGTCTACGATTCGGCATCGGGCACCTTCCAGATCACCGGTCCTCTCACGCTCGACGCCCAGGGCGATCCCGACGGCGTCTTCATATTCCTGACCGACTCCACGCTCATCACGGCGTCGAACAGCTCGGTCAGGCTCATCAACGGAGCGCGGTTCTGCCGGATCTTCTGGAAGGCCGGGAGCTCTGCGACCTTGGGGACGAACTCCGACTTCGCGGGACACATACTCGCTCTGACATCCATCACGGCGAGGACCGGCGCGACGGTCGAGGGGCAGCTGCTGGCGCGGAACGGCGCGGTCACCCTGGACACCAACACCATCAGCAACGGGCCCTGTGCGGCCACCGCGCGGGAGATCCGCGTCAACAAGACGGCGAGTCCGTCGTCCGTGACCTCCGACTCGGGCTCGGTCACGTACACCTATACGGTGTCCAACCCCGGGACGTCCACCTTGACCAGCGTGACCGTCACCGACGACAAGCTCGGCTCTGTGGCCTACGTCTCCGGTGACACCAACTCGGACAACCAGCTGCAGCCCGGGGAGACGTGGATCTACTCCGCCACGACGACGCTTACCGCGACGACCACGAACATCGCGACAGTCAGAGGCAGCGCGAACGGAACGACGACGATCGACACGGCGGCCGCCAGAGTCGTCGTGGGTCCCACGGGGACCGTTTCGGGCGCAGTGCTCCCGAAGACCGCTACGCCCTGGTACAACGTCCTCCTCGTAGGAGCCGCTCTGGCGCTCATCGGACTCGTGGGCTGGAGAACCAGGAAGATTGCATAGAGCGGAACGGTCGCGGCGCAAGTCCCTCCTCGTCCTCTTGGCGTCCCTCGGATGTCTGGCGCTCGGGCTCGGACTCGCGGCGTGGGCGTTCATGAACATCCGGGCACAGTCCGTGGGCACCGCCGCCGTCTACCGCAGTTCCGAATCGAGCCCGACCACGGCTTCGGCGGGACAGGCCGGGTTGGCAGGAAGAGACACCACGCCGACGGGACCAGGCCGCTCGGACGACGCGTCAGCCGTCTTCTCTTCGCATCCCGCGGAAGGTGACAGGATCGGGACCCTGTCGATCCCGGTCCTGAAGCGGGACCTGCCCATCATCGAGGGAACCGGTGCGGACGAGCTCAAGAGGGGCGTGGGGCACTTCGCCCAGAGCGTGATGCCCGGTGAGGAGGACAACTGCGTCCTGTCCGGGCATCGCGACACGGTCTTCGCACAGCTGGGCAAGGTGAATATCGGCGACCAGCTGATCGTGGAGACGGCGGCCGGTACGTTCACCTACGAGGTGAAGCGCATCCGGATCGTCCACAAGGACGACAGGACGATCATCGTGCCCACCGACCATGCCGTCCTGACGGTGAGTACCTGCTACCCGTTCCGCTATGTCGGCAGCGCACCCGACCGCTACGTCGTCAGCGCGGACCTGGTGATGCCCCGGCAGCCGTAGGGCAGGAGTCCTGCCGGTAGGCGCCCTTCCGAACCCCTCACCGCCCACCATGCCGCCGTCCACCGGACGTGGCGCCGCCGGAAGCGCGCGGAGCGCGCTAGAATGTTGTCACGGGGCGCCGCCGGACCGAGTCGTCCGCGCGAGATGAGAGGTCGGCCAGATGACCGACGGCTACCAGACGCCGCCCCCCGGCTACCCACCGCAGCCGCCGCCGCCGTACGCGCAGCAGCAGCCGTACGCGCAGGAGCAGCCGTACGCGCCGCAGCCCCCGGCGCCCAGACCCAAGAGCAGAGCGCCCGTCGTGCTGATCGTCCTTGGTCTCGTCGGTGTGCTAGCTGTGTGTGGGTGCATCGGCGCTGTCGTCCTCTTCGGCGCGTTCTCGGGCGGAAGCGACGTCGAGCCGTGGAAGCCGACCGCGGACCAATCCACCGTGCTCGCCGAGTTCGGCCCGCCGGAGACCTTCACGCTCATGTGGATGAGCGATGTCACCTCGGACACCCCGGAAGGCGAGGATCCGCCGCTGGTCCGGCTCGAGACGTGGAACTACCACCTGCTCGGCTCCTCGTTCACCTTCCGCAACGGCATGTTCGTCAAGCGGGTGAAGACGCCCGTGCCGAAGGGCGATGTGGTCTCGGCGGCGCTCAGGCCGGACTCGTTCACCGCGGGCATGTCGCCCGACGACGTGACCGACCTCATCGGCGTGGACCCCGATCGTGTCGCGCGGGTGCTGCCCGACCGGTTCGAGGGGCTGGAAGTGTATGCGTGGCGCGGCCAGGTCGTCGCGGGTTTCCAGGACGGGAAGCTAGCCCTCGTTCAGACGATCCCGGTCACGCAGACCGAAGGAGGTGGCTCGTGAACCGGGTCTTCGCCCGGCTGCTGCGCGAGTCTGCGGCCGATGACGGGCTATTCTTCCTCGCACCCATCGTTCTCGGCCTCTTCCTTGGCGGGACCGCGGTGGCGGGCGCAACGATCTACAACGCCGACGTGAACGCAGGCATGGTGGAGCGCGCGAACGAGGGCCTGACCGAGCAGCTCGACTACGTCATCGAGGAGACGGATGACGCCGAGTACGGCCGTGCCAAAGAGACGAACGAACGGGCCCGGGAGCTGCGCGAGGTCGTGCGCGACCTGAAGATCTCAGAGGCCGAGGACTATCTCGTCGAGGTCGTCACCGAGACCGGCAAGGTGGGCGTCGACGTAGGGGCGAAGCTCGTCGGGGGCCCCATCGACGTGGCGATGGACGTGTTCCAGGCGGGCAGCGCGGTCAACGACTACTCGAAGATCGCTCAGCCGACCATCGACGAGGCCTGGGTGATGAAGCAGAAGGTCCTGCCGGGCACGATCGAGTACATCAACAAGCTCAACAGCGTGCGCTTCCGGGCGACCGAGCGTGTGCTCGAGGATGGGGGCACGCAGGTCTCGCCCCCGATCGACCTCAACAGGCCGGTCGAGATCGCGGTGTTCGACACGAAGATCGACGTGAGCCAGCGCATGGTCCAGTCCGCCCTGCCGGACCTGAAGGCGCCCGAGGCGCGGGCGATGGCGGAGGAGGTCATGCTCGACACGGATCCGCCGCTGGTCGAGGCGATCGATGCCGCCGAGAAGCTCAAGGCGGACGGGATCACGATGGAGAACTACCTGAAGGTCGCCGA
>PNNM01000087.1 GCA_013824215.1 Coriobacteriaceae bacterium
GCGAACGCCGAGGAGGTGCGCGCGTTCTGCGAGCGCGCGATGGACCGCCGCGGCGAGCTGCCCTATGAGATCGACGGAGTGGTCGTGAAAGTCGACTCCTTCGCGCTCGCCGAGGAGCTCGGCCACACCGCCAAGGCGCCGCGCTGGGCCATCGCCTTCAAGTTCCCTCCCGAGGAGAAGACCACCGTCCTGCGCGAGATCCGCGTGCAGGTCGGCCGTACCGGAGCGCTGACGCCGGTCGCCGAGTTCGACCCGGTGACGGTGGCCGGCTCCACCATCGCGCGCGCCACCCTGCACAACGCCGACGAGGTCGCGCGCAAGGACGTGCGTGTGGGCGACACGATCGTCGTGCGCAAGGCCGGCGACGTGATCCCCGAGGTCGTCGGCCCGGTCCTCGGCATGAGGCCCGAGGGGACCGAACCGTGGCGCCTGCCCGAGGCGTGTCCGTCGTGCGGCGGGCCGATCTGGCGTCCGGAAGGCGAGATCGTGGCGCGCTGCACGAACGCGGGCTGCCCGATGCAGCTGCTCGAGCGCCTCGGGCACTGGGCGGCGCGTGGCGCGCTCGATATCGAGGGCGTGGGCTACGAGATCGGCACGCGCCTCGTGGGCCAAGGCCTCCTGCACGACGTCGCGGACTACTACGCGCTCACCGCCGAGCAGCTCGCCGCGCTCGACATGGGGCGCGTGAAGCAGGATGGCGAACCGGTCCTGCTCGGGCCGGTAGTGGCGGACAAGATCGTCGCGCAGATCGACGCGTCGCGTTCCCGCCCGCTGGCGCGCGTGCTCTTCGGCCTCGGCATCCGGCACGTCGGCACCACCGTCGCCGAGCAGCTCGCCGCGCATTTCGGCTCGCTCGACGCGCTGTGCGCGGCCGACGAGGTGCGAGTCTCGGCAGTCGACGGCGTCGGGCCGAAGATCGCCGCCAGCGTCGCCGAGTTCTTCGCCAACGAGCGCAACGCCGCGCTGGTCGAGAAGTTGCGGGCGGCCGGCGTGCGGATGGTCGACGATGCGCCGGCGGGGGAGACCCGGCCGCAGACGCTCGCCGGACTCACGTTCGTGCTGACCGGCGCGCTCGAGCGCTTCACTCGCGACGAGGCCGCCGCGGCGCTGAAGTCCCTCGGTGCCAAGGCGTCCGGCTCGGTGAGCAAGAAGACGTCGTTCGTCGTGGTCGGCGCCGATGCGGGCAGCAAGTACGACCGCGCGCTCGAACTCGGGGTCCCCGTGCGCGACGAGGAGTGGCTGTCGCAGGTCCTGGAGCGCGGGACGCTCCCGGATCAGTGAGAGCCGAGGCCGCACGCGAACGCGCGCTCGAGGCGTGCGCCGACGCCGACGAGCGGGCACGCTCCGTCCGAGCGCTCGAGGACACCGACGCCCTGCGCGACCTCTACACGCTCGCGGCGGACTACTCGGCCACGCGCTGGGAGCGCCGAGGCGTCATGCGCGTCGTGGAGGGGAAAGGCGCCTTCATGCGGCGCTTTCCGCCGCTGGCCGCCGACGCCGACGCGCTCGAGTCCGGCCTTGCCGGGGCCGCCGAGGGCCTGCGCACCTCCGTGCGCTACCTGCTGCTGTTCGCGGTGGGGGCATCGGCCTGGTCGATCCTTGCGAGCATCGCCTCGCTCGAGGGGATGCGTTGGGCCCAGGACGCAGGATGGTCGTTCTCCCGCTACACACTCGTGACCGACCTGGGCCGCTCTGTCCCGGTGATCGGCGGATTCCTGCTGTTCGCGTGGGGTGTCGTGCGCGGGATGCGCGGGGCCGCCGCGCACCAAGCCGGCCGGATCCGTATGGTCGCGTGGCTCCTGCTCCAGAGCGCCGAGGCCCGCGCCTCGTTCCTCGCCATCCTCGCCGAGTGCCGCCACCCTCGCACCGCCGAGCTGTTCCGCACCGCCGGCTACCGCGCGCTGATCCCGGGCGGGGCGGACCTGCCGCGTCAGCGGCCGCTGTTGCGCGAACGCCTGCGGGGCGCCGAGTCGCTCGCGCCGTTCGCGCGCGGACTGCTGCCGGCGCGCTGGGGCGGGTACCCGGGCGTCGCACTGGGCGCGGTGCCGTGGAGCTCCGGGCACGTCGCGGTCTCGTTCGGCCTGCTGGCGACCTCGGCGCTGTGGGGCACGTTCGCGGCGGACCTCGGCGCGCCGCGCTCCGGTGTGCTCGGAGGCGTGTGGGCGCTGCAGCTGCTGGCGGTCGGCACTGCGCTGCTGTTCACACGCGGGACGGGTGCGCGGGCCGCCGATGCGGTCGCGCTCCGCCGCTTCGACGCGCGCACCTCGGCGCGCTGGTTCGCGCTGGCGGTCTTCCTCGCCGCGGCGTCGGTCCTCTACAGCGACACGTTTCCGGAGGGGATGCGCGCGCTCGTGCCTGCGGCCCTCGGTGTGGGCGATCCGGGTTCCCTGGCGCTGACGAGGCTGGCCACCTGGGTGGGTCCGGTGCTGATCGCTCCGTTCGCCGAGGAGATCGTCTGCCGAGGGATGCTGCTTCCGTACCTGCTCGCGCGCTGGAACCCCGGGTGGGCGATCCTCGGCTCGGCGCTGATCTTCGCTCTCCCGCACGCGAACGTGCCGGCGATCCTCGCGTCGTTCGTCATCGGCTCGCTCGCCGGGATGCTCGTCACCAACACCCGCTCGTTGTGGCCGGCCATCGCGTTGCACGCCCTCGGGAATGCCGCGGTCTTCGTCGCGAGACTGCTCGCATGACGCGCGCGAAGGCGCGGCTCGCCCTCTCACCCGAACGTTGTGACAGTTGCGGCCGCTGTGAGGCGGCGTGTCCCGAGCACGCTCTCAAAGTAGGCAGCGGGTATCTCTTCGTCGACTGGGCGCGCTGCGACGGCTGTGGGGAGTGCGCCGAGGTCTGCGACCGCGGCGCGATCGAGCGGCTGGGATTGCCGCCGCGGCGGGGGGCTCGAGGGGGCGAGGAGCCGAAGGCGGTCCCCGGGCGGACGGTAGTCCGCACGGGGGCGGAGCCCCCTGAGTCCGGCGCTGCGGCCCCCGCGTACTTGCGCGCCGCCCTGTCCGGGCCCGATGCCTCCGCGTCGCCCGCGCCCGACGCTCCTGCTGGCGGCTGGTCGCTCGGGGAGGCCGCGGGCCTGCTCACGATCATGCTCGCGCTCGTGATGGCGAAGGACACCGTTCTCTCGGTCCAGGCGGTGCGGGCACTGCCGCTCGAGGCGGTGGTGTGGATCCGCGCGCTCGTGCTCGCGGTCTACTACGCGCTCGCGGTGACGTTCCTGCTCTGGCTCGCGCGTCGCGGCGGGGGGAGTGCGTCCGAGCGTCTGCGGCTCCAGCGGCCGGGTGAGCGCAGCGCCGGCGGGTGGCTCCGCGCAGCCGGGGCGGTCGCGGGCCTGCTCGTGCTGACGCGGCTGGCCACCACCGGCTACGTGGCACTCGCCTTCAGCGTCGGCTGGGAGCCGCCGGGGCCCGGCGAGGCCGAGTTCGTGCGGCTCTTCGGCTCGAGCGCCTCAGGCCTGCTGATCTCGGCGGCGCTCGTCGTGCTCGTCGCTCCGGTGGTGGAGGAGGCGGTGTTCCGCGGGGCGGTGCTCGGAGCGCTCGGCAGATATCTCCCGAGGTGGGGCGCGATCGTGGCCTCGGCGCTGCTGTTCGCGGTGTTGCACCTGGACGCGTGGATGTTCGTGCCCACGTTCGTGCTCGGGTTGGCGTTGGGGTGGCTGGGCACGCGCCGCGCCACGCTGTGGCCGGCGGTGGTCATGCACGCGCTCTACAACGCCACCGCGGTCGCGGCCGCCTACCTCGTGCTCGGCAGCGGCGCCCCTCCGGTCTGAAACTCCCGCGAACGGTAAGGGCTCGCTAAGCGTCCGCTCACATCCTCCTCGCTACGGTGGTCCTGCGCCGGTCGAGCACGGCCGGTGGCAGTGACGGAGATGGGTAGGGTTCGCCGGGTCCTCGGTCGACGAGCGGAGCGGAGCGCGCGGTGTGCTGGCTCGCCTGGTGGGGAGAGGGAGACTCCCGAGGGGCACCGAGGTCGAGCATCACAGGCCATCGCCTTCCGGACCCGAGGGGCTCTTGACCCCCTTCACGTCACGTAGGCGGGCCGGGTGTGTTCCTGATGGAGCGCCCCGGCCCGCTGCATGCCCCGTGCTAGAATCTGCGGTGCTGTCCGACCACTTCAAACCCCCCACCCGAAGAGGTGTTTCGTCATGTCCGTCCTCGGAGTCCTCGGCAAGATACTGACTCTGGGCGAGGGTAGACAGCTCCGCCAGTTCGAAGGCGTCGTGGAGCAGATCAACTCGCTCGAGTCCGAGTTCGCCGCTCTCACCGACGAGGGCCTGGTCGCCAAGACGGGCGAGTTCCGCTCGCGCGTGGATGAAGGCGAGGCGCTCGAGGATCTGCTCCCCGAGGCGTTCGCGGCATGCCGCGAGGCCGGCAAGCGCTCGGTCGGCATGCGCCACTTCGACGTCCAGCTCGTCGGCGGCATGGTGCTGCACCGCGGCATGATCGCCGAGATGAAGACCGGCGAGGGCAAGACGCTCGTGGCCACCTTGCCGGTCTACCTGAACGCGCTCACCGGCTCGGGCGTGCACGTGGTCACAGTCAACGACTACCTGGCCAAGCGCGACAGCGAGTGGATGGGACAGGTCTACCGCAAGCTCGGCCTCACCGTGGGCGTGCTCCAGCAGCGCGACGATCCTTCCGCGCGCCAGCCGGCGTACGCCTCGGATGTGGTCTACGGCACCAACTCCGAGTTCGGCTTCGACTACCTGCGCGACAACATGGTCATCCGCCCGGACGATCGCGTTCAGCGCGGCCATCACTACGCCATCGTCGACGAGGTGGACTCGATACTCATCGACGAGGCGCGCACCCCGCTCATCATCTCGGGCGCCGGCACCCGCTCGGCCTCCACCTACAAGGACTTCGCCAAGGTCGTCCCGCGCCTCAAAGCCGAGGTGGACTTCGAGCTGGACGAGGCGAAGCGCACGATCGCGGCCACCGAGGAGGGCGTGCGCAAGGTCGAGACTGCGCTCGGCATCGACGACCTGTTCATGGATCCTTCCGGCCAGCTGGTCAACCACCTCCAGCAGGGGCTGAAGGCGCAGTTCATGTTCAAGCGCGACGTGGACTACGTGGTCAAGGACGGCGAGGTCATGATCGTCGACGAGTTCACGGGGCGCCTCATGTACGGCCGGCGCTACTCGGAGGGGCTCCACCAGGCGATCGAAGCCAAAGAGCACGTGCAT
>PNNM01000088.1 GCA_013824215.1 Coriobacteriaceae bacterium
CGACAGGTCGATGTCGCCGAGTGCGCCTTCGATCTCGTCCTGGGTCAGGGTGCCCTTGCTCTTCCCCATCTTCACGAGGGTCTTGACCTCGGCGAGTTCGAGCTCGGGGGCGGTCTTGGGATCGCCGACTGCCGGGCCGGCGGTGCGCGCCTTCGTCACCTAGTCGCTCTCTTCCTTGTGTTCTCTGGTCTCCCGGCCGCGCCTCGACGCGTCCAGCTCCTTTTGGAGCGACGCGGCCTCACGGAACAGGCGGTCCTGCTCCTCGCGGTCGCGCTCCGGGTCCAACGTCTTCATCGCGGCCCTTGCGGCCAGTATCCGACGCTCGAGGCCCGATTCCTTCAGTTTCGTCAACAATGCGCGCAGGGTTGAGCCCGCACTTTCGGAGACACCTCCGAGAAGAGCCCCCGACAGCAACGCCGCCGCCTCGGGATCCGCTGCGGCGACCCGTCCCGCGATCTCCTCCTTGGCCGCTTCGCTGGAGAGTATCTCCTTCACGAGCCGCTCGTAGACCGGGGATGCGAGGACTCCTTCGGAAAGCAACTCCCGTGCCTCGGCTCTGAGCTCGGGATACGTCGCCAGCATGCCGACCAGTTCACGGGCCGCGCGCTCCTCCGGCAGCAGCGCCTCGGCCACCAGCGCCGACGCCGCGGCATCCTCTTCCTCGGGCTCGGGCACCCCGCCGAGGTCTGGCTTGGCCTTGGCCGCCCGTCGCTGGACGTCACCCACGTGGACCTGCAGCCTGTCGGCCACGTAGTTCGCGTACTCGTGCTCCAGCATGGAACCCCGCACAGCCGCCAGCGCGCCTGCGACGTGCGAGAGCGCGGCGGAGCGCCCCTCCATCGTGCCGAGGTCGTGCGAGGCGAGCCGCTCGTCGAGCACGAAGCGCAGCAGCGGCGTGGCCGAGGCGATCACCTCGCGCATGGCGTCCGCGCCGCGCTCGGCGACCCAGTCCGCGGGATCCCTGCCCTCGGGGATCAGCGCGACGAGCATCTCGACCGAGCCTGGCGCGCCCGCGGCGACCGCGGCCCAGTCGACGAGCTCGGCGGCCCGCAGAGCGGCTCGCACGCCGGCCACGTCGCCGTCGAACAGGTAGACCACCTTGGCGTTGAAGCGCGACAGCAGACGCACGTGCTTCGGGGTGAGCGCGGTGCCCAGCGTGGCCACCGCGTTGCCGATGCCCGCTTCGTGGAGCGCGATCACGTCGGTGTAGCCCTCCACGACGACAGCGATACCCGCGCGCACGATCTCGTTCTTGGCCGCATGGATCCCATACAGGTTCTGCGACTTGTGGAACACCGGCGTCTCCCCGGTGTTCAGGTACTTCGGGTGGCCCTCGCCGAGCACCCTGCCGCCGAAGCCGACCGCGTGTCCCTGCACGTCCACGATCGGGAACATGATCCGGTTGTAGAAGCGGTCCTTGGTCACGAACCGTCCCCCGCGGTCCTCGGGCAGAGCGAGGTTCGCGTCCTGCAGCTCTTGGTCGCGGAAGCCCTTCTCCCTCAGCGCCAGCACGAGCGCCTCGCCGCCCGGCGCGTACCCGAGCCGGAAGCGCTTCGCCACATCGAGTCCGAAACCGCGCGTCGCGAGGTAGTCCCGCGCTTTGACGGCGCCCTGTTGCTTAGAGGACACGAGTGCGCGGTGATAGAAGTCGACGGCCGCCTCGTTGGCCTGCAGCAGGCGGTTCTTGACGCCCCGGTCGAGACCGGAGCCCCCCTCCTCGCGGATCTCGATGCGGGCGCGCTCCGCGAGCACGCGGATCGCGTCGGGGAACTCGAGGTTCTCGGTGCGCATCAGGTACCCGAACGCGTCGCCGCCCGCTCCGCAGCCGAAGCAGTGGAACAGCTGGGTGGCGGGGTCCACCTTGAAAGACGGCGTCTTCTCGCTGTGGAAAGGGCAGTTGCCCCAGAGCAGACGCCCCTTCTTCTTCAGGATCACGGTCTCGGACACGAGCGCCGCGAGGTCGGTGGCCTCGCGCACGCGCTGGACGTCCTCGTCCGGTATGCGGCCCACCGACACCTCCCCCCCGCCTTCTCCACAAAGCAGCGCTCCCGCGGACCGGAGACGGCCCGCGGGAGCACCATTCTACCCGTACCTTCCGACCAGGGAGCGTCGGCCGTTCGAGTGCTAGCCGCCGTGCACCCGAAGGAACAGCGGCACGAACACGAGCGACACGACGGTCATGAGCTTGATGAGGATGTTCATGGCTGGCCCGGAGGTGTCCTTGAACGGATCGCCGACGGTGTCGCCGACGACCGCTGCCTTGTGGGCCTCGGAACCCTTGCCGCCGTGGACGCCGCCCTCGATGTACTTCTTGGCGTTGTCCCACGCGCCGCCCGCGTTGGCCATCATGATGGCGAGGAGGAAGCCGGAGACGACGGCGCCGGCGAGGAATCCGGCGAGGATCTCGAGGTTGACGATGCCGAGCAGGATCGGGATGGCGACCGCGAGCACGCCGGGGACGACCATCTCCTTGAGTGCGCCCTTCGTGGCGATGTCGACGCACTTCGCGTAGTCGGCGCGAGCGTTCGGATCGCCGGCGAGCAGGCCGGGGATCTCCTTGAACTGGCGACGGACCTCGCCGATCATCGCGAAGGCCGCGCGGCCGACCGCGTTCATGGTCAGCGCCGCGAACAGGAACGGCAGCATCGCGCCCAGGAACAGGCCGACGACGATGAGCGGGTTCTCGAGCGAGAGGTTCAGGGCCTTGTCGGCGGGAAGGCCGGCGTTCACCGTCACTCGGAAGGCCGTGAACAGGGCCAAGGCCGTCAGGCCTGCCGAGCCGATCGCGAAACCCTTGGCGATTGCTGCCGTGGTGTTGCCCACCGAGTCGAGCGAGTCGGTGATCTTGCGGATGCTCGGGTCCATGTGCGCCATCTCGGCGATGCCGCCGGCGTTGTCGGCGACGGGGCCGTACGCGTCGACGCCGACCGTGATGGCCGTGATCGACAGCATGCCCAAGGCCGCCAGAGCGATGCCGTAGATGCCCGAGGTGTCCTGGCCGGGAACGGCCATGTTGCCCATCGTGTAGGCGCCCCAGATGCCAGCGGCGACCACGAGGATCGGCCCGACAGTGGAGATCATGCCAACGCCGAGGCCGGCGATGATGTTGGTCGCCGGGCCGGTGAGGCTGGCAGAAGCGATGTCCTTGACCGGCTTGAAGTGGTCGGAGCAGTAGTACTCGGTGATCTGGCCGATGGCGATGCCGGCGGCCAGGCCGGCCACGACGGAGCCGAAGTACCACAATCGGGCCATCTCGGTGCTCGAACCCCACCAGTAGAACAGCCCGAACATGGCGACGACCTCGATGGCAGCCGCGACATAGGTGCCCATGTTGAGAGCGACGTGGAGCTTGCCGCCCTCCTTGGCGCGGACGGCGAACAGGCCGATGATCGAGGCGATGACGCCGGCGCCCGCGATGAGCAGCGGTGTCACGACCCCGAAGAGCCGGTCCGCGGCCTCGATCGGGGTGTTGCCCACCCACAGGGTGAGCGCCAGCACGATCGGCGCGAGCATCGAGCCGACGTAGGACTCGTACAGGTCGGCGCCCATGCCCGCGACGTCCCCCACGTTGTCGCCCACGTTGTCGGCGATGACGGCGGGGTTGCGGGGGTCGTCCTCGGGGATGCCGGCCTCGACCTTGCCGACCAGGTCGGCGCCCACGTCGGCTGCCTTCGTGTAGATGCCGCCACCGACACGCGCGAACAGCGCGATCGAGCTCGCGCCCATCGCGAAGCCGTTCACGATCTCAGGCTGCGGATCGCCGCCCAGGATCATGAAGATGACCCACAGGCCCAGGCCCAGAACGCCGAACGACGCGACGGTCAGGCCCATCGTCAGTCCCGAGCGGAACGCGACGTTGAGCGCACCGGCGATGCCCTTGGTGGCCGCTTGCGCGGTGCGCGTGTTCGCCCGAGTCGAGACGTACATGCCGATGAAGCCGGCCGTTGCGGAGAGCAGACCGCCGGTGATGAACGCCGCAGCGGTGAGAACGCCCTTGATCAGGCTGCCACCCGAGAAGCTCAGGACGGCGAAAACCCCGATCGCGAAGAAGATCAGCACCTTCCACTCGGCCTTCAGGAACGCCATCGCACCTTCCTGGATGGCCTTCGAGATCTCCTGCATCTTCTCGTTGCCGGGGTCCTGCTTCAGGACCCACGTCCCCAAGAACGCAGCGACGCCGAGGCCGACTAGTGCGGCCAGCGGCGCCAACCATGCAACAGCTACATTCATATCCCGAATCCTCCCGTTCCCAGCGTGTATTCACGCTTGCGCGATGATATCCGAGCACCTGCGTGCGGGCAACACGGCACGACCTCGCGCCCGACCTGCGCGGACGCGGCGGCCGGACGCTATCCGCCCGCGGTCGGTCTCGCCACGCGCTCCATGTCGGCGTCGACCATCATGCGAACGAGGTCCTCGAACAGAGTCTGGGGCGTCCACCCCAGCTTCTCGCGCGCCTTCGTCGGATCCCCCAGCAGCATGTCGACCTCGGCGGGCCTGTAGAAAGCGGGGTCCTCCACAACATGCTTCTCATAGTCCAAGCCGACGTGCTCGAACGCGACTCGGCAGAACTCGCGAACGGAATGCGCGTGCCCCATCGCGACCACGAAGTCGTCGGGCTCGTGATGCTGCAGCATCAGCCACATCGCGCGGGCGGAGTCGCCGGCGAAACCCCAGTCGCGCTTGGCCTCGAGGTTGCCCAACCGCAACTCGAACTGCAGGCCGTGCTTGATGCGCGCCACGCCGTCGGTGATCTTCCGCGTCACGAACCTCAAGCCCCGCCGCGGCGACTCGTGGTTGAAGAGGATCCCGTTGCTCGCGAACAGGCCGTACGACTCCCGGTAGTTGACGGTGATGAAGTACCCGTAGAGCTTGGCGACACCGTAGGGCGAGCGTGGGTGGAACGGTGTGAGCTCGGTCTGCGGGACCTCGCGCACCTTGCCGAACATCTCGGAGGTCGACGCCTGGTAGAAGCGCGTGTCGGGCTTGAGGCGCCGGATGGCCTCGAGCCACCGCAGCGGGCCGAGCGCGTTGTACTCGGCTGTCAGGGCCGGCTGGGCGAACGATGTGGGCACGAAAGACT
>PNNM01000089.1 GCA_013824215.1 Coriobacteriaceae bacterium
CGCCTCGCGGGGGCGAGTGTCAGTGCCGCGGGCGCCGTCGGGTCCTTGCCCTCCCACACGTGTCGCAGGTTGACGACCGCCCGGACCGTGTCGTCGCCGGCCACACCGTCGGGAACGAGCCCGCAGTTGGCCTGGAACTCGCGCACGGCGTGCTCCGTGTACACGCCGAAGATCCCGTCAGGACCACCGCACGAGAATCCGAGCACGTTCAGCGCCCCCTGGAGGGTCGCCACATCGCGCCCGTGGAAGTGGGGCCGCCGCAGGTAGAGCAGGCGGTCGCCGAGACGGAAGGTGGAGTCCACGAGCGCCGCCCAGGTGCGCGGCCCGACCACGCCGTCCTCGGCCAGACAGATGCCGCGCTGGAAGGCGGTGACCGCGTCGCGCGTGCGCTCGAGGAAGACCCCGTCGACGCCGTCGGTGCCCAGGTCGTAGCCGAGCGACAGCAGGCGCCTCTGGACGTCCTCGACCGCCGGTCCGCGGTCCCCCGTGCGGATGGGCCTCATCTGTCCTCCGAAGACCGGTCCCGTTGTCAGCGGCCGTACCGCTCCCGGAACCGGGTCACGTTGTCCCGAAGGGCGCCGTGGTGGGTGTCCACTCGGCGCACGAAGACATCGAGTTCGTGCTCGACCAGCCGGTCCGCCTTGAGCCGGTAGCGCCCCGAGCCGTCGCAGTCTAGCACGAAGCTGTCGTCGAGGACCCGCAGGATCCGTCCGGCACTCTCGCGCGACACGGCGGCTATCACGGCCGCCTGTTCCGCATCGAGCCACTCGTCACGGTGCCGACGCATGGTGAGGAGCAGTTCGCGGACATCGGACTGCGTCTCCCGGTCCCCGGGAAGCGAGTCCAGTCCGCGCCTGAGTCCCACCGGATACCGCCCCCCGCGGTCGCCCGTTGCGAGAGGTGCGGCTACGGGGCGCCTGCAGCCGCCACCCTGTTCTTGCCCGTCCGCTTCGCATCATACATCGCCTTGTCGGCGGCCTCGATCAGGCGCGTGTGGGTGTTCGCGTGCGAGGGGTAGCAGGCCACACCCACGGAGATGGTCTTGGTCACGGGGGGATCGTTCTCGCGTCCGATGAACGGGTACTCCGAGACTCCCTCGCGGATGCGCTCCGCGACCGCCAGGGCACCGACGATGTCGGTCTCGGGCAGGACGACGACGAACTCCTCGCCTCCGTAGCGCGCGGCCACGTCGATATCGCGGAGGTTCTGGCGGATGATCGCGCTCACGGCCTGCAGGACCTTGTCGCCCCGCTGATGCAGGTACCTGTCGTTGAAGTCCTTGAAATCGTCGATGTCGAGCATGATCAGCGCAAGGTCGTGCCCGAACCGGGCGGCGCGCCCTATCTCCTCCTCGAGCCGCTGCATGAGATAGCCGTGGTTGTAGAGCTCGGTGAGCCTGTCCGTGACCGACAGGCGCTCGAGCTCCTCGTGCAGCAGCGCGTTCTGCAGCGCGAGCGACGACTGGTTGCCGATGACCTGGAGCCGGTCGAACTCGGCGGGGGTCAGCTCGCGATCGGCGGCCGAGGCCACGACCATGACCCCGATGATGTTCACACCCGAGCGCAGGGGCACCGCAGCCTGGGAGCGCAGCTCCGCCGGTTCCTTGTACCAGGAGGCGCTCCCCTCGGCACCCGAGATCTGCGGTTCCTGGACGGGACCCTCCGAGAATGCGCGCCCCAGCACGGTCTTGGAGACTGGAACGGCGGACTCGAAAGCGTCCTCGGGCCTGCCTTGGCTCCCTCTTAGACGCAGCGTCCAGTCCTCGGACTCCAGCAGGTAGACGCACGCGATCTCCGCGCCCAGGATGCCGTTCGCCCCGTCGACGATGAGGCTCGCGACATCCGCCACGCTCGTGTAGTTCGTGAGAGCCTTGAAGAACTCGTGGGTGAAGAATATCTCGGCGAGCCGGCCCTCCAGCTCCTCGTTCGCCTTCTCCAGCGCCTCCTTGCTCGTCTGGAGACGGCGCTCGTGGCTGCGGATCCTGTCGTAGGCCACCTGCAGCTCGACGAAGAGCTTCTCCTGCTCCTCGCCGCGCTTCTTGGCGACCAGCAGGTCCCAGATCAGTTCCGAGCCGCCCGAGGCCATCAGCTCGACGGAATCGGGCTTCTGTTCGAGGATGGCGGACGCTGTCCGCGGATCGTCGGTGACGTCGATGATGATGTCCAGGCCCGAGACCTGGAAGATCTCCGTCAGGTCCGCCGTTGCGAAGACGCCGAGCTCCTCGGCCAGGCGCATGCCCGGCGACGACCAGTTCGGATCGCAGACCGCGACGACCTCGAGGTTCTCGACCTCGGAGAGGAGACGCAGGATCGAGGCGGCACGGAGGCTGCCGCCCACGATGGCGATGTTCAGTTTGCCCGGCGTCAGACGCGAGGGCCTGGCCGCCGTCTCCGTCTCTTCCATGCACACCATCCTGCCTGCGTGGACGACAGGGAGGGAAGGGCCTGGCTCGGCCCTACAGTTCCCTCACCCCGTGCAGGTAGCTTCGTACCAGGAGAACGCCGGTCTCCAGGTGGAGTTCGACCGTCCGTGCGTGGCTGCCTCCAGTATCTTCGGCCAGAACGGGTACGCGCAACAGGGTCAACTGCCGTTTGACCTCGGCCACGTTCCGCTCGCCGATGGTCGCGAGTATGGAGTCGGCCCGGAACATCGCGGCGCCGCCCGCCAGTTTCGCGACCAGCCGGCTCTGCAGACTCCCCTGCTCCCTCAGCGCGTTGACGAGCCGCGGCACGGCGTGCTCCGCGAACCGCTCCATCAAGCCCCCGGCCTCGGCATCGACCGGCCGGGGCAGCATCACATGCGCCATCGCACCACGCTGCGCCTGCGGGTCGTAGAGGGCGACGCCCACACACGACCCGAGAGCGGGCGCGACCAGCACCATGGGCGCCTCGCCCACAGCGTAGTGTCCCGCCGAGACGTCGACCACGTTCGGGTCGCGAGGCGGCAGCTCGAGGCGCTCGTAGTCTGAGGAGTCCCAGTGCATTCAGACCAGACCGAGCCTCGCGAGCACGGCGTCGAGACTGTCCGGGTCCGGCATGAAGAACAAAGCGGCGTCCATCACCGTTCCCTCCCCCTTGAACTGCGTGCGGACGAGTATCGCCATGTCGGCACGCATACCGACGCGCACCACGGCGATCTGAAGGATGGCACCCGCCATGTCGAGCGCGAACTGGGGCTCGCCCGACAGCACGTCCATATCCACCATGCGGGAGACGGCAGCCAGGTAGGCGCTCGCCATCACGTGGGCCGTGTTGAGGAAGAGCTGCTCCTCGGTCCGGCCGAACGATACCGTGGCGCCGGCCTCGCGGTTGTGCAGGTGATCGGCGAGCGCGCGAGCCGACTCCTCGGGGGCGACGAACAGGATGCACCCGCCCAGATCGCCGGAGAGGCGCGAATACGCCGCGGCGACCAGTCGCTCCGGGCTCCCGAACACCTCCGGGATCTGTGTGACAGGCAGCAGCTCGATCACCGGGACGCTGATGTCGATCGGGCGGTCGACGAGCTGGGCGAGCGAGGTGGCTGCGTGCCCGGCGCCGATGCTGCCGAGTTCCTGCAGCGCGTCGAGCTGCATGGTGGTCAGGCTGTCGACCCTCATCTGGACTCCCTTTTCGGGAACAGCGTTCTCGGATCGAGGATCAGCGCAACGCGGCCGTCCCCCAGCAGGGTCGCACCGCCGAGCCCCTTCACATCCCTGAAGAGCCGCGAGAGCGGCTTGACGACGATCTCGTAGCGCCCCACGAGGCTCTGGACCACGAGCGCGCGCATCTCCCCCGCGACCGCTGCCACGATTATGTACTCGCCGGGCTGCGGGGGCAGGCACGGATCGACATCCTCGCCGAGCAGCGCATCAAGCCGGTGGAGCGGCACGACCTCGCTGTCCCTCATCACGATCACCGGCGCGCCGTCGACGGTCTCAACGCGGACGTCGTCGAGTCCGAGGATCTCGTCGACCGCGGACAGACCCAGCGCATACACGGTGTCCCCCGACCCGACCAGGAGGGCCTGGACGATCGCGAGGGTGAGTGGCAGCGACAGAGCGAACTGGGCGCCCTGGCCCCGTTCCGAGAGGATGGTCAGCGACCCGCCGAGGTACTCGATCTTGCCCTTCACGACGTCCATCCCCACCCCGCGCCCGGAGACGCTCGTGGCAACATCGGCCGTCGAGAAGCCCGGCGTGCACGTGAACAGCATGATCTCCCGGTCCGAGTACGAATCACGCGCGGAGGCGGCCACCATGCCCGATGCGACGGCCTTGCTCCAGATCCGGTCGACGTCCATGCCGCGGCCGTCATCCGCCACCGATATGCGCACCTGGTCCCGCTCACGCGAGGCGACGAGCGTGACCCGCGCGCGTCGCGACTTGCCGGCGGCCTCGCGCTCCTCGGGCGACTCCACGCCATGGTCCAGGCTGTTTCGGAGCAGGTGCACGATCGGGTCGCCGATCTCGTCCAGCACGGTCCGGTCGAGTTCGATGTCGAGCCCGTCCATCGCGAACTCGACGTCCTTGCCGAGATCGCGGGCCAGATCGCGCACCATGCGTGGGAAGCGGTTGAATATGTTGCCGACCGGCACCATGCGGGTCTGCATGACCTCATGCTGCAGTTCGGCCGAAACACGGTAGAGATCCTCGACCGCCTCGGCGAACTCGCGATCGTCGAAGCGGTCGGCTATCCGGTCGACGCGCGAGCGGAGGATGACGAGTTCGCCGACGAGGTCGACCAGGCTGTCCAAGTGCCCGATCGTGACGCGGACCGTCTGGGTCTCCCCCAGCTTCGGCACCGTACGGCGCCTCGGAGGCTCCTCGCCGAACTCCGCCATCTGGGGCTCGGGTGTCGCGTCCCGCTGTTCGACCGCGACTGC
>PNNM01000090.1 GCA_013824215.1 Coriobacteriaceae bacterium
CCGCGCCCATCGACCTCCGAGAAGCTCAACCTCCTTGTCGAGGGCGGCGTTCGTTACTACAAGGACAAGGTGCAGGTGAGCGCTGCGACCCAAGTCATGGGACTGGCCAGCGAGCCGCTCAAGACCTCGAAGCTGCGCGACGTCCGCAGCGTCCCTGGAGTCCAGGCGGCGTTCCCCTCGGTGGGCATCCTCTACGATGAGGAGCTGCCGGCGGTCAGCATGGGCAACATCGCGACGCTTGCAGGGTGAGGACTTCGGCGCCCGACGCTACGAGTCCTTCAAGATCGACATAGCCGAGGGACGCGACCTGGAGCCCGGCACGTGCTCGTGGACCGAGAAGACGATGGTCGAGCGGTGGTATCCGCCCGGCACGTCGTCGCCCGAAGCGAAACTGCGCTACTACGCGGAGCGCTTCGACACGGTAGAGGTGGACTCGACCTGCTACGGCATGCCACAGCGCGCCTACGCGATGTTCAACAACTGCAAGTACGACTACGCGCCGCGCAACGCCGCCGACCTCGCGCTCATCCTGTCGGACATCGTCGAGGCCCGTCCCGGGGGCGCCCTGCCGGGATCGGCATCCGACGCCGGACACCCGCCGGGCCCGGGCGAAGGTCAGATGGAACTCGGGGTGTGAGGGGCGCGCCGCCGGGCGTAGGATGGTGCGCGAGGGGCGGATCTCGCCGCGGCCGGGGGCCGCTGCGCTCGTCGGGGAGGGTGACATGGATCATTCAACGAGGAAGCGCGGCGCGCGGCGCGCGACGGCGGCGTTCTGCTCGTGTCTCATGCTGGCCGGGCAGCTGCTCGCGCCCGCGGGCGCCTTGGGCGCCACCACGTGGACCACACGCTCGGACTTCGAGCGCAACGCGTCCACCACGGGCGATGCAGTGACCCTGGGCAACCTCACGGTCACCGGAGACGATGTCGTCGGCGACGCGGATGACGGCGACTCGGTCACCCTGCTCGGTCCGGCGGTGCAACCAACCCTCTTCGCCGGTGCGGCATCGGCGTTCAGCATGATGACCAATGGCCTGCCGATGGTCACCGGACTGAACGACCACGGCCAGCTGGGCTTGAACCACACGACCACCGTGACGGCGTGGTCGGGCTCCGGTCTCGGCGTCCCCGCCCCCTGGCTCGCCATCGGCTCGGAGACTCGCTGCGGGCCGAGGACGGGCGACTCTACGTGGTCGGAGGCAACTCGCACGGCCAGCTCGGCATCAGCAGCTACAGCGAGTTCCACTGGTGGGTCTCCCCGGGAGCCATGCCCACGATCACCGCGGTCGCCGCGGGCCGCGACCACTCGCTCGCCCTGGGTGAGGACGGGCACGTCTACGTCGCCGGGAGCAACGAACGCGGCCAGATCGGGCTCGGTTCGGGTGTCACCACCGCGCTGGCCTGGGCGGACTCGGGGATCACGAGCGTCACCGCGATCGCCGCCGGCTGGGAACACTCGCTGGCGATCAAGTCCGACGGAAGCGTCTGGGCGTGCGGGGCGAACGGTTACGGTCAACTCGGAGTGGACGACACGACGGACAGGACGACCTGGACTTCGACCGGCGTGACGGACGCGGTGTCCGTCGCCGGAGGGGAGTACCACTCGCTGGTGCTGCGTGGCGACGGACGCGTCGTCGGTGCGGGGGGCTTCCAGTGCTACGAGCTCGGCCTCGGGTCGCAGGCCTCGAGGCTCGCCTTCACGGACCTCGGTCTGTCCGGCATCACGCAGGTCGCCGCGGGCCGCTGGCACTCGCTCGCGGTGGACTCCGCCAAGCGCGTCTGGGCAGCGGGCAACAACTCGTACGGGCAGGCCGGCCGCGGCGACCAGGCGGAGGTGGACACCTGGGTGCGCAACGAGGCGATCACCGGAGTCACGGAGGTCGCGGCTGGCGACGGCTACTCCCTGCTGCTGCGCGAGGACGGCTACCTGTACGGGTCGGGCCGGTATGAATCCGGGCAGCTCGGGTTCGGGCTGGACGGGCCGTTCGACATCGCGAACCCGACGCTGATCAAGACGGCGTGGACGCGGTGCTGCCACCGCGGCGTGTCCGGGATCTCGACCGCGGACACCGGCAACTCCGTCGTGTGGAAGGACGACGGCTCCGTGTGGGTCATCGGCTCGAACCAGAGCGGGCAGCTCGGGGCGGGACTCCCCCTCGGCGAGTACGTAGCCCTGTTCGCGCGCAGCTGGGCGATGAGCGGGTGCGTCGAGGCCGCGGCCGGAGGGGACTGGATGGGCTACGAGGGCCACTCGCTCGCCGTGCGCAACGACGGCACGCTGTGGGTGACCGGCTCCAACAGCAACGGGCAGGTGGGCCTCGGCGCGCGCAGCCTGACCACCACGTGGACGGAGAGCACCCTCACCGCCGGTTCGGTAGACATCGCCGACGTGGACGCGGGCGGGTTCCACTCGCTCGCGCTGGACACCGCAGGCACGCTGTGGGTCTGTGGCGACAACTCGCGCGGGCAACTCGGCCTCGGCGACACGACCGACCGCCGCTACTGGACGCCCAGCCTGGATGCGGTGATGGCCGTTGCGGCCGGGCAAAGCTGGTCCGTGGCGATCCAGTACGATGGCACGCTGTGGGCCACCGGAGCCAACGACTTCGCCCAGACCGGGTTGCCCGGGAGTTCGGACGCGCTGTCGTGGACCCAGGTGAGCGGGATGCCGCCGATGAAGGATGTCGGTACGGGGACGTTCTACACGATCGGCGTGGAGGCGGACGGCACGAACGGCACCCTGTGGAGTACCGGCAACGACGCGTGGTTCGAAAGCACGATGACCGCGCAGTACGCGGATGGCGGCTTCGGTCATTGGCTCGGGCTGCGCAGCAACGGCGGCGTGTGGGCCGTGGGCGACAACAGCTGGATGGCGCTCGGCGCGCCGGTGCCCGACCCGGGCGTGTGGACGCAGACCGCCTCGGGGGCGCGCGTCGCCGAGGACTGTCTCGCGGGCGCTTCGCGGTGGTCCTTCTACGTCGACTCCAGCGGCGCGCTCAACGGTACCGGCGACGCGAACGCGCTCGGCCTGATGGAGCCGATGTCGCAGACGGCGGGCTGGGTGCCGATCGGCCTGCCGAGATGCATGCAGCCGGTCTCGTACGCGGGTGCGGGCACGCTCGGAGGCACGGTCGGGCTCAGGGTGGACTCCGCGCAGGAGGGCCTCGGCGACGAGGCGGCGTGGAAGACGCTGCGGTTCGTCTACGACCCTCCGCAGCCCGGCGACGTGATCCGGTTCCAGGTCAGGACCGCCGATACCACCTCCGGCCTGGCATCCGCGACCTACCGGGGCGCGGATCTGCACGGGCCGAGCTACTTCGACGCGGGCAATCCCGAGGCGGTGACCGAGACGCTGCCCGACGGGCGAGTGCAGACCAGCGTCCCGATGCGGGACTTCGCGGATCCGTCCTACGACGACGTGCCGGTCTCGAGATGCCTCGAGGTCTGGATGTGGATGGACGCGCGACCGAGCTACGACCGCACGCCCGTTCTCCACGAGGTCACGATCGATGTGGAGGAGCCGCCGGCGCCCGAAGCGGATGGTCTGAGGCAGTGGCGCGGCAGTGATGACGCGACCGTGGCGCCGGGGGGATGGACGAACGGCACGGTGGCGCTCGGCGTGTCCGGCGGCCAGCTCGCCGCCGGGGCGACCACGGCATGGCCGGAGTTCGAGCTGAAGCCGACGCCGACGGCGTTCGACGGGTCGGGGATCGCGACAGGGCCCGCGTTGTCTCCTTCGGGCGACAGCACGCTCGGCGTCTCCGGGCTGACCGATCCGCTCGCGTACCATTGGCGTGCGCGCCTGGTCGACGACCTCGGACGTCGTTCGGATTGGACCGAGGCGACGACGGTGGCCGGCGCCGCGTTCCGCGTGGACGACGTCGTTCCCAGCGGCCTGTTCTACATCGAGGGCGATGCCGAGGCGGTAGCCACTCGCACCATCGCCCTCACGCCGCACTACGCCGACGAGACGGCCATGGAGATGTGCTTTCAGCTGCCTGGTGATGAGTGGACTTCCTGGGTGCCGTTCGCCGACACGACCCCGACGGTCCTGCCCGATGCGGATGGCTGGTACACGGTCGCATGCCAGGTGCGGGATGCCGCCGGCAACGTCAACGCGACCCAGGCCGACGGCATCCGGCTGGATCGAGTGGCGCCGGTCGCGACCGTGCTGCTGGACGGCGGTGCACCACATGCCCGCTCGCTCGCGGTGACCGCTGGTTGCACGTTCACGGACGCCACGAGCGTCGAGGCCAGGTTCTCGGTGGACGGAGGGACGACGTGGGGGACGTACTCGAGCGCGCAGGCCACGCAGGCGCTCATCCTTCCCGCCGGCGATGGCACCAAGACCGTGGCGGTCGAGGCACGCGACGCCGCCGGCAACGTCTCGGCGGTGGCCACGGACCAGATCGTGCTCGACATGACTCCGCCGGTCGCGTCCGTGGTTCTCGATGGCGGTGCGACCCACACCCGCTCGCTCGCGGTGACCGCTGGTTGCACGTTCACGGACGCCACGAGCGTCGAGGCCAGGTTCTCCGTGGACGGCGGGACGATGTGGGGCCCGTACTCGGCGGCCCAGACGACGCAGACGCTCATCCTCCCGGCCGGCGACGGCACCAAGACCGTGGCGGTCGAGGCATGCGACGCCGCCGGCAACGTCTCGGCGGTGGCCACGGATCAGATCGTGCTCGACATGACCGCCCCCGTGACGGGTCACGACGCCGTCGCGGCCTACGTCAGCGCCGCCACCATCCACCTGACGCCGACGGATGCCCAACCGGGGCCCGTCGGCACGTGGTGGCGTCTCGGGGCCTCAGGGGACTGGACCACCGGCACGGTCGTGACCACGAGCGTGCTCGGC
>PNNM01000091.1 GCA_013824215.1 Coriobacteriaceae bacterium
TTTTCACCGGCCGCGGGTCGCCGCCCCGGCGAGGGGAACTAACCAGCGTTTCCTGACAATCCTCGGCCCTGAGAGCTACGCTCTCACCGAGGCCGTGTCCGGCCTCGGATTGCAGGTTAAACGCCCAACGTTCGAGATGGCCGTGCGAGCCGCACGCTTGGGCTATACTCGGGCGGCCTCGTCCCCTCGATGAAGGAGCATGCATGAGCGTCTTGTCGACAATCACGGTTTCGCTCAGGGACGAGGCCGCCGAAGCGGCTTTCGTTGACGCGTTCACGAAGGCGCTTGGGGCAACCGAGGGCTTCCCCGGCCTCGAGAAGCTGATCGCCGCCAAGGTCATCGCCGCGGACCGCACGTACCACCTTCACACCGAGTGGACCTCCCCCGACGCGATGAACTCCTGGCAGAGTGACCCGAGCTACCGATCCATCAGAGATGCATTCGACGTCACGCTCGTCGCCGAGATCGAGATGTCGCGCTGGACGTCGGCCTCGTAGCGCACACGCAGCACTCCTGCAGCTCGGAGTTCCACACGGTGCCCGCGCATAGGGGAATCCGGGCGGCATGACGAACAACGGCTTCGACGGCTCAAGCCGCCAACGTTCGAGGGAGTTCGCCACGGGGAGCCTTCTGCAGGGCGGCGCGCCGTCGGGACGCACGAAACTACACGCTTCGTACGAGCCGGCTGCGCAGTGTTGCACTGAGACGATCCGCCGCCGTCACGAGCACGAGCAGCACCGCGAGCAGCGTGAGCATCTCCTCATACCGGAACAGGCGCATCGCGATGTCGATGCGTGACCCGAGACCGCCTGCACCCACGAAGCCGAGCACCATCGCGGAGCGGATGTTGCATTCCCACTGGTACAGCGTCACGGACACCAATGGGCCTGCCGCTTGAGGCAGCACCCCCCACATGAGCGTCGCAAGCCCTCCCGCGCCCGTGGCGCGCAACGTGTCCACAGGGATCGGATCCACCGACTCCATCGTCTCGGCGTACAGCTTGCCGAGGAGCCCGGCGCTGTGGACCGTCAGCGCGAGAATGCCCGCGAAGGGCCCGAGTCCCACCGCGGCGATGAACATGAGCGCCCAGACGAGGTCCGGGATGGTGCGCATGACGTTCAGGATACCGCGCGCCGCCGCATAGGACGCGCGTGCCGCCAGTCCGCGCAGACGCCCTTCCCCGGGGCGAGCGAACCCACCGGCACGGCTCGTCGCCATCACGGCGAGCGGCGCCGCGATGATCACGCCGAACACCACGCCGAGGAGCGACATCTGGATGGTCTCGATCGCGGGCTCGATGAGACCGAGGAGGTAGTCAGCGGAGAGCTCCGGCGGGAAGAGCCCTGTGACGAAGCGTGCGATCTGGTGACGCCCGTCCGATCCGAAGAGCAGGTCCGGCCGCACACCCGTCCCGCGCGCACTCCACAACATCAGCCCGAGCAGGATCAGCAGCCAGGAGGAGTGCGTGAGCGACAGCCGCTTCATGCAACGTCTCTGTCGCGGACACCGGCGGCGACCTCATCGGGCAGGTCCTCCCGCGGACCATCGAACGTCAGCCGCCCTCGATCGAGCCCGATGATGCGCGGGAAGTGCCGGCGCGCCTTGCCGACATCGTGCACCGAGCACAGCACGATCGCGCCGCGCGCAGCCTCCTCGGCGAGCAGTCCGAGCACGACGTCCGCTGTCGCGGAATCGACGGAGGCCACGGGCTCGTCGGCCACGATCACTCGTGGCGCTTGCAGCAGCGTGCGCGCAACCGCCACCCGCTGGCGCTGCCCCACGCTCATCTCACCGACGCGGTCGGACTCCCTGCCACCCAGCCCCACTCGGCACAGGACCTCGCTCACCCGGGCCAGATCGGTCTCACCGGGCCCGATGAGGGCGGATGTGAGCAGCCTCCAAACGCTCCACCGGTGCATCTCCCCTCCGAGCACGGCCATCGAGGCGGCGATCCCCACGGGCAGCCCGTGCTGCTGGTGGACGTAGCCGATCGCTCCCCGCAGCCGCCTTCTCGATGAAGCGCCGTAGATGTCCTCTCCGCCGAGCACGATGCGTCCCGCGGCAGGTGCCGCCAAGTGGGCGATGATGCGGAACAGCGTTGACTTACCCGCACCGCTTGGACCGATGACCGCGACGGCTTCGCCAGCGGAAACGCCGAAGCTGATGTCTTCCAGCACGTTCGCGCGAGCCGGGTAGGAGAAGCCGAGTCCTTCTACCGCAAGAGCCGGCTCCACTACTTCGCCGGATTCAACAGACCGAGCCTCTCGGCATCGGCGCGCAGCTCAGCATAGTCGTCGGCATCGACGGACACGTACCTGCGCGCACGCAGCAAGTCGAGCAGCGCGGGGTCATCGATGTCGAGGAAGGCTTTGCGGATGCCCTCCTTCAGTTCCTCGTCCATGCTGGCCGCTACGCACCACGGGTAGCCCTGCACGAGGCGCTTGTCGATCACCTTGATGCGCGAGGCATCGATCTTCCCGTCCTTCTCGAGCCGTGCCAATACCCTGCCCTCGATGCCACCTGCCGCGACGCTGCCGTTCTCAACGGCCCTAGCGGTCGCATCATGGCCGCCTGAGTACACGACCTGCTTGATCGGCGCGAAGTCCTGCTCCCAGTCGTACCCAGCCTCCGAGAGCATCTTGCGCGGGTACAGCGATCCGGACGTCGACGAGGGATCGCCGAAGGCGAAACTCCTGCCCGCGAGTTCTCCGAGCGATGACACGCCGCTGTCTTTGCCCGCGATGATGAGGCTGAAGTACTTCTCAGTGCCTGTCTCAGCGTCGATCTCGGTCACGATCGGCTCGACGTCCACCTGCTGCAGCGCCTGGGCGTAGGTCAGCCCTCCGAAGTACGCGAGGTCGAGCTTCCCTGAGACCATTGCCTGCACGACACCTGTGTAGTTCGATGCCACGAAGAGCTCCACCGGACGGCCGAGTTCCTGCTCGAGATAGAGTCGCAGCGGTTCGTATTTCGTCTTCTGCTCTTCCGGCGCGATGTTCGGGATCAGCCCCACCCTCAGCAGGGTCTTCTTCTCGGGAGTACTGGTCGCTGTGGTCTTCGATCCGCACCCGAGGAGTGTGGAGGCGGCAACCGCGAGCGCAATGAGAACGGGAACGGCCGCACGGTGAAACTGCATCATTATCAGCTCCTGTTAGAGGTCGCATCAGTTCTGCTGATATTATACACACGCCCGCGCTCCCGTCACCCCACCGCACCGTCACCAAACGCAGGCTTGTGGTCCGCGGCTCCGGTTGCGGCTCCGGCGGCCGCCTCCAATTCGGCCGCGTGGAGTGACTGGGAGTTGCGGGACTACAACGTGGGCTCCGACGGGACTGTGGGAGTCGGCCGCCAGAAGGGCGACTGGTTCTGGCGGTCTGCGTCCGCTTGATGCTCTCGACGAGCTGCTTGAGTTCGGGGTGCTCTGCCCGAGTGAGCGCGAGATCGGCCATCGCGATCGCGTCATCGTGATGCGGGATCATCTGGTGAACGTCGTCGACGCGCCGGAGCTCTCCGATTTCATACTCCCGGCGCTCATGCGGCGTGGCCCGCTGCAGATCGCCGTGAGCACCGGCGACAAGGCGCCGCTCGTCGCGAAGCGGCTGCGCCACCGCCTCGAATCGCAGTTCGGCGATGAGTGGGGCGAGTATCTCGAGCTGCTCGGCAGGGTGAGGGAACTCGCCGCCGAGCGCGTGCCCGATCGCGACGTGCGGCGCACGGTCGTGGAAGTGGCGGCGGACTCGGACCTGCTCGAGCGCGTGCGGTGCGGCGAGCTCCCCAGCGCCGAAGAGGTGCTCGCCGAGCTGCTCGGCAACGGCGGAGCACAATAGCGCACACAGCGCACCGAATAGGTGCGTTGAATCCTGTTGACCCACGCCGGGGAGCGCCTTACCGTTCTTGCACCGACCCGGCACGTCCTCGGCGGCAACACCATCGCTCCGGCGGACGCCCCACCCGACCATGGAGGACCTCACGATGACGGGGGCCGACCAGATCGACGGCTGGAACGCCGCCCTCGAGCACCTGGACGCACCGGGCATCCTCACCTGGGCTGCCGAGACCTTCCCCGGGCGCGTCGCGCTCGCGTCATCGCTCGGCCTTGAGGACCAGGTGCTCACCGGCCTGGTCGTCCGGGACAGCCTCGCCATCCCCGTGTTCACCATCGACACCGGCCGGCTGTTCCAGGAGAGCCACGAGCTCATCGACCGCACCCGGGCGCGCTACGGGATCGCCGTCCGAGTGCTGTTCCCCGATGCCGCCGAGGTCGAGCCGATGGTCGCCGAGCATGGGACCGAGCTCTTCCGCACCAGCGTCGAGCTCCGCAAGCGCTGCTGCGCGGTGCGTAAGCTCGGTCCGCTCCGCCGAGCACTGGAGGGACTCGACGCCTGGGTGTGCGGCCTTCGGCGGGGCCAGGCCGTGACGCGATCCGAGGTGGCGCCCGTGGAGTGGGACGAGGCGAACGGGCTGGTGAAGGTGAATCCGCTGTGGGACTGGACCGGGGAGCGGGTCCGCGAGCACGTCCGCGAGCACGACGTCCCCTACAACCCGCTACACGACCGGGACTTCCCTAGCATCGGCTGCGCGCCGTGCACCCGCGCGGTCGCACCGGGCGAGGACGCGCGGGCGGGGCGCTGGTGGTGGGAGGCCCCGGAGCACAGGGAGTGCGGCTTGCACGCGCGGCGCTCACCCGGGGACGGTGAGACCTAGGTGAACCGCCTCGACGCGCTCGAATCCAAGTCCGTCCACGTCCTCCGGGAAGCGTACCGGGAGTTCCGCAGCCTGTGCATGCTCTGGTCCGTCGGCAAGGACAGCACGGTCATGCTGTGGCTCGCG
>PNNM01000092.1 GCA_013824215.1 Coriobacteriaceae bacterium
TCATGCTTTGCACCGAGTCTTGGGGAGTTGCGGGAGGGAGAACACGTGTCGGACGTCAAGCGTGTATACGCTTTCGGGGCCGGTGACACCGAGGGCAACAAGTCGATGAAGTCCCAGCTCGGCGGGAAGGGCGCAAACCTCGCCGAGATGGCCAACATCGGCCTGCCGGTACCGCCGGGCTTCACGATCACGTGCCAGGCGTGCATGGAGTACTACAACGCCACTCCGCCCGCGTTCCCGCCCGGGCTTGCCGAGGAGATCGCCGAACACGTGGCGCGCCTCGAAGGCAAGATGGGCAAGCGGCTCGGCGACGACGGCGACCCGCTGCTCGTCTCGGTCCGCTCGGGCTCCCCGTTCTCGATGCCGGGCATGATGGACACGGTCTTGAACCTCGGCCTGAACGACACCTCGGTGCGGGCTGTGATCGCCAAGACCGGCAACGAGCGCTTCGCCTGGGACTCCTATCGCCGCTTCATCCAGATGTTCTCCAAGGTCGTGCTGGATGCGGAGGGCGACCTGTTCGAGAACGCGATCAACAAGATGAAGATGGACCGCGACGCCGCGAACGACACCGACCTTTCCGCCACGGACCTGGAAGAGCTCGTCGGCACCTTCAAGGGCATCGTGGCCGAGCACGTCTCGGCACACGAGTTCCCCGCGCTCGCCGTCGACGGAAAGGTCGCCTTCCCGCAGGAGACCGGCGCGCAGTTGCGCCTGGCCATCGAGGCGGTCTTCCGCAGCTGGATGAACGACCGCGCGGTCTATTACCGCAAGATGGAGCGGATCGCCGACGATCTCGGCACCGCCGTCAACGTCCAGGCGATGGTCTTCGGCAACAAGGGCGAGACGTCGGCCACGGGTGTGGGCTTCACGCGCAACCCGGCCGACGGCACGGCCGAGTACTACGGCGACTTCCTGACCAACGCGCAGGGCGAGGATGTGGTGGCCGGCATCCGCCTGACCGAGCCGATCGCGGACCTGAAGACGGTCCCGGGCCTGGAAGCGGCGGGCGCCGAACTCGACGGGGTGTTCGTGACCTTGGAGCGCGAGTACCGCGACATGTGCGACATCGAGTTCACCATCGAAGAGGGCAAGCTGTGGATGCTGCAGACGCGCATCGGCAAGCGCACCGCGAAGGCGGCCCTCAAGGTCGCCATCGACATGGTCGCCGAGGGCATGATCACCCGCGAGGAAGCCGTCGGCCGCATCGACGCGGCCCAGCTCGACCAGCTGCTGCACCCGCAGTTCGACACGTCCGCAGTCTTCGACGTGCTCGCACGCGGCCTGAACGCCTCGCCGGGCGCGGCCGTGGGCGAGATCGTCTTCTCCTCGGCCGACGCCGTGGCCGCCAAGGCCGCGGGCCGCAAGGCCATCCTCGTGCGCTGGGAGACCAACCCAGACGACCTGTCGGGCATGGACGCCGCCCAGGGCATCCTCACCAGCCACGGCGGCAAGACCTCGCACGCGGCGGTGGTCGCCCGCGGCATGGGCAAGCCGTGCGTCTGCGGCGTCGAGAAGCTGAAGATCGACGCCGAGGGCAAGGTCGCGCACGTCGGCGACGTGGAGCTGCACGAGGGCGACGTCATCTCCATCGACGGCACCACCGGCACCGTGGCGCTCGGCGCCGTCCCGCTCGTCCAGCCCGAGGTCACCGGCGACTTCGACACGGTGCTGTCCTGGGCCGACGACTACCGCACGATGGGCGTGCGCGCCAACGCCGACACGCCCGACGACGCGGCGCTCGGCCGCAAGTTCGGTGCCGAGGGCATCGGCCTGTGCCGCACCGAGCACATGTTCCTCGGCGATCGCAAAGGCATAGTCCAAGACATGATCCTGGCGGACAGCGAGCAGGCCGCCGAGGCCTCGCTCGCCAAGCTGCTCGAGGTGCAGACCGCCGACTACCTGGGCATCTTCGAGGCGATGGACGGCCTGCCGGTGACGGTCCGCCTGCTCGACCCGCCGCTGCACGAGTTCCTCGACGACCCGCGTGAGCTCGCCATCGAGATCACGCGCATGGAACTCGGCGGCGGCGACGCCGCGGAGATCGCCGCGAAGAAGAAGCTGCTCGCGCAGATCGACGCGATGCACGAGCACAACCCCATGCTGGGCCTGCGCGGTTGCCGCCTCGGCATCATGCACCCCGAGATCTACGCCATGCAGGTCCGCGCGATCACCCGTGCCGTGTGTGAGCTGAAGAAGGCCGGCCGGGACCCGCGCCCGGAGATCATGATCCCGCTGGTCGCCGTCAAGGCCGAGCTGGAGATCCTGCGAGCCGAGAGCGAGACGGTCATCGCCGAGGTCTTCGCCGAGTGCGGCACGTCGATCGACATCCCGATCGGGACGATGATCGAGCTGCCGCGTGCCGCGGTCACCGCCAACGAGATCGCGGAGGCGGCCGACTTCTTCTCGTTCGGCACCAACGACCTGACACAGACCACGTTCGGCTTCTCGCGCGACGACATCGAGAGCAAGTTCCTGCCGCGCTACCTGGAGCGCAAGGTGCTCGCGCGCAACCCGTTCGAGACCGTGGATTCCGGCGTGGCCGAGCTCGTGCGCATCGCCTGCGAGAAGGGCCGCGCGACGAACCCGAAGATCAAGCTCGGCGTGTGCGGCGAGCACGGCGGCGACCCCGAGAGTGTGAAGATCTTCCACGACATCGGGCTCACGTACGTATCCTGCTCGCCCTACCGCATCCCGCTCGCGCGGCTGGCGGCGGCGCAGGCTGCCCTTGCCGGTGCGGCCGCCAGCTCCGACAACCGCTAGGCGGCCGGCTCCAAAGGCCGCGGGGGCGAGGAACGGGTGACACTCCCACTCACACGCGAGATGGCCGAGGCGCTCGAACGCGAGCGTCTGTCGCCGCGCGCCGCGCTGTCCGGCGAGACACTCGGGCGGGACGTCCCCAAGCCGCTCGACTTGTACCGCACCGAGTTCCAGCGCGACCGCGACCGCATCATCCACTGCAAGGCTTTTCGGCGCCTGTCGCACAAGACACAGGTCTTCCTCGCCCCGGAAGGCGACCACTACCGCACGCGTCTCACGCACACGCTCGAGGTCGCGCAGATCGCGCGCTCGGTGGCCCGCTCACTCGCGCTGAACGAGGACCTCACCGAGGCCATCGCGCTCGGACACGACCTCGGGCACACGCCGTTCGGACACACCGGGGAGGACGCGCTCACCGAGTGCTACGGCGAGATCGCCGAGCGCTTCCCCAACGTGCCGGACAGGTACCGCCACAACCTGCAGTCGCTGCGCGTCGTGGAGGTACTCGAGTACGAGGGCAGGGGCCTGAATCTCACGCGCGAGGTCCGCGACGGCATCGTCGGGCACACGGGCGATCATGTGCCGGCGACTCTCGAGGGGCAGATCGTGCGGATCGCCGACCGCGTGGCGTACGTGAACCACGACATCGACGACGCGATCCGCGGCGGCGTCCTGCGCGAGGAGGAGCTGCCGAGCAAGCCCTGCGCCCTGCTCGGCGCGACCCACAACGAGCGCATCTCCACGATGGTCAAGGACATGATCGCCACGAGCGCGGACGCCGAGACGATCGCCATGTCGCCGCCGGTCTGGGACGCGATGATGAAGCTGCGGGACTTCCTGTTCTCGAAGGTCTATCTCTCGAAGTCGGCCAAGGCCGAGGAGCCGAAGGCGCGCGGCGTGGTCAAGGGGCTCTTCCTGCACTACCTGGAACATCCGGACGAGCTGCCTGCCGAGTTCGCCCCCGCCTCCGAGGAGGACCTCCCGCAGTCGGTCACCGACTACGTGGCCGGCATGACGGACCGCTACGCCATCCGGACCTACGAGGAGCTGTTCCTTCCGCGCAGCTGGATGGTGTAGGCAGCTGCAGAGGAGTCTCTGGGAGACGCGCCGTTGTCTTCGCGAGCGGTCGGCGCTACAATCGTTCAAACGATTGAACGTAGGCGCGCGACGCCGGCTGACTTCCGAGAAAGGCTCGCCATGTACCGGTACCGGATCACCGCGGAGATCCGCCGCGACTTGGAGCGCATAGAGCTGCTACGCGAGCGGTTCGACAACCGCGGGACGCTGCCTCGGCGCTGGTTGGGGCGCTTGCGCCGCGATCTCGAGGCGGAGTCGGTCGCGGCGTCGACGATGATGGAAGGTGTCCGGGTCACGGTCGAGGAGGTCCGCCGGCTCCTGGCCGGCGACACGCCGCCCACCGTGGACGAACTGAGCGCCTCCCTCGTGCTCGGCTACCGCGATGCGATGTCGTACGTGCTCCGCCGCGCCGACGAGCCGTCCTTCGCGTGGCACGCGGAGCTGGTCAAGGCGATCCACGACCGGGTGATGGGTGGCGCCTTCGGCTTGGACGCGGGCCGCTTCCGGACGATCCCGGTCTTCATCTCCGACGGGTCGGATGGTGAGCCTGTGTACACGCCTCCTGCCGAGGACCTGGTGCCGGACCTTGTCGACGGTCTCGCGGAGTACCTCGAGTCTTCAAAGGAGCTCCCGGCGCCGGTCGTCGCGGCGTTCGCGCACGTGCGGCTCGCGGGGATCCACCCGTTCAAGGACGGGAACGGTCGCACCGCGCGCGTGGTCGCCGCCCTCGCCATGTACCGGGGTGGCTACCGGGCGCCCGAGTTCACGAGTCTCGAGGAGTGGTGGGGAGGACATCGCGGCGAGTATCACACGGCCTTCGACTGCCTGGGGAAGCGGTGGAAGGACTCGTCCGACGTCACCCCGTTCGTGGCCGCACACGTCGCCGCCCAGCGCATTCAGGCCGACGCCCTTTCCTTGCGCCTGGCCACCCAGCGGGAGATCTGGACGGCGATCGAGGACCGCGTCGAA
>PNNM01000093.1 GCA_013824215.1 Coriobacteriaceae bacterium
ATCGGGGCGTACGCGCGCTACGAGGACGGCGCGCTGGTGATGGACGCGTTCGTCGGTTCGGTGGACGGGCAGCGCATCGTGCGTGACCAGTTGGCCGCAGACGCGGGTGAGCCCGGAGAACTCGGCGAGGCTATGGTGGAGCGCCTGTTGCGCCTCGGCGCCGGGGCCATCCTCGAAGAGGTGCGCGGGGCGGCCGACGCCGCTGGGGGAAGGGTCGACGGGCTTCTCGAGACCTGAGGCCGGGGGAGGGATCTTCTTGGTCGGACCCATCGTGTATCTGATAGGCGCAGGGCCCGGCGACCCCGGGCTCATGACCGTGCGTGGCCTGGAGTGCCTGTCCATCGCCGACGTGGTCGTCTACGACTATCTCGCCAACCCGCGCTTCCTCACCTCGGCGCGCCAGGACGCCGAGCTGGTCTACGTGGGCAAGAAAGGCTTCTCCGAGCACGTCACCCAGGACGAGATCAACGCGGTTCTTGTGGCCAAGGCCACGGAGGGCGGCGGCAAGGTGGTCGCGCGTCTCAAAGGCGGAGACCCCTTCGTCTTCGGCCGCGGCGGCGAGGAGGCGCTGGCACTTCATGAGGCCGGCGTCCCGTTCGAGGTCGTGCCGGGCGTGACCGCCGGTGTGGCTGCCCCCGCCTACGCGGGCATCCCGATCACGCATCGCGGCATCACCGCCGACGTCGCCTTCGTCACCGGCAACGAGGACCCCACCAAGGAGATGTCCGACATCGCCTGGGAGCACCTGGCCAACGCCGTGGGCACCATCTGCTTCTACATGGGTATCAAGAACCTCCCCGGCATCACGGCGCGCCTCATCGAGTTCGGGCGCAGCCCGGCCACGCCTGTCGCGCTCGTCCGCTGGGGCACCACACCGCGCCAGCAGACGCTCACCGGCACGCTCGCGGACATCGCGGACAAGGCGGCAGCCGCGGACTTCCAGGCTCCCGCGATCATCGTCGTGGGCGACGTGGTGCACCTGCGCGACAAGCTCTCGTGGTTCGAGAGCAAGCCGCTGTTCGGCCGCACCGTCATCGTCACGCGGTCGCGCGCGCAGGCCTCGGTCCTCTCCTCGCGGCTCATCGATCTCGGGGCCGAGGTTCTCGAGATGCCCGCCATCGAGATCGTCGACCCGGACAGCTGGGAGCCGGTGGACGCGGCCGTGGCCGCTCTCGAGACCTACGACTGGGTCGTGTTCACCTCGGCCAACGGGGTGGAGCGCTTCTTCGGACGCGTCGAGGCGTGCGAGCGAGACGCGCGCGCGTTCGCCGGTGCGAAGGTGGCCGCCATAGGACCCGCCACTGCCGCACGCTGCATGGACTTCGGCATCCGCCCCGACTACGTGCCCGACGAATACGTCGCCGAGGGGCTGCTCGAGGGGTTCGAGGAGCGCGGGCTGGGAGACGGCACCCGCGTGCTCATCCCGCGGGCGCTCGAGGCGCGCGAGGTGCTCCCCGACACGCTGCGCGAGCGCGGGTGCACTGTGGATGTGGTGCCGACGTACCGCACCGTGCTGGGTGCGGCAGAGCCATCGGTGATCGAGCGCATCGCCGAGGGCAGTGTGGACGCCGTGACGTTCACCTCGTCGTCGACGGTGAAGAACTTCATGAAGATGCTCGAGGGCACGCCCGCGGCAGAGCGGGCGCGAGAGCTGTTCGCCGCATCGATCGGTCCCGTCACCTCGGACACCGCCCGCGACCTCGGTCTGACGGTGGGCGTCGAGGCGCAAGAGCACACCATCCCCGGCCTGGTGCAGGCGCTGCTCGGCGCGTGGGGCGCCGGCGAGGACGCGACCGACTAGGACAACCCCGCGCGGTGCCGGCCGTGCGATGACAAGAGAAAGGCCTCGGTAAGCCAGATGATAGGCATCTCGAAGCTCTACTGCGGCGCCGTCGAGCCCGGCGACGTGCTGCGCTACGACCGCGACAGCTCCAAGCTGCCGAGCGAGCTGCTGCAGTTCTCGCGAGACAAGAAGCCGGTCGTGGTCTGGAACTGCACCCAGCGCTGCAACCTCAAGTGCGTCCACTGCTACGCGCAGAGCGAGGACCGCGCCTACTCGGGCGAGATGTCGACCGAGGAAGGCAAGGCGATGATCGACGACTTGGCCGCCTTCGGCGCGCCGGTGCTGCTCTTCTCGGGCGGCGAGCCCACCATCCGCCGCGACCTCGTCGAGCTGATGACCTACGCGAAGTCCAAGGGCATGCGCGTCGTCATCTCCACCAACGGCACACTCATCACCGCCGAGAAGGCCCAGCAGTTCGCCGAGGTCGGGCTCTCCTACGTGGGCGTGTCCCTCGACGGCGGGCGCGAGACGCACGACGCCTTCCGCGGGCTGGCCGGGAGCTTCGACAAGGCCGTCGCCGGCATCCGCAACTCGCGCGACGCCGGGATCAAGGTCGGCCTGCGCATGACGATCAACAAGCGCAACTGGCGCGACATCCCCGAGATCTTCCGTGTGATGGAGGAGGAGAACATCCCACGCGCCTGCTTCTACCACCTCGTCTACACCGGTCGCGGCTCCGAGCTCATGGCCGAGGACCTCGACCACGACGAGACGCGCGCCGCGGTGCGGCTGATCATGGACCACACGAAGGCGATGTTCGACAAGGGGCTGACACCCGAGGTCCTCACCGTGGACAACCACGCCGACGGCCCGTTCGTCTACATGGAGCTGCTCAAAGAGGACCCGGAACGCGCCGAGGAGGTCCTCCAGCTCCTGCAGTGGAACCAAGGCAACAGCTCCGGAAACGGCATCGCCTGCGTGAGCTGGAACGGCGAGGTCTACGCCGACCAGTTCTGGCGCCACTTCTCCTTCGGCAACGTGCGCCGGCGCCCGTTCTCGGAGATCTGGATGGACACGAGCGACGGCGACGAGCGCAGCGAGCTGATGGCGAAGCTCAAAGACAAGCGCCCGCACGTGAAGGGCAGATGCGCCGAGTGCCGCTGGCTGGCGATCTGCGGTGGCAACTTCCGCGTGCGCGCCGAAGCCGCGACCGGCGACCTGTGGGGGCCGGACCCGGCGTGCTACCTCACCGACGAGGAGATAGGGCTGGTGGCGGCGCGCGGGGTTTGACATCGGTGAATACGCTCGGCAGACTACTGTGTGCTCTCGGCGGCGACCGGCTGCCGGAAGCAGATCCGGGGACGTGGCTCAGTTGGGAGAGCGCTGCCTTCGCAAGGCAGAGGTCGGCGGTTCGAATCCGCTCGTCTCCACCAGTCGTTACCGTCGGGGCGGTCCGCGTGTGCGGGGCGCCTCGATTCGCAAGTCACGACGATGAGGTCCGCTGGGAGTGCGGACACGACGAGGAGGGTCACATGGACGGCAGCGTGGCAGGGAGCGGTTTCCAGATCCAGTTCCAGCAGTTCATCTTCTACGCAGGCTCGATAGTGCAGCTGCTCTACTACGTCGCGATGCCTGCTGTGGCTGTGATGGCGTACCTGCAGTTCAAGCGCTGGGTCGACGCCCAGGTTCCCGCCGTGGAGAAGCCCGCGGCGCTGGCCGAGGACGCGAGCGTCTCCGTCGACGAGTTCGTCGAGTAGCGCGAGCGAGGCGGCTCCACCGCCGCGCCGCACGACATCGGGAGGCTTGTCATGGAGTTCCCCATGTATCGCCCGCGCCGCCTGCGGGCAAACGAGAGCATCCGGTCCATGGTGCGGGAGACCACACTGGCTCCCAGCGACCTGATCTACCCGCTGTTCGTGAAGCCGGGAGAGGGCACGCGCGACGAGATCTCCTCGATGCCCGGGGTCTTCCAGCTCTCCATCGACCAGCTGCCCGCCGAGGTCGACGAGCTCAAGTCACTCGGCGTGCCCGCTGTCATCCTCTTCGGCCTGCCGAGTGCCAAGGACGCGGTCGGCTCCGAGGCGTACGACCCGGACGGGATCGTGCAGCAGTCCATCCGCGCCATCAAGTCGCACGCACCGGAGTTCTACGTCATCACCGACGTGTGCCTGTGCGAGTACACCGACCACGGCCACTGCGGCGTGCTCGACGACTCGGGATGCGTCATCAACGACGTCACGCTCGAGCTGCTCGCGCAGGAGGCCGTCACGCACGCCGAGGCCGGCGCGGACATGGTGGCGCCGTCCGACATGATGGACGGCCGCGTGGCTGCCATCCGCGGCGCGCTGGACGCCGAGGGCTTCGGCGGCGTGCCGATCATGAGCTACGCGGCCAAGTACGCGTCCGGCTACTATGGCCCCTTCCGCGAGGCGGCCGACTCCGCGCCCGCGTTCGGCGACCGCCGCGGCTACCAGATGGACCCGGCCAACGCCGACGAGGCGCTGCGCGAGGTGGCGCTCGACATCGCCGAGGGCGCCGACATCGTCATGGTCAAGCCGGCGCTCGCCTACATGGACATCATCCGTCGCGTGAAGGACCAGTTCGGGTACCCCACAGCGGCCTACAACGTCAGCGGCGAGTACGCGATGGTGAAGGCCGCCGCGCAGCGCGATTGGATCGATGAGGAGCGCGTCGTTCTCGAGACGCTCACGGGCTTCAAGCGCGCCGGAGCGGACCTGGTGCTGACGTATCACGCAAAGGACGCCGCGCGCTGGCTGTAGCGGTCGCACGGCGCCCCTTGTGCCGTCATACGGACGTGCATACAATGCGTATGCACCCTCAGCGACAGGCGACGGGAGGCCGGAGCGATGACCATGCGTGTGACGGTGACCCTTCCAGACGACGTCCTCGCGGC
>PNNM01000094.1 GCA_013824215.1 Coriobacteriaceae bacterium
AACGGCGGGTTCGGCGAGGCGCCCAAGTTCCCTCAGATCCCCGCGCTGCTGTTCCTCGCCGAGTACGCGCGGTTGGCTCCGGACGCCTGGGTGGCCATGCAGGTGCGGCGCGCGGTCGAGGCCATGGTCCGCGGCGGCATCTACGACCAGGCCGGCGGGGGTATCTGCCGCTACACGGTGGATGAGACGTGGCTCGTCCCGCACTTCGAGAAGATGCTGTATGACCAAGCACTGCTGCTGCGCGCACTGGCGGCCGCCGCCGCGGATGGCAAGGACACCGCGGAGTTCGCGCACGTCGCGCGGCAGACCGCCGAATTCCTCGCCCGCGAGATGCGCCTGCGAGGCGGGGCCTACGCCTCGGCGCTCTCGGCGGACATGGGCGGCGTGGAGGGCGCCACGTACGTGTGGACCCACGAGGAGCTCGCCGACGTGCTCTCCGCCGACCAACTCGAGCTCGCCGAGCGCCACCTCGGCGTGACGCCCGAGGGCGACTGGGAGGAGTGCGCCAACATCCTGACTCGCCGGGAGGGCAGGGCCGAGGACGCGGATGCGGTGGACGCCGTGCTCGCACGCCTGCTCGAAGCGCGGGCGAAGCGCCCGCAGCCGGACCTCGACGACAAGGCGCTCGTCTCGTGGAACGCGATGCTGGCACGCGGGCTCATGGAGGCCGGCGCCGCGTTCGGCGATGACGGGCTCGCGGCGCAGGGCCGCGACCTGCTAGGCGTGCTCCTCGAAGCGACCGGCGGCGGCGCGGACGTCCCGCACGTCCTCGACGATCCGGACACGGCGAGCGTGCGGCTCATCGAGGACCACGCCCACCTGGCTGCCGCGTGCCTCGCGGCGCACCGGGCCACAGGCGACGCGGGAGCGCTGGGGACCGCCTCGCGCCTGCACGCGCGCACGCTCGAACTGTTCCTCGACGGCGACGCGCTCTACATGACCCCGGCCGAGACCGACCTGCCGGTGCGCCCGCGCGAGCAGAACGACAACCCGACGCCCTCGGGGGCCGCCACCGCGACCGAGAACGCGCTGGCGCTCTCACGGCTCACCGGCGACGCCTCCCACCGCGAGCTCGCGGCCGCGCTGCTGCGCCGCTGGTGGGCGATCGCGGATTGCGCGCCCGCGTTCGCGGGCACGGCGCTCTCGGCGATGGCGGACATGCTGAAGGGCGGCGGCTGATGCGCCACGCGCGCGCGGCACTCATCGCGCTCGCCGCGGCGTTGGCGCTCGTGGGCTGCGGGCGCGGCACGGAGCCGCCCGCCGTCGCACCTGAGCCGACATCCATCCCGGAGGCCACGAGCGCTCCGCCCCCGGCGGTCGCGCCCGGGTTCCCATCCGAGATCGTGCCGGTCAAGCTCGTCGGCGGCCTCGACCAGCCTGTGTTCGTCACGCATGCCGGCGACGGCTCGGGCCGGCTGTTCGTCGTGGAGAAGACGGGGCGCATCCGCATCCTGCGCGACGGGAAGGTCGAGCCGAAGCCGTTCCTCGACATCTCGGGGCAGGTGAGCGACGGCAGCGAGCAGGGCCTGCTCGGCCTCGCGTTCTCGCCCACCTTCGAGGCGGACGGCTACTTCTACGTCGACTACACGGACCGCGACGGCGACACCGTCGTGGCACGCTACCACGCGGCCGGGGACGCGGCCGACCGCTCCCGGCCGAAGGCCCTGCTGACCATCGACCAGCCGTACGCGAACCACAACGGCGGCATGATCGCGTTCGGCCCGGATGGGATGCTCTACGTCGGCATGGGCGACGGTGGCAGTGCCGGCGATCCACAGGGGCACGCCCAGAACCCGAAGAGCCTGCTCGGGAAGCTGCTGCGCATCGACGTGAGCGCCGCGAAACCGACGCCCGAGGTAGCCGCGCTCGGCCTGCGCAACCCCTGGCGCTTCTCATTCGACCGCGAGACCGGCGAGGTGTGGATCGGCGATGTCGGTCAGGGCGACTGGGAGGAGATCGACTACATGCCCGCCGGCGACGCGCAGGTGACCAACTTCGGCTGGAACCGCTTCGAGGGCTCGCGCGCCTACCGCGCCGACTCTAAGCAGACGGAGGGGTTCGAGATGCCCGTCGCCGAGTACGGCCACGACCTCGGCCGGTCGGTGACCGGCGGCTACGTCTACCGCGGGACGGAGCTCCCGGTGTTGGACGGGATGTACCTCTACGCGGACTTCGTGTCCGGGCGCGTCTGGGGTCTCAGGTGGCCACAGCCACCGCGATCGAGCTCTCCCGCCCCCGACGTCCGGCAGCTCGCCGACACCGACCTGCTCATCGCCTCGTTCGGCGAGGACGAAGCGGGCGTACTGTACCTGTGCGACCTGAACGGTGCGGTCTACCGCGTAGAGGCGAGATGAGGGCTCAGCTCGGTCCCACGCGTTCCTGACCCCAGCGGATGAGGCGCACGAGCGCCCACCAGCCGAGTTCGATGCCGGCGCGCAGCGCGAGCCAGAGCAGCGCCCCGACGCCGAGCACGAACAGCGCGCCGCGGTGGAACAGCAGCCGGTCGGCCAGCCACACGCATGTGAACACGCCGAGCGCGATGATCGTCTCCCACGCAAACCCGTAGAGCCGCCACAAGGCACGCCGTCCGACCACGCTCAAGCCCCTACTCATACGCGATCGCGTCGCGCACGCTCACCTGCGAGGCCCGGTGCGCGGGGGCGAGCGAGGCGAGCGCCGAGATGCCGAGCACGACCGCGAACCACGCCGCCACGCCCGTCCACGAGAACTCGAAGGTCAGCGGGATGTTCATCGCGCCCTCGAGCATCCGCACGAGCGCGACCGAGAGCGGGTACGCGAGCGCGAGGCCCAGCGCCCAGGACATGAAGCCGATCGTCACGCCCTCGGTGATGAAGATGCGGTAGATCCACCCGTGGCTGGCACCCGTGGAGCGCATCACGCCGATCTCGCGCGTGGACTCGAGCACGTTGATGGTCATCGTGCCGGTCAGCCCGATGACGCCGACCGCCGCGAGCAGCGCCGCCATGATGACGAGAAAGACCACGAGGATGCCGAACTCGCTGCTCACGCGCTCGTGCATCTCCTGCTGGGTCTCCACGCGCACGACGTTCATGCCGGCGTCCTCCAGCCGCTTCTCGAGCCCCTCGGAGACAGCCTCCTGCTCCGCCGCCGAGTGGCCGGTCGTCTTGACGAGCAGCCGGTCCGCCGAGCCCGGCTCCTTGCCAGCGACGCGCACGCCGTCGGCCGCCGCGTAGACCGCCGAGCCCATGAGCTGGCCTTTCACGACGCCCGCGACGCGCCAGCGGTACTCCTCGCCGCCGACATCGACGTTCATCACGTCGCCGACGACGAGGTCCTCGGCGGATGCGAGATCGGTGTTGACCACCACGGCGTCGCGGTCACCCGCCTCGAGCCATCTGCCGCGCACCACCTGCGGGGTCACGAACTCCGTGGCAGGGTCCAGCACGGTGAGCTGGATCTGCTCGTTCTCGGTACCGTCCGCACGAGCCAGCACGACGCCGTCCTCGACCCAGGTCTCGGCCTCGGTCACGCCCCCGACCGCCAGTGCTTCACGCACGGCGGCCTCGGACGGCGCTGCCTCGGCGAAGCGCACCTGCACGTCGTAGCGCCACCACGCGTCCAGGTCGTCGACGGTCCGCAGCAGCGAACCGCGCACGCTCACGACCCCCATGACCACCGCCGAGGCAAGCGTCAGCGTCGTCAGCGTGAGCGCGAGACGCCCCTTGCGCAGGAACGTGTTCCGGAGCGACAGCGCGATCGGCCTCGGCAGACCACGCAGCAGCCCGAGCGCCCGGTCGAGCAGGCCGTGCCCGAAGCGCACCGAGGTGATGCCGGCGTTCAGCGCTCTCACGACGCTCTGCCGCGTGCTGAGCGTGACCGGGATGACCGCAGCCAGCAGCGGTACCACGAAACCGACCGCCACTTCCAGGGCCACCACGCCCGGCGGGAGCTGATAGGAGACGATGCGGAAGTTGAGCAGCCCGGCCGCGTACTCGGTGAAACCACGGGCGCCCCACGCGCCCGTGGGCACGCCCACGAGCACGGCGAGCGCCCCGTAGACCGCCACCATGCCGAAGTACATCGCGCCCACCTGTCCGGCGCTCCCTCCCACTGCCTTCATGATCCCGATCTGCCGCACGTGCTGGCTCATGAGCGCCGAGACCGTGTTGACCACGAGGAAGCCGGACAGGAACAGCGACAGCACGCCGAGCGCGAGCAGCAGCAGCGAGACCGCCTTGAAGATGTCGCCGAGGAAGTGGCTGCCCGGCTTCGGCACGTCCATGCTCGCCACGTAGGAGCCGGCCGGCTCGATCACCTCATCGCGCAACGCCATCGCCATGCGGTTGGCCTTGGCCCGGGTCAGGTCCTCGGCGGCGAAGGTGACCTGCAGCGTGTTGTAGCCGTCCGGCTCGTCGAGCGCGGCCAGCGAATCCGTGGGGATGAAGCCGGTGGTCGTGCCCATGAACATCGCCGGCACGGCGTTCAGATCGTGCGCGAAGCCGGCGACCCGCCACACCACCGTCTCGCCCGAGGCGGTCTCGACCTCGACGGCGTCGCCGACCCGGTAGTCGTCCGTCTGGCGCGCGGAGTCCTCGAGCAGTATCTCGGCCGGACCGGGCGCATGGGCGCCGCCGAGCAGGGTGATGCGCTCCACCTTCGTGCGGCCGAAGTCGCCCACCGCCCACAGGCGCATCGTGCGCCA
>PNNM01000095.1 GCA_013824215.1 Coriobacteriaceae bacterium
TTCCTCGTGCAGGAAGGGGCCTTCGTCCGCCGCCGGAAGGGGTTCGAGGTAGCAGACTTCGAGCGCGCCGTCGGCCTCGCCGTCGTCGCGCGCGTCGCGGACCGTGAAGGGGGCGCGCTGGCGCCACGGCGTCTCGCGGAAGCCCGGCGTGGCCCACTCGCGGCCAAGGATGCAAAGGCGGGCCGCCGCGACCGCGGGGTGCTGCCAGGCGCCGGGCAGCAGCGCGACGACCTCGGGCATGAGTTCGTCGAGCGGGCGCTCGGCGTCCTGCAGCAGGCGGGCCGTGCGGTGCAGGGCCGTGAGCTCCTTGACCCGTTCGCTGAGGCTGTGGCGGAGATGGTCGTCGTGCATGCGTGCGTCCTTCCGCGAAGTCCCTCCGCTACATTGGCACTTCGGGGCGGGGGGGCGCAAGGGCGGTCATCAGCACGAGCAGTCGTGGTCAGAGGGCGTCATCGAGCCCGGCGAAGGACGCGCAGGCTCAGGGAACACAGCAGGGACGCGAGTCCGAAACCGACCAGCAGACGGGCCGCGAGGGGCGCGGCGTCGAAGCGGTAGCGGGCGACGTCCAGGCCGTCGCCGGTGCGGAAGGCCACCGAGATGCCGCCGGGTGGCGCCAGGTCCGCGGGCACCGGTTCCAGAAACGCCCGCAGTTCGGTCCCTGGAGGCGGTGCGGGGCGATCCGGCATGGCGGTCGTTGCGCCGCGCACTGTCTGCTCCCAGGAGTAGGCACCGTCGGCGGATTCCAGCCGGACACGGTAACCGGAGGCGCCTTCGATGGCGTGCCAGCTCAGGGCTGACCGGCCGTCGGTCACGACCTCGCCTTCGACCGGTCGCAGGAAGCATGGTGCATCACCATCACCGCGCAGGAGCCGGTCGTCGCCGGCGGGAGAAGGCGGCAGCACGGTCACCAGGACTAATCCCGCCGCCAGGGCCAGCCCACCCCAGGCGCCGGTTCGGCGCCGGAGACGATCGCGTCCCGGCAGGATCCTGAGCGGCGGTCTGGTTTCGGCTCCATGCTCGGCTGGGGCGGCGAAGGCCTCCGGCAGGCGTTGCATGACGGCCTGCGTCAGGCGGCAGGCATCGCAGACCGCCAGGTGATCCCGCAGCAGGACCTTCAGGTGCGGGTCGGCATCCTCACGGTCGATCTGCCAGATCTGCGCGCCGAGTTCGGATTCCACGCATTCGAAACCCGGGTCAGCGGCATGGCGATCGGTCATCCTGCACCTCGTGTCGTCTGGAACGACGGCGTTCCCTTCCTGCGGGCGTCCGCACCATGAACAACGGGACAGGTCGGTCGTGAAACGTCCGGCATCAGGATTCCAGGGCCGCGGGACCGCTCAGGACCAGGCCTCGCCCAGGCGGCGGTTCATCAGCAACTGCAGGCCTTTTAAGCAGTTCTCACGGCGGTAGTAGATGGCGCGGACGGTCGTCAACCCCAGGCGCTCGCACAGCGACTCGGCGCTGACCTTCTCCATGAACAACGCCCGCAGGAGGTCGCGGCAGTCGGCGCCGAGATCGGCGAGCGAGGCGCGCAGTGCGCCCAGCACCTGCTCCTCGGCGTAGGCGTCGAGCGGGTTGCGCTCCGGCGCGGCGATCCAGTCGGCCAGGGGCTCCAGCGGAACGTGGGGCCGCCGCCGCCGCCAGGTGAGGATGTTGCGGCAGCGGTTGCGGGCCACCGTGACGGCGAAGCGGATGAGGTTGCCCTCGAATCCGCCGCGCCTGCGCAGGTACCCCACCACCGCCATCAGCGATTCCTGGATCACGTCGTCGGTCTCGGGGCCGTCGGTGCCGAGGAACGAGGCGACCGCGCCGGCGACCGGGGCGTGCAGTGTCCGGCACAGATCGTCGTCGGCCTCCGGGTCGCCCGCGAAAAAAGCCGCGAGCACCGCCGGCAGGCGCGATTCCGGATCCTGGGGCGGCAGGTGCGGTCTGGACATGGCGGTGCGGCGGGCTCCTGGTTGGGAGACGGTGGGACCATAGGGGAGTGCGGCTTGCCCTGTCAACTCGGCGATGGTAGTCTGGCGCCCCGCCGCACACCATCTCCGCCCGGAGGGTGCCGTGTTCCGCTCACGCGCGTTCCGCGTCCCGCGTCCCCCCGTCCTCGCGGCGTTGATCCTGCTGGCTTTCGTCGTCGCCGGCTGCGACGGGAAGCGGGACGAGAAGCCGGCTGGCGTGCCCGTGTCCCGCGAGTTGCTCGCCGCTCTGGAAGCCGATGAAGGAGCCGGGCGTTCCGGCCGCGGCGATGCCCGGTTCGTCGCGGATCTCGAACTGTACGAGCGGCTGGCCGTGGACATCCAGAGGCAGGAGACTCGGCAGGCGGCTGGGGATCGGCTCTACGCCGCTTGGCGCGCCGACCCGACGAACTTCCTGTGGATCAGCCACGCAGCCGGCTACAACTACCTGCTGCGGCGCAACGCCGAGCGCAACGCGATGTATGCCAGGTCCGAGTTGGCGGATACGGCTTCGGTGGTCGGCGCCTACGTGCAGGGCCGCAGGTTCTACAGGTACGGGTCGGACGGCGGCCCCTACGAGCGGGCTTGGACGGCCAGCGGCGAGCTGGACGCGCTGCAGCGCGCGTGGCTGGCGCGCGACGTCGCGATGGTGCGCAGCAATGCCGGTGATCCCCTGACGGCGGTGCAGTTGCTCCTTGCTGAACTGCCCGCGGCCCGCGCCGCAGGCGGGGATCGGCTTGCAGCCTACTACTGGGAAGCGATCGGGACCCACCTGCGTGGAGCCGACCGGCTCGATGACGCCCTGCACGCCAACGCCCGCGCCGAGCGCCTGGCGGCCGGTCTCGACGACGGGTATCGGGTCCTGCTCTCGCGCCGCATCCGCGCCGACATCATGGCCGACCGGCGCGAGGCGACCGCTGCGCTCGACCTGTACCGCGAGGTGACGGCGTCCGCCGAGGTCGGGCGCTTCCCCTGGCTGGTCACCAGCAGCCTGGATCAGGCCGCGTCGCTCCACGCCTCCCTGGGCGACGTTGCCGGTGCGCTGTCCGCCGACCGCCGCAATGTCGCCCACTGCCTTGCGATCGCCGACTCGATCAACGCGCCTCGCGAAATGATGAACGTCGCCCACGACTTCCTGCTGCTGGGCGAGATGGACTCCTGCCTGGTGCACCAGCGCCGCGCCCGCCGTCTGGTCGAGGCCTTCGGCGATGAGCGCAACCTGGCCGTCCTGCCCGCCCTGGAAGCGGAGTACTTCCTGCAGATCGGGGCCTACGCGACGGCGGAATCGCTGCTCGCGCTGGCGTCGGAGCGCTCCGGGCGCACCGGGCTCGCCCTCGACGAGGCGGAGATCCTCCTGTCCCAGGTCCGCCAGGGGCTGGAAACGTCCCGCCCCGAGATGGCGTACCGCGCCCTGCGACGGCTCGAACAGCTCGAGCCTGTGCTGCAGGACCGGGCCGCCGACCAGAACCTGCGCGCCGACATCGCCATCGCCGCCGCGGATTTCCTGGGACGCCAGGGCGAGTTCGCCGAGGCCGCCGGAATGCTCGACCGTGCGGCCGCCGCCGTGCGCGCGCGCGGCGGCGAAGGCAAGCTGTGGGAATACCAGCGCAGTGTCGGCGACCTGGCGCTCGCCCGCGGCGACCTCTTCGCCGCCGAGACGGCGTTCGCGGCCTGCGTCGAGTCGGCCGAGACCGCCGGCTGGCGGGACAAGGCGCTCGCGGCCAGGTTCGATCTCGGGAGCGTGCTGCTGCTGCAGGGACGGGCCGTCGAAGCCAGGCGCCACTTCGCAGTCATGGATGATGACGCGGCGTTCGGCGGGCGCTTCCGCACGCGGATCACCTCCCGGCTCTGCCTGGGCCTGGCGCACCGGAGCGAGGGAGACGAGGCTCGGGCCGAACAGCTGTTCCGTGAAGGCCTGGCGCTGGCCACGCCACGCACGCCGCCGGACCTCACCTGCCGGCTGCGGTTGGAACTGGGTCGGAGCTTGGCGGCACGGGGCGATGCCGATGCGGCCGAATCCGAACTCATGGCCGCCGCCGCTCTGGCCGCGGCCGCTCCGCACGGCACCCGTTTCGCGGAGCTCCGGCGCTTCGACGGGGACGTGCGCCGGGCCGTGTTCGAGGCGCGCGTGGGTCTGTATCTCGACGCGCCGGACCTGGTGCGCGGCGGTGATCCAGCCCGCGCGACGCTCGTGCTCGTCGAGGAGCTGCGGGGCTCGATTCCCGCCGACACCGCGTCGGAACCCGGGCCGACGCTCGTCTACTTCACGGGCCGGGACCGCTCGTTCGTCTGGGTCCGTGTGCGGGACGATGTGCGCGTGTCGCCGCTTCCCGGCGCGGAAGAGCTGGCGCGGCTGGCGGCGGCCGTGTTGGCCGAGATGCAGGACACCCGCCGGCCTCCGGACCAGGCTCGCGCGCTGCGACTGTCCCGGCTGGTGCTGGGGCCCGCTGCCGGGGACTGGCTTCCGGGAACGACGCTGCGCGTGTTGCCGGACGGGATCCTCTCGCTGCTGCCTTGGGCGGCCTTGCCGTGGCCACGGCCGGACGACAGCGACGCCGGTCCTGTGGAGCTGGCGATCGACCGCGGTCCCATCCTTCTGGTGGCGCCGGGTCTGGTTCCGCGCAGGAGCACCCCTG
>PNNM01000096.1 GCA_013824215.1 Coriobacteriaceae bacterium
GCCAGCGTGAACGGCGCGGGGAACGAGTGCCCGTTGGAGTCGGTCAGCGTGACAGCGGTCAGCGTCACGTCACCGGTGTTGCGGACGATGATCTTCCAGAGCGCCGTGGCGCCCGGGTAGGCGACCTCGGAGTGGCCGAAGTAGCCGTCACCGTCGGCATCCACGCTCTTGCGGACTTGGATGTCGGGATCGATCACGTCTACCGCAGCGCTGTCCGGACCGGCGTTCACGGTGAGCCGCAGCGGATCGCGACCGCTCGCGGAAGCCGCGTTGACCTTGTCGGTGGTGATGACCGCGCCGTAGGTGACGATCTGGCTGGCTCCCACGCCCAGCGAGTACGGGCCGAAGCTCGAACCGTTGGTGTCGGTCACCATCACATCGGCGAGGGCTACGTCACCGGTGTTGGAGACGAGAAGCCTCCACACCGCGGTGTCGCCCGCATACCCCATCTCGGAGTCGCTGAACGCGCCGTTGCCGTCGAAGTCGACGGTCTTGGCGATCGAGATCGCCGGGTGGATGACGTCCACCTGCCAGGTGTCGAAGTCGCTGACCATGCCCTGGAGCAGGTCGTAGCCGAAGGCGGTCACGGTGTTGTCGACCGTCTCGCGCGGCGAGGGCACCACATACGTGCGAGAGAACGTGGTGGACTCGCTCGAGGCCAGGGTGACCGGCCCGAAGATGACGCCGCCGAGCAGCGGGTCGTTGGCGGTCACACCCGTCAGCGTGGTGTTGCCGATGTTCTGCAGCGTGAAGCTGTAGGTGATGGTGTCGCCCTCGTGGGCCAGCGTCGGCCCCGTCTTCTCGATGTCGATCGCAGCCCTGACCTCGACGTTGCCGAAGTTCAGACCGCTCTCGGTGCGATCGGCCGCGGAGACGCCGAAGTTGCTCGGATTCGGGGTCGTCTGGAACCAGCCGGTCTTTCCGGTCAGGTTCTCGCGCACGTAGTAGGTGCCGGGAAGCACGTCCGTGAACGAGTAGGCGCCACCGGCCCCGGTCAACTGCGAGGTGTAGAGGACCGGAGAACCTCCAGCCGCCGGGAGACGGTACAGGTCGATACTCCACCCGCTCAGCCCGAGCTCGGTAGTCCCGGTGTCCCAACGGCCATTGGCGTTCACATCACCGAACTTGTGGCCAGTGACGCTGGAGTCCCAACTGAAGCGGTTGGTGAAGTTGCTCGTCAGCGTCTCGGGACCCTGATGCCCCAGGAACAGCGTCTCGCCCGCGTAGGACGCGTAGTACGAGGTGTCCACGGAAGCGCCGTACGGGATGCTCGTGTCGCTGCCGGTATAGGGACCGCTGCCCGTGAGGGCTTTGTCGGGCTTCGTCTGCCCGTTCACCGAGTAGCGCACGAAGAACGAGGCGCCCGCCGGCACGTTGCTCACCGAGAGCTCCCACGTCTTGGTCACGTCGCTGTGGTAGTTGCCCACGTCCGTCGCGACCCGCGAGCCGCTCGGCACGACGATCGTCATCGGCAGCGGGGTGCTGTTGGTCCAGTTCGCCTGCGCCACCTCGGACAGCGAGTACGTCGCTCCCGGGAGAGGCCCGAAGGTGAACGAGCCGTCCGCGGCCGATGTGGCGTGCAGGTCGAGCGGGAAGCCCGCCGGTCCGTCGTGCAGGTGGAACTCCCACCCGGCCAGACCGGGCTCACCGGCGTCGCGCACGCCGTCATGGTCGTAGTCGTTGAACTTGACGCCATCCACGTAGCCCGCCGGCTTGGGCGGGATCGGGATCGGCACGGTCTTGGCGCCCGACGGCGACTCGACGCGCATCTGCATGCTGGAACCCGGGTAGTACGAGGACCCGAAGCGGGCCGGGCTCTGCTGCTGCCACCACGCGGTGATCGACAGATGCGCCTCGAACATCACCACGGCGTACTGGCCGGCGGGGATGACCGCCGTGCCCGCGGGGAAGCTCGTCTTCAGGAAGTCTGCCGAGCCGGACGAGCCGGACGGGAAGCCCACGTCCTGCGCACTCGGCGAGATGCCCGAGCCGGAGTGCGTCCTCGGATCGGAATCGTCGGGCTGGGTCGGCGTGTAGTAGATGTGCCAATCGCGCGTCATGTCGACGCCGATGGCGTTCTTGTTGGAGTTCAGGTGGTCGTAGATCAGCGAGAAGGCGCCGTAGTTGACCACGGCGTCACCGCCGCTGTTGTCGATGATGACGCGGTACTGTACCCAGTCGCCCTCGTTCCACAGGGTCCCGAGGTTGCCCTTGCTCCACTCGGATGAAGGCGTGGTCCTCCAGCCCTCGAGCTCGATGGATACCGAACCGCCCGCGGCCGTGACGGCCGCTGCCGTCACCGATGGTGCCGGATCGGCCACCACATCTGTCGGAGCAGCATCGTTGCCTGCGGGAGCGGCATGCTCGTCAGCAGTTCCGCCTGTCGGCCCCCGGCCGTTCTTCGCCAGCTCGGGTGAGTCGCTCTGGGGAGCCGGCTCGACCGAAGGCTCGACGGGCGGCGGATCGCTCGCGGGCGCGGGCTCCGCTACCGGAGCTGGTTCTTCCTGTGGGGGTGTCGCGTCCGCTGTCGGCGCCTGGGTGTCCGCTGTCGGGGCGGCGACGTCAGCCGGCGCCTCGGGCTCCGCCGGCTCGGCAAAGCCGACACCGGTGAAGGACAGCGTGAACGCTACCACCAGGAACGACGAAAGCAGCCTGCGCCACGGTCCCCTCCTGTAGAACTTCCGTGACATAGCTCTCACCTCCGAGATCGTCCATGTCGGAGGTTGACGCCTGAGAAAACGGCCCTGTGTGCGAAGGGCCGGCAAATGCACAGAAACCGGCCTTGGACACGGGCCGGTCTCACAATTGACTCCACGCCGGTTCTTTCAAGTGACCGAGACGTACTACCGGCGCATCACAGTCTCCCGAAATGCGTTTGGGCTCTATTCACGGGTGTCAACATCCGGCGATGGATGTACCTGCTGCAGAAGGATACCCGTTCAAGCGGTGGAAAACAGCACTACGTCACAATTAAGTTAGCTGAACCTAAGTCGGGTGTGACGCGAAGCACAGCGCCGCGACGCGGATCGGCGGTCGGTGGAGATCGGAGATCGGAGCGCGGGGAGTGACTCAGCGGCGCTTGGGCCCCCGGCGCTTGCCGGCGCGGGCGGCGCCCCCTCCGCCAGCGAGTGCCCGGTCGAGCACCTGGTCCATATGCTCGACCGGCACGAGCTCGAGATCCGTACGTACGTGCTCGGGCACGAGCTCGAGATCGCGCACGTTCTCGGCGGGGATGAGCACCGTGGTCAGCCCCGCGCGGTGCGCGGCGAGCAGCTTCTCCTTCAGCCCGCCGATGGGCAGGACGTGTCCGCGCAAGGTGATCTCGCCGGTCATCGCGACATCGCGCCGAACCGGCACGCCCATCAGCACGGATGCGAGCGCGGTCGCCATGGTGATGCCGGCCGAGGGACCGTCCTTCGGGATGGCGGCCGCGGGCACGTGGATGTGCAGGTCGTACTTCTCGTTGAAGTCCTCGTCGATGCCGAGTTCGGCCGCCCGGGTCCGGATGTAGGATACCGCGGCCTGCGCGGACTCCCGCATGACGTCACCGAGTTGGCCGGTGAGCGTGAGCCCGCCCTTGCCGTGCATCTTGGTGGCCTCGATGAAGATGATGTCGCCGCCCATCTCGGTCCACACGAGACCGGTCGCCACGCCGACCTCGTCGCGCTCCTCGGCCAAGCCGAAGCTGAATCTCGGCGGGCCGAGATACTTGCTGACGTTGCGCGAGCTCACCTTCGTCCTGCCGCGCCCGCCCTCCACCACCTTGCGCGCCACCTGCCGACAGACGGCCGCTATCGTGCGCTCGAGGTTGCGCACGCCCGCCTCACGCGTGTGGCGCCGGATGATCTCCTGCAGCGCCGAGTCCGCGATCTCGAGGCGCGACGGGGTCAGACCGTGTTCCTTCACCTGCTTGGGCACGAGGTACTTCCGCGCGATGTGCAGCTTCTCGTCCTCGGTGTAGCCCGGGAAGTGGATGACCTCCATGCGGTCGCGCAACGCGGGCGGGATCGGTCGAGAGGTTCGCCGTGGTGATGAACATGACGTCCGACAGATCGAACGGTGCCTCGAGGTAGTGGTCCTGGAACGAGTTGTTCTGCTCCGGGTCCAGCACCTCCAGCAGCGCCGAGGTCGGGTCGCCTCGGAAGTCCATGCCCACCTTGTCGATCTCGTCCATCATGAAGACCGGGTTCTTCGTCCCCGCTTGGCTGATCGACTGGATGATGCGACCCGGCAGGGCGCCCACGTAGGTGCGGCGGTGGCCGCGGATCTCCGCCTCGTCGCGCACGCCGCCGAGCGAGACGCGGATGAACTTGCGGTTCAGCGCCCGCGCGATCGACTTGCCTATCGAGGTCTTGCCCACGCCCGGCGGGCCGACGAAACACAGGATCGGTCCGCGCTGCGCCGACGTCAGCTTGTGCACCGCCAGGTACTCGAGCACGCGCTCCTTGACCTTGTCGAGCCCGTAGTGGTCCTCGTCGAGGATCTGCTGCGCCTCCGCCAAGTCGAGCTTCTCGGTGTCCTCCGTCTTCCACGGCAGGCCGATGAGCCAGTCCAGATAGGTGCGTATGACACCCGTCTCGGC
>PNNM01000097.1 GCA_013824215.1 Coriobacteriaceae bacterium
TCTCTCTCTCTCTCTCTCGATATCGGCCGGGACGCCCCGTCCGACCTAGAACGTCTGACCGATACCGACTCCGGCGCCGTTGCGGTGGCACCGCAGGCAGACACCGTCGTACTCCGGATCAGCGGCCTTCGTCGCGCCGACAGAACCGCCGGCGGACGTAAGCGAACTCGTGAGGAACCGCGCCCCATCCGTGTAGTGCGGGAACGCGGAGCCGGTGGTGACGACGTTGCCGACCGTGTTGCTGGCGTGACACGATACACAGAACGCAGACGCTGAGAACGCGAAGGTGCCGCTCGGCGGGGCGGTGAGTATGTGACTGTCGACGTCAGCGCCCGGCCAGTAGAGATGGCACCGCGTGCACCACTTGGTGACAGCGAGATCCTTCGAATCCCCGACCAGCGGCGCGCCGGTGAGGCCGTCGGAGTCGGCATCGTAGCCGACTCCCGACTTCGTGAGTATCAGAGCGGTCAGAGCCGCGTTGCTCGTCATCTGGCTCGCGGCCGCGTGGACCTGGTGGCACGTCGTGCAGGTGACGCCCGATGTACCCCCCCATGAGTTGTGAGAGTTGTTGAAGTCCGTGCCACTGTAGTTGGCGGCTTGGCCGCCGTAGACTATGAGCGTGCTCACGCCCGGCGAGATATGACAGTACGTGCAGGCGTTCGCGACATCCGAGCGGAGCAGCACCTCACTCCCCACACCATTGCCTGCGGCGCCGGCGTGGTGCACGGCGTGACACACGGCGCACTTCTTAGAACTCACCTGGTAGCCCCCATGAGGGCTCACCCCGCCGGATGGTATGTAGGTCGAGTCGCCCTCCGACGCGAACGCGGGGGTTGCAAGAACGAAGATGAACAGGATCGAGAGAACCAAGAACACAAGGGTCCGTCTCGTCATCCTTCACCCCCTTCCGCAGGGATTCTCCACACACGATCCAAAGAGGCGCCGGAACGCGCACCTCTCATCCAACACATGAAGCAACCTTACCAGTCGCGCAACGGGGCGTCAACGCTTCCACCGCAACCCGCAACCGCAGGTCGGCGGGACTCCCGACAGCGGCTCTGAACAGCGCGATCACGCGTCGTCGATGGAGTCGGGCGACACCTCGTCCGCTCTCGCTCGCCGCCGGGTGACGACGGCCACGATGATCGCGATCAACGCAAGCAGGACCGGGGGGGCGCAGTAGCGATACGGGCTGGTCAGGAGACGTCTCACGGTCGCCTGCCCGGAATCGCCCGACTCGGGCAAGCGCACGATCTGCACGCGGTTGTTCCGGGTGTCGGCCACCGCGAACCAGTCCCGCACAGGATCGTAGTCGACGCCGGTCGGGTAGAAGAAGGTGCCGTCCCGTGAGCCGGACTCCCCGTAGCTCGCGAGCACGGCGCCATCCTTGGGTGAGACGACGATCAGCTTGAACTTGAACGCATCGATGACGACGAGCCGCCCCGCCCCGTCGAACACCAGGTCCTGCGGCAGGTCGTACGGCGTGCCGGGCTCGGGCGTCGCCTCCGGGTCGCCGGTGGTGCCCACCCTCGACCTGACGATCTCGGCCGGCTTGACGTCCGGGCTGACCCAGAGCACATTCCCCTTCTGATCGAACGCCTGGAGGCGCTGGTTCAGGGCGTCGGCGACATAGATCCGCTCGTCGTCGCCGGTGACCCCTTGGTATGCGTCGATGTCACCACGGTTGCGTCCCCGCCTGCCGAACGACCCGAGGTTCTCCCCGTTCCTGTTGAACACAGTGAGTAGGCCGTTCGTGAGCACGAAGACCCTCTCGCCACGGACGGTCACGCCGGTCGGACGAGACGTGCCCCACTCGCGAACGAAACCACCCTGATCGTTGTAGACGATGATCTTGTCCGCGAACGAGTCGGCGATGTAGACGTTCGAATCCGCGTCGACCGCGATGCTCTCTGGACGGATGAACTGGCCTTCGCCCGTCCCGCCCCGACCGGTATGGAGCAGCGACTTGAACGCCCCGGAGGAGTTGAAACGCATGATCCGCGCCCGCTGCGCGTCGTTCACGTAGATGTCGCCGTTGGGCGCTATCGCCACCGATGTCGGGTTGAGCAACTGCTCGTCGGCAGCCGGGCCGAAGCCGTAGATCGAGCGGACCCACACGAGCCCACCTTGAGCACCTTGCGTGTCGGGCATGCCCGGCGGCTGCAGAATCCGAACGAAGAACACGCCGAGCACGGCCATGCCTGCCAGCAGGAGGACGATGACGACGATGAGCACCACACGAAGTCGTCCGCCGCCGCGTCCGCGGGTTTCCGCGACCCCGTCGCTCATCTCACTTCCCCTCCTCGAGCTTGCGAAGGCCCTCGAGCGCGAGCGCGAGGTCCGGAACGTAGGTGAGCGCTGCCTTGAACTCGGCCTCCGCCTCGTCGTCCTGGCCCTCCTTGGCCAGCAGATCGCCGAGGAAGACGTGCACGTCCGCGGCGGTCGGATCGAGCTGGAGCGCCTGCCGGGCCTGCACAATGGCCTCGTCCGTACGTCCGAAGGAATCGAGGGCGCGGGCACGTCCATACATCGCCTCGAACACCAGGACGTTGGATGTGGTGGTGACTATGCCCTTCTTCTCCCGGAGCTGCTTCACCTGGGCGTCATACTCCGCCTGCGCTGACTTGATCGCCCGCGCGTATGCGGCGATGGCCGCCTCGTCGCCCTTCATCCGCAGGATGTCGGCCTCGGTGAGATCGAGGATCGCCGCCTTTCGCAGACGGCGGCCCCGCTCGATCGCTGCAAGGGCGTCCGGCCAGCGTTCGGCGGTGGCGTAGCTGAGCGCAAGACGCGCCCAGTTCTCGACATCCTGGGGATCCTCCCGCGCCGCGACCTCGTCGGAGTTGATCGCGCGCTCCACGGAGGTGCGCGGCGCATCTCTCATCGACAGCACGTACAGCACGAGTGATACGGCGGCTGCGACGAACACGACGATGATCAGTCCGGCGATGCCGAGCAGCCAGCGCTGCACAGGATCGGGAGGCGCCTCCTCGAAGGCCGCGTCAGTGTCCTCGGCGTCGTCGTAGTCCACCTCCGCGACGGCGGCCTCGTCCGGCTCCGCCGCCGGCTCTTCGAACTGCTCGGGATCCTCGGTCGACATGGTCTCCAGCTTCCGGATCGCGCCGGTCTCCATCGGTCTCGTACGGCAAGCGCTACGTCACTCGACGCAGCAAGCGAACGGCTGCGCCGAGCTGCTCAATGGTATCACGGCGGCGGTCCCAAGAGAGCGCCGCGAGCGCACACCGACCCTGCCTACAGCTCGACCCCGGTCAGGTATGCGCCGTGGATGGACTGGTAGACGATCGGCACTCCGATGATGGCGAAGAGCACCACCGGCAGAGCGATCACGGCAACCCACGCCGCCTTCCTGCCGCGCCACCCCATGGTCAGCCGTAGGTGCAGGTAGACCGCGTAGGTGAGCCACGAGATGAGCGACCACGTCTCGATCGGGTCCCATCCCCAGTAGCGCCCCCAGGCCTCGTTGGCCCAGATGGCACCGGCGGCGATCATCACTCCGAGGAAGATGAACCCCGCAGCGACGAACTTGAACGACAGGTCATCCACGATCTCCTGAGAGGGCAGCTTGCGGAAGAGCTCGGCCCACCGTCCGGTCGTGATCCGGTCGCGGATGAGGTAGATGAGCGCGAGGGCGAACGCGGCGATGAACGAGGAGTAGGAGAGCTTGGCGAACGTGACGTGCACGGTCAGCCACCAGCTCGCGAGCTTCGCGGTGATCTCGAGTCCGGCCTTCGGGGTGAACATCGCGCCGCCGAGCATGAGGAAGGCCACCGGCATCACGAAGATCCCCATGGGGCGCATCGCCCGGTACCGGAGCGCGACGATCCCGAACAGCAGGACAGCGAACAGGGCGTAGCTGGAGACGACCTCGTAGAAGCCTAGGTAGGGACCATGACCCACCCTGATCCACCGGACGCCTATCGCCACCGCATGCGGGAGCAGCCCCGCGAGCGAGACCCAGGTCGCGACCGCGGCGAGGCGGTCCTTGCGGAAGACCAGTCCCACGACGTAGAGGATGGAGCCCGCCGCGTACATCGTCACGGCGGCCCACATGAGCACGATCTCGAGCGTCACTTAAGCCTCCTTCGCCTTCCACTCATCGTACGCCCTGCGCATCGCCCGCCGCATCGGCAGGGACTTCATGAGGCTGAGCAGATGCGTCATGGGGAACCCGGCCGACGGGATCGCTCCCAGGTGCCTCGCGATCCGCCCGGGGCTGAGCAGCTCCAGCGACGTCTCGAAGTACGCCTGCTCGCGTGCGGCGGGCGTCATCGCGGGGTCGGGATGGTCGAACACGGCGCGAGTCCCGGTGAAGCCGTCCCAACCGATGCCCGGGAGCAGGTACGGCTCGTACTCGGCGAACAGCTCGGTGCCCGGGAGCGGTGTCAGGAGCACCGGGTGCACGCCGACCCCGAGGCGATCGGCCAGCTCGAGCGTGCGACGGAAGTCGTCGAGCGTGTCGCTGCGCGAGCCGAGCACGACGAAGAGGGTCACATCGATGCCGTGCGACTTGATGCGTCTCACCGC
>PNNM01000098.1 GCA_013824215.1 Coriobacteriaceae bacterium
ATCGATGGTGAGCAGGTCGATCTTGGCGTTCGATGCCCACTTGATGGCCATGGCCAACTCGCGCATGGGGTACGCGCCGGTCTTCAGCGTCACGCGCTTGGCGCCCAGGTCGCGCAGGCGCTGGACCTCGGCGTAGAAGCCCTCCTCGTCGACGAACCCGAGGCGGCTGTGGCGCTCGAACTGCTTGATGGCGGTCGCGCGGAAGGCGGCTTGGACGGCCGGGTCGCTCGGGTCGGGCGTGACGAGGTAGCCGCGTGACTGCAGCTCGAGCGCGCGGTCGAGGGAGTCGACCTTGATCTCGCCGCCGATGCACTTGGCGCCCTGGCCCCACTTGAGCTCCATGGTCTCCACGCCGAGCTTCTCGACGCAGTACTCGGCCACGCCGAGGCGCGTGTCCTCGACGTTCATCTGCACGAGGATGTCGCCGTACCCGTCCTCGCGGTAGCGGCGGTACGCCTCCACGCGGCGCTTCATGTCCGGGGCGTGCGTGACCTTGCCGGATGAGTCGCGCTCGAGTCCGGGGTCGATGCCGCAGACGTTCTCGCCGCACACGATCGAGACGCCGGAGATGGCCGCGCCGATCGCGAAGCTGTCCCAGTGCTTGCGGGCGATCTCGGTGGAGCCGAGCGCGCCGGTGAAGATCGGGACGCGCATCTTGATCCTGTTGGTGACGCCGAAGGAGGTCTCGGTGTCCACCATGGGGAACAGCGTGTTGTCCGGGTTGCCCTCCACACCCTCGGCCAGACCCTTGGCGCCGAGCGCGTAGCCCTGGATGTTCAGGTGCGAGTAGTCGATCGGGTAGTCCTTGTCGCCGCCGGCGGTCATCTCGCCGAAGGGGCCGGGGTAGATGACCTCGCGGCCGCGGAACGAGGACTTGAAGACCTCGCAGTTGCCGCGACACGTGTCCATGCACCGGGTGCAGAGTCCGGAGCAGGGAACGACGCTGCGGGACCGGTTGCTGGTCTGGGTCGCGTCGTTCGCGTTCGGTTGCTGGAGATTGCCCATACGAACCCCTCTCGTGATGCGTGCCGTCTTCAGACGGTATGCCGGTGCGTTGCATTGTAGTGCTTCGGCAATGCGTTCGAAACGTGTCGGAAACACGGGATCGGTACGAGGGATAGGGCGCAGTCGCGCCGCCGGGCGCCTCGGCGAGGTGTAACACCGCCGAAACATCCGCCCGGTAGCATCTTCGACGTTGGGAGTAGCCGACGCCGGCCCCTGCAGGCCGGGCAGTGGCACGGAGCTAGGGAGGCAGTAGCATGGCGCCAGCGCTGGACAAGGACTACGTGCTCAAGACCATCGAGGAGCGGGGCATCCGGTTCGTCCGCTTCTGGTTCACCGACGTCCTCGGATTCCTGAAGAGTTTCGCGGTCACCGACAGCGAGATCGCGGAGGCGTTCGACGAGGGCATGGGCTTCGACGGTTCCTCGATCGACGGGTTCACCCGCATCGAGGAGTCCGACATGGTCGCGTACCCGGACCCCTCGACCTTCCAGACGCTCCCGTGGCGTCCCGAGGAGGGCGGCGTGGGCCGGATGTTCTGCGACATCACCAACCCCGACGGCACGCCGTTCGACGGTGACCCGCGCTACGCGCTCAAGCGCGTGCTGGCGAAGGCCGCGGACATGGGCTACACGATGTACGTCGGCCCCGAGCTCGAGTTCTTCTATTTCGCCGACTCCGAGACCACCGAGTTCCTCGACAAGGGCGGCTACTTCGACCTGACGCCGCTGGACGTCGCCAGCGACCTGCGCCGCGAGACCGTGCTCGCGCTCGAGAAGCTCGGCATCCCGGTGGAGTACTCGCACCACGAGGTGGCTCCGTCCCAGCACGAGATCGACCTGCGCTACTGCGACGCGCTGTCCATGGCCGACGCGGTCATGACCTACCGCCTCACCGTCAAGGAGGTCGCGTACGCCAACGGCGTGTACGCCACCTTCATGCCGAAGCCGATCCATGGCGTCAACGGCTCGGGCATGCATGTGCACCAGTCGCTGTTCACCAAGGACGGCAACGCGTTCTTCGACGCGAGCGATCCCGAGGGCTACAACCTCTCGAAGATCGCCAAGCACTACATCGCGGGCCTGCTGAAGTACGCGCCGGAGTTCTGTTGTGTGACGAACCAGTTCGTCAACAGCTACAAGCGCCTGGTCCCGGGCTACGAGGCCCCGGTCTACGTGAGCTGGGCCATGCGCAACCGCTCGGCGATGGTGCGCGTGCCGATGTACAAGCCCGGCAAGGAGGCCGCGACCCGCATCGAGCTGCGCTCGCCGGACCCCTCGGCCAACCCGTACCTGGCCTTCGCGGTCATGCTCGGTGCGGGCCTGAAGGGTATCGAGGATGAGCTGGAGCTCATGCCCGAGGCCAGCAACAACATCTTCCACATGACCGAGGCCGAGCTCGAGACGGCGGGCATCGAGACCCTGCCCAAGGATCTCGGCGAGGCGATCGAGAAGTTCGAGCACTCGCAGGCCATGAAGGAGATCCTCGGCGATCACATCCACGAGTTCTTCGTGCGCAACAAGAAGGCCGAGTGGAGCGAGTACGTCGCCTACGTCTCGCAGTGGGAGCTCGACAGGTACCTGTCGGTCCTCTAGGCGAGCGGGCATCCGGCCGCCTCGTGGCCGGGTCCGGTGACACGCACGGCAACGGCGCCGGGCGGGGGAGAACCCCGTCCGGCGCCGCCCTTTGCGGGCGTGAGCAGGCGGGAGCGCTAGAATCATGCACATGAAGCAGGTGCTCACAGTCTCGGACGACGCGCACACGCTGGCGTGGCTCCGCGGCGCGGTCGAACCGCTCGACGTGCGGGTGGCCGCCTGCGGGGTCCGGGACCTCGGTGCCCGGCTGGCCGAGGGCGAGGCGGACCTCGTCATAGTCGACGGCGGTCACGAGCCCGAGGCCGTCCTGCACGTCGCGGAGCACCAGGCCTCACAGGGAAGTGACGTCTCCGTGCTGGTGATCGTGGAGTCCGATGCGCTGGCCGCGCTGCGCCTGCCTGTGCGGCTCGTCGCGGACTTCCTCGTGCGTGGTGCGTCCTCGGAGGAGCTGGCGGCCCGCGTGCGCAGGATGCTGTGGCCCGGCGAGGAGGCCGCTGTCCAGGAGCTCGTGCGCGTGGGTGACCTCACGCTCAATCTCGCGACGTACCAAGCGTACGACGGCAACGAGCCGATCGACTTCACATACCTCGAGTACGCGCTCTTCGCGTTCCTCGTGACGCACCCGAACCGCACGTACAGCCGCGAGAACCTGCTGCGACGGGTGTGGGGGACCGACTACTACGGCGGCTCGCGCACGGTCGACGTGCACGTGCGGCGCATCCGCGCCAAGATCGGCCCCGAACTGTCGCGGCGCCTCGAGACGGTGCGCAACGTCGGGTACCTCTGGAACGGCTAGGCGCGCGGTCGTGCGACGGTGCCGAGGAAGTAGTACTTGGTCCTGCCGCCGGGCTCGTGCTCGCAATGTCCCTCGATGCCGAAGCGCGAGAAGAACGCGCACGCCTCGGCGGGTGTGAAGAAGGCTCCCGGCTCACCGAGCAGCTTCTCGCCGAGGACGACCAGCCGCATCCAGCCGCTCGGGTCGAACTCGAGGACGAGAACGCCGCCGGCCGGGCGCACCACGCGCGCGATCTCGCGCGCGGCGCCCTCCTGGTCTCGGAAGTGGTGGAAGGCGTCGGAGATCACGAGAGCGTCGAAGGTCGCATTCTCGAAGGGCATCGCTTCGGCGGAGCCGATGACGGCCGTGACGCGCTCGTGCGGCTCCATCTGCACCACCATCTCTGGTGTGGGGTCGAGCACGGTGACACGGCACTCGAGCGTCTCGGCGAGCCTGCGCGCGAGCGCGCCCGTGCCGCCGCCGAGGTCGAGAACGGAGCCGCCGGGCGGGACATGCGGCCGGAGCCAGTCGCGGTAGCGGGCCACCGTCTCGGGCGACCAGCGGTCCCCGTAGCGCCCGAACAGCGGTGCCGACCATGCGAAGAAGCCCATGCCGCCCCCTTCAGGCGTCCTGCGACGGGTACGGGTCCGCAGCGATCAGCGCCACGACGAGCTGCTTGGTGAGGATCGCGCAGCAGTCGGTGGGCAGCTGGTGCGAAGCGGTCGCGTCGAACAGCACGTCGGCGCGCGCCGGGAATTCGTCGTCCGAGCGCCAGTAGACCACGGCGACCGGCATCCTCGGCATCAGCACGAAGCCGAGGGCGAGGTCGCCGGGGAGCGCGGGCTCGCTGCAGCCGATCGCCACGGCCGCCGTCCGCAGGTCGTCGATCCGGTCGCCGAAGTGCCGCACCAGGGCGTCCGGGGTGTAGCCGCGCCACGCCGTGACGTAGAAGGAGCCGTCCGGCAGGTCCGCGAAGGAGAGCCACTCCCCGCAGGGCGCCGTCGCGTCGGCGACGGCCATGTGGTAGACGATCAGCGCGGTCAGGTGCGGTGGGACCGGTGTGCCGTCGTCGGACCGGGTGGCCCCCAGGCTCGGGAACTCGAGCGCGAAGGGCCTCCCGATGAA
>PNNM01000099.1 GCA_013824215.1 Coriobacteriaceae bacterium
GGTTCAGTCCATCGCAGAACTTCCCGTTCAGGTCTTCGACAGTCAACACGGCTTCCTGCCGCGAAGGCTGGACGGGACCGGAATACCGGAGACGAATCCTGAGTGCGCACTTCGACTCCTGCTGCTGATATTGAAGTCCCGCGCAGTCGGTCCGGTCTGGGATATCGACGCTGTGAAGTCCGTCATACAGAGGTGCCAACAGCGCGGGGCTTCGATTGCCCTCGCAGGCGAAGTGACCGAGGAATTGGTGCGGCTGGGACACATAGAGGCCGCGGGCAATGACATCGAGAGCGGCAGGTCCGAATGAACATACATCAAGAGGTGGCCCTTCTCGCTCCCGTGCCGTTTGTGCACCTCGAAGATGGTGAGCCGGTCTGCCGCAAGCGGGGCAAGGTTGCATACGGCGGCCGCAACTGGGAGTTGTTCAGGCGCCTCGACAAGCATCGAGATGAACTGGGGGTCGAGAAGATCGACGTGTTCATCTACGCGTCTCAGACACGCGAGCGCGAACACTTCGTCTCGTGGCATGCCTGCTACATCGGCCATGTCGAGGGTATTGGCGGCGCCCACCCGCATGGCCCGAAGTTCCGACCGCCGTCGACGTTGGACGATGGCACCGGCTACTGGGCGGTCTTCTGGGAAGTCACGGATCTGGAGCGTATTGCGCCGATACAGATCTCCGAACTTCGGGGTCTGGATGCGAAGAAGGATTACGACAAGTCGTTCGTCCCCGAAGGCCCGATCCTGATCGAGAACCCTTGGTGATGGAGGGGCTACTTGCTGCGCCGGGATAGCGCAGCCGCTTCGGGGCTGTCAGAGCGACGAGGTGCTCTGACGCTTCGCTGAGTCATCTAGCCATTTCTCGACGCGTGGCCAGACGAACCTAATGCGTGTTCCCAAGCGCACGTTCGGTATCGAGTTCGTTCTGACCATCTCGTAGATCGAGTTGGTGGTCACTCCGAGCCGCTCGCTCAACTGCTTGACCGTGAGCAGGGGCTCAGATGCCCGTGTGGCGGGGTGGGGCTGCACCGTGCGGGGCTGGACGGCTGTGCGTGGGTGCTGGCGGTGGGAGTCAACCTCATCCAGCCAAGCGGCAACAACCGCAGGGTCGAACAGGTTTCGCAACGCATCGAGTTTGGCAACGTTTGACATGTTGGCCTCCCCAAGTGGGTCGGATGGTTCTGTCCGGGCGACGATGAGGTGTCCGTGTGTCATGATTCAAGAAGGGGATTGCGCGAGTCACGCGATCGTTGGGGAATGGACGCATGATTGTGCGCGAGGGATGTGCCGAATACGTGCCGAATTCGTCCGAAGACGACGGGAAGCCGATCAGACGGTCGGACAGGAAAACAGCAGGTAAGGTGATATGGCAGTGGCAGAAGAAGCCCACTCACTAGCAGTGTTCATAGACTTCGAGAACCTGGCGCTCGGCGCCAAGCAGCAGTCGGCTGGCGGTAGGCGCCGCATCAAGCGGGCCGAGACATTCGACATGAAGCGCGTGCTCGAGCGGCTGCTCGAGAAGGGCAAGATCGTGGCCAAGCGCGCGTACTCGGACTGGAGCCGTTTCCCCGAGTACGTCACGCCGCTGCACGAGCTCGGCATCGAGCTGATGGAGATCCCCGAGCGCGGGATGACCGGCAAGAACTCGGCGGACATCCGGCTCGTGGTCGACGCGATGGAGCTGTCCTACGCCAAGGAGCACATCGACACTTTCGTCATCGTCTCCGGCGACTCGGACTTCACGCCGCTCGTGGCCAAGCTGAAAGAGAACGGCAAGACCGTGATCGGGCTCGGCATGAAGGACTCGACGTCGGACCTGCTCGCGGCGAACTGCGACGAGTTCATCTACTACGAGGACATCGGCGCCGCTGCCGGAGCGCCCACGCTCGGCGACAAGCTCCCGAGGACCAAGAAGCCGGCGTTCAAGCTGCTGTTCGAGACGATCGAGGCGCTCCAGCGAGAGAACGTCGACGCGATGCACTCGTCGCTGCTCAAGGACACCATCAAGCGCAAGCAGCCGCAGTTCACCGAGAGCGCGTACGGCTACAAGTCCTTCACCCAGATGCTCGAGGACGCGCAGAAGCTCGGCTTCATCACGCTGCGAAAGGACCCCCGCAGCGGCACATACGTGGTCGAGGGCTTCTCGTCGTAGCCTGCCCGGTCGCTCAACTCGCGGCCCTGACCTGCCGAATGGTATGATGTCTGCGCCTTAGACGCCGCATCACTCCGTACCAGAAGGCAGCCCGATGAAGCAACGCATCGCAAGCCGGGCATCCGCGCTCGTGGTACTCGTCGCGCTCGCGACACTGCTCGCAACACCATCTTCCGCTTCCGCCATCACCCGCAGCGCCGTCATCGCGCGCGCCCAGGTCTGGGTGGACGCGGCGGTGCCGTACAGCCAGTCCGCCTACGCTGACGAGGCCGGTGCCTCCGCCGCGGGCAGCACGCTCGGGTGGCGCACCGACTGCTCCGGCTTCGTCTCGATGACGCTCGGCCTGCGCAAGACGGACGGGACGCCGCTGTCGCTCGACACGAACACGCTGCGGAGCGTGCTCGTCAGCATCACCGCGGAAGAACTGCGGCCTGGCGACATCATCCTGCGTCCGAAGACCGGCTGGCCCTACGGCCACGCCGTCATCTTCGGCGGCTGGACCGATGAGACCTCGCACACCGCGTACTGGGCCTTTGAGGAGTCGAGCAGCCAAGGCGGCACCGTGAAGCGCACGATCACCTACCCCTACTTCTCGTCGGCCGGCTTCACGCCGTTCCGCTACAAGAGCATCGAGGAGGACTGGGCGCTCCTGGTCGAGCCGGTCGAGGGCGCCGACCGCTTCGCGACCGCAGTGAGCGCCTCGCGCCGTGCGTTCGCCACCCAGACCGCCGAGACGGTGGTCGTGTGCTCCGGCTCCGGCTGGGCCGACGCGCTCGGCGGTGCCGCGCTGGCGGGTGCCGTCCGCGGGCCCGTGCTCCTCGTCCCTGCCAGCGGTGTTCTACCGCCGGCGGTCGCCGAGGAGATCGCGCGCCTCCAGGCGCGCACCGCCATCGTCATCGGCGGACCCAGCGCGGTGCCCTCCTCAGCCGTTGCCGCTCTCGGTACCGCGGGCATCGGCACGGTCAGGCGCATCGGCGGCACCAACCGCTACCACACCGCGGCGCTGCTTGCCTCGGCGGCGGTCACCGAGATGAAGGCCCGCGGCCGCACGTTCGACGGCACCGTCTACCTCGCCTCGGGCGAGAACTTCCCCGACGCGCTGGCCGCCTCACCGCTGGCGGCCGGGCTCGGCAGGCCGATCCTTCTCACGCGCCCGCGCGACCTGCCCGAGCAGACCGCCACCGGCCTGCGCTCGATCAAGGCGAAGCAGGCCTACGTGCTGGGAGGTACCGGGGCGGTGAGCGAGGCGGTCCGTTCGCGTGCGGGCAGCGCGACCGGAGCGCCAGCGGTGCGCATCGCCGGCGCCGACCGCTACGCGACCGCCGTCGAGGTCGCGAAGCACGGGATCGCGAGCGGTCTGTCCTGGAGCGGGCTCGGGCTGGCCACAGGGGCGTCGTTCCCCGACGCGCTGGCCGGCGGCGTGATGCTCGGACAGATGCGGACCGCCCTCGTGCTCACTCCGGGCAAGGCCTTGGACCCGCGTGTCTCGGCGCTGCTGGCCGAGCACCGGGCCGAGATCGGCCGCCTGTGCTGTCTCGGCGGGACCGGCGCGGTCTCCAAGGACGTGCGCAAACAGGTGGCGGCGGCGCTGACCGGGCCGTAGCGCGTCGCGGCGTGTGTGCTAGCTTAGGCGGCATGTCCGCCTCGCTCGAGCTGTTCGTCACCTGCCCCCGTGGCCTCGAATCCGTCCTCGCGGGTGAGCTGCGCGCGCTGAAGGCGCGCTCGGTGCGCCCGCTCACGGCGGGCGTCTCCTGCGCTGGCGACCTCGCGTGCGCGTACCGGCTCTGCCTGAACTCACGGGTCGCGAGCCGCGTGCTGATGGCGCTCGGCGCCGCACCCGCCGAGTCGGCCGACGATCTGTATGCGGCGGTCCGCGCCGTGGCCTGGGAGCGGCTCGTCGCGCCCGATGGGACGATCGCGGTGGACTTCGTCGGCTCGCTGCCCGGCGTCACCAACACGATGTTCGGAGCCGTGCGCGCCAAGGACGCCGTCGTCGATCGGATGCGCGAACTCAGCGGCCGACGTCCCGACGTGGACCCCGCAGCGCCGGACTTGCGAGTGAACGTGAGCGCGCGGCGCGGGCGCGTGACGGTCTCGGCGGACCTGTCCGGCGAGGCGCTGCACCGCCGAGGCTATCGCGAGCCGGGCGTGCAGGTCGCAGCGCCACTCAAAGAGAACCTGGCGGCGGGCCTGCTCCTGCTCGCCGGCTGGAAGCAGGTCGCCGAGCGCGGCGGCGTCTTCGTGGACCCGCTGTGCGGCTCCGGGACCCTGGC
>PNNM01000100.1 GCA_013824215.1 Coriobacteriaceae bacterium
GCGAGGCGTTCGAGCGCGGCGTGATCGCTCCCTACGCCGACGCCTATGCGGCGGGGGAGACCCCGAACCCGTGCATCGAGTGCAACGCGCGCGTCAAGTTCGACGAACTGCTGCGCCGGGCGAGCCTGCTCGGCGCCGAGACGCTGGCCACCGGTCACTATGCGCGGGTCGTCGACTCCCCGGACGGCCCCCGCGTCGCCCGCGCACGCGACGGCGCTCGCGACCAGTCCTACTTCCTCTATCGGACCACCCCGCAGCAGCTGGCGCGTCTGGTGTTCCCCGTGGGTGGGATGCTCAAGGCCGAGGTGCGCGCGTACGCCGCCGCCGCCGGACTGCCTTCCGCCGAGCGCCCCGAGAGCCGTGAGGCCTGCTTCGCGCCCGACGCCCGAGCGCGGGACGAACTCGTGCGAGCCCGCCACCCGGAGGCGCTGACGCCCGGATCCGTCGTCGACGCGACGGGCGCTCCCGTCGGGCGCCACCGGGGGATCGCGCACTACACGGTCGGCCAACGCAAGGGGCTCGGCTCGGGGGGAGGTCCGACACGCTACATCGTGCGGATCGATCCCGCGACCAACACGCTCGTAGCCGGCGACCGCGCCGACCTCGCCGTCACCCGTATCGAGGCGGTCGATCCCGTGTGGCGCCCCGTAGCGCCCGAGGCCCCGCTCACTGCTCGTGTCCGATACCGCGGCGACGAGGTGCCGTGCACGGCGAGCGTCGATGACGACGGCCGCCTGCTGGTCCACCTCCACGCCCCGCTGCTCGGCGTCTCGCCGGGCCAGGCTGTCGTATGCTATGCGGGCGATATCGTCATCGGCGGCGGCAGGATCGGGGAGGCACGATGATCGACTGCCACGTCCACACCTCCCGCTGCCGCCACGCCGAGGGCCAACCGGCCGACTACGTCGCTGCTGCTGCCGCCCGCGGTATCGAAGTCCTCACGTTCACCGACCATCTCCCGCTTCCCGAGGGGTTCTCTGCCGAGTACGCGATGCCCCGAGACGAGCTTCCCGCCTACATCGAGGAGATCCTGGAGGCGGGCGCCGCGCGGATGGACGGCCCCGAGGTCCTTCTCGGTGTGGAGGCGGACTGGCTGCCCGAGCACACGGCTCACGTGCGGGAACTGACCGCCGCATACCCGTTCGACGTGGTCATGGGATCCGTGCACTTCATCGATGACTGGGCGTTCGACGACCCGGCGCTCGTCGGCCGCTACGATGAGTGGGACGCCGACGCGCTGTGGGAACGCTACTTCGCCGAACTCGAGCGTGCCTCGGCGTCGGGCCTCTTCGACGTCATGTCCCATCCCGACCTCGTCAAGAAGTTCCGCTGCGCGCCCGCCGCCGATCCGCGCGCGCTGTACGAGGCGGCCGCCCATGCGATGACCCACGGCGATGTCGCGGTCGAGGTGAGCACCGCCGGGCTGCGCAAGCCGTGCGCCGAGATCTACCCCGCACGGGACTTCCTGGCCGAGCTGCGCCGGGCCGATGTCCCGGTCACGTTCGGATCCGACGCGCACCGCCCAGAAGATGTCGGATACGGCTGGGCGGAGGCACGCGAACTGCTCCGCGAGACCGGGTACCAGAGTGTCGTCGTGTTCCGCAGCCGCCTGCCCGAGGAGCGTGGTCTGTCGTGACGGTGACCGTCGCCGATCTCCTCCGTGCCCTCGACGAGCGCATCCCGTTCGCGTGGGCGGAGCCCTGGGACAAGGTCGGCCTTCTGGCCGGCGCGCCCGACCGCGCCGTGACCACGGTCCTGGTCTCCCTCGATGCTACGCGCGAGAGCGTCGCACGCACCGTGTCGGTCGGGGCGAGCGTGCTCGTCACCCACCATCCTGCGTTCCGCGATCCGCCCGAGCGCATCGTGGCCGGTCCCGGAGCGGCCGGCGTGCTGTTCGCCGCCCTCGACTCCGGCGTGGCCCTTGTGGCCGCCCACACGAATCTCGACCGCGACCCGCTCGGCGCCGAGGCCCTGCCCGAAGCGCTCGGGATGCTCCCGTTCTCGCCCCTGGAGTCCGACTCCCAGCCCTGCCTGCACGTCGCCGTGTTCTGTCCGCCCGCGGCTGTCGACGACGTCGCAGCAGCGATGGAGCGGGCCGGCGCCGGGCGGGTCGGACGCTACGCGGACTGCGCGTTCGCGGCGCCCGGTGAGGGCAGGTACCGTGGACTCGCCGGCTCGACCCCCTTCTCGGGCGCGGCGGGGGAGGCCACCAGGACAGCCGAGGTCAGACTCGAGATGGTCTGCCCGCTCAAGGCCGGCGCAGCCGTCGCGGAGGCCGCCGCGGCAGCGCACCCGTACGAGGAACCGCTCATCGTCACCAGCGAGACGACCATGCGCAGGGGCGCCGCTCGGATGGGGCGCCTGTGCAGGCTCCCCGAGCCCGCCACGCTTGACGCCCTCGCCGCCGACGTCGGCACGCGACTCGGGGTCCGGCCGCGCGTGTGGGGCGAAGCGTCCGTTTCCGTGACCACGGTCGCTGTGGCCACCGGCTCGGCAGCCTCGATGGTCCCGCATGCTCTTGCGGGCGGGGCCGAAGTGCTCGTCTGCGGAGAGCTGCGCTACCATGACGCATTGGACGCCGTGTCCGCCGGTCTGGCGGTCGTGGAGGCCGGGCACGACGCGACCGAGTGGCCGCTCGTCCCGGTCCTCGCCGAAGCGGTGCGCACCACACCCGGCCTCGCCGGGAGAGATGTCGTCATCGACGAGCCGCGCATGTCGTGGCACGTGGTCTAGAGAGGGAAACTATGGAGCCGGCCGCGGCCCTGCTCGAACTCCAGGACGCCGACCTCGGCGTCACCCGCACCGGGCGGGAACTCGACGGACTCCCGGAGAAGAAGGCCATCCTCGAGATCCGCCGGAAGACGCGGGAGGTCCAGGCGCTGCTCGACAAGACGCACGCCTACGCCGCGGAGGTCGGCCGGGCGGTGTCGCGCGCCGAGGACGAGACATCCGGGCTCGACGCCAAGCTGGCTGCGGAACAGAAGCGTCTCACCTCGGGCGAGGTCTCGGACCACCGCGAGGTCCAGCACCTCACGCGGGAGATGGACAGCCTGCGCCGGCGCAAGGACAAGCTCGAGATGGAGACGATCGCGCTCATGGAGAAGGGCGAGAAGGCGGAGGCTCAGTCCAGGACCATCGTGGCCGCCATCGCCAAGCTCGCCTCGGACGAGCAGGCACTCGTCGAGCGGTTCAAGCAGGCGGGCAGCGTGCTCCTCACCCGCATCGAGTCGCTCAAGGCCCGGCGCGCCTCGCTGGCGGCAGGACTCCCGGCCGACGTGCTCGCGGCCTACGAGTCGGCCCGCGAGACCAAGCACGGCATCGGAGCCGCGCGCCTCACCGACGGCGTGTGCGGCGCCTGCCGCGTGGAGCTCCCGGCGGACAAGCTCCACCTGCTCCTCGACGGGCCGGCCGTGGCCGAATGCCCGATGTGCCGGCGCCTGCTCGTGGTACATCTGCCAGCGGACACCGCCGCGCAGTGAGCCCGCACGTCCTCAGGACCGACGGCGGCTCGCGCGGCAACCCCGGTCCCGCGGCGGCGGCCTTCGTGCTCGAGGCGCCCGATGGGACGATCCTCCTCCGCGCGGGCCGCTTTATCGGCGAGGCCACGAACAACGTCGCCGAGTACGAGGCGCTCATCATGGGCCTCGGTGCGGCGCTGGCCCTCGGCGTCAGCAGTATCGAGGTGCTCGCCGACAGCGAGCTGCTCGTGCGGCAGGTGACCGGCACCTACCGCGTCAAGCACCCGAACATGCGACCGCTGCACGCGCGGGTCACGCGCCTGCTCGCGGGATTCGAGTCGTGGCGTATCGGGCACGTGCGCCGGGAGCAGAACGTCGCGGCCGACTCGCTCGTCAACGAGGCCCTCGACACGCACTCCACCGTCGGCGACGAGGTGCCGGACGGGACATCGGCGCCGGGGACCCAGGCGAGCCTGTTCTAGACTCAAAGGAGGCGTACCGTGTACGGACTCTCGGTCAAGTCGCACTTCGACGCGGCCCATCACCTTCCCGGCTACCCGGGCGAGTGCGCCGGGCTCCACGGCCACACATGGGACGTGGAGGTCGTCGTGGAGGGGGAGGCGCTCGACGAGGTGGGGATCGTCTACGACTTCAAGAGGCTCAAGGGGGATCTCGCCACGGTACTCGACGAGCTCGACCACGTCTGCCTGAACGACGTGCCTCCGTTCGACTCCCTGAGCCCCACGGCCGAGAACCTCGCGCGCCACGTCCACGATTCGCTCGTCCGGGCGATCTCGGGTCCCGTGCGCGTCACGCAAGTCTCCGTCTGGGAGTCTCCGGTCGCGCGTATCACGTACCGGCCGTAGCGGCCCCCTGACAGCGACGAGACCCCCTCGCGGCGGGGGTCTCGCTGTCTGCGCAT
>PNNM01000101.1 GCA_013824215.1 Coriobacteriaceae bacterium
CGGAGAGGAAGCTGCGCATGAAGTGGTGCAGGTTGGGCAAGGTGAGGGTGACGACGAGGTGGAGTGAGCGTGGGCGCGTTGTTTGATGGCACCTCCGTCGCGTTACTTGATGTCCATCATGGTGAGGTCCAGCCGGGATAGGTCCCCCAGCCGGGATCGGGTTCAGGATCAGAAGGGCAGCTCGGAGTCGTCGGAGCGGTAGGGCCGTGCCTTGGAGGCGGAGTCCGGGGCATCGACCGACTCGGGAGCAGACTTCCCCTCGATCTCGTCCCAGAGCTGCGGTTCGTAGGCATCCCACAAGGCAGCGGTGAAATCCTCGAGCAGCTCCCAGACTGCGAGCGCCTGGGCCGGAGTCCAGTGCGTCGGCAAGGTGAAGGAGCGGGTGCGGGCGCGACGCTTGGTGGTGGTCATCGTTTCCTCCCGTTCCCGCGGGTCCGCGCGGGCTGGGCAAAGGTGTCGAGGTAGAGCTGCTCGTCGAGCCGCGGGAGCTCGCGGTCGACGGCGGCGACAAGGAGCTCGTCGGCGAGGTTCATGAGGACGCGGTAGTTGCCGGCGGCATGGTCCACGAGGGTGGTCTTGAGCTCCGGGGTCATCAGGGCGGTGTTGCCCGCGGCCTCGAGCAGATGGTCGAGGCAGACGAGGAGCTCGTCGCGGGAGGCGTAATCGAGGACGAGGCGGCGGCGGATGCGGCTGCCGAGCGGGAGCAGGTCCTGGGTGCGGAAGCGCTCCGGGAGCCGCAGGTCGCCGGCGAAGACGACGCAGAGGAGCTGGCGCGAGTCGAGGTGCTGCGAGGCGAGGACGCGGATCTCCCCGAAGACGGTGCCGAGGGTTTCCTGGGCCTCATCGACGATGAGCACGGGCCGCAGCAGGGTGGAGGCGATGTGGTCGGTCCAGCGGGCGCGGAGGGCCTTGAAGCCGGCCCAGCGGTTGTGGGCGAAGAGGGGGACGGCGAAGAGGTCGCCGAGCTCGCGGTAGAAGTCGGAGACGCGGCTCTGCGGGTGCTCGAGGGTGCCGACGAGGACGTCGGGGAGGACTCGGAGCCGCTCGGCGAGGAGGCGGAGGGCGACGCTCTTGCCGGTGCCCGGGTCGCCGGTGATCATGACGAAGCCGCCGTCGGCGATGCCGAGCTCGACGCGGCGCAGGAAGGCATCGACGACGGGGGTGGTGTAGAGCGCGGCGACGGGGACGTCGGGGCGGAAGGGGTGAAACTTGAGGCCATAGAGGGCTTGGAGCTTGGGGTTCACGTGGGGTTCTCCTCGGGGTCTGCCGGGGGTTCCTTGGGCAGGTACGCCGGAGGCAGACCGGTGGCAGCGTACTCGGCCATCAGGGCGCGGAGATGGGCGGCGATGCCCGCGGGAGCCAGGGGCGCGGCGGCCGGCTGGGCCGCGTCGGGCAGGCGCCGCCGGCGGCTATCGGCGTTGGCGGTCTTGTCGAGGGGCAGCAGGCGCGCGAGGTGCGAGCCCGTGCGGCCATCCACGAGGTCGACGGCCGAGAGGTCCCAGCGGGCGACGCGCAGGGTGATTCGCCTCAGGGTCCGGTAGCGAGCTGGGATCTCGAAGCGCACGCCCTCGACCGTGCAGGTGCCGTCGCTCCGGCGCTGGGCGCGAGTGACCTCGGTGCGGAAGGCCCGGCGCAGGGTCTCGCTGTCTGGGCACGGCCGACTCACCGAGGGTCCGCGCAGGTAGCGCTCCAGCGGGGGCTCGTCGATCTCGCGGTGCGGCCGACGGTGGTACTCCAGCTCGACCCAGGCTTGCGTGGCCTGGTTCAGCAGCGTGAGCGTGAGCTCCGGCTCGCCTTCGAGCATGGCCATGAGGCGCCCTTCCACCTGGGCCCAGAAGACCTCTTGCTTCGCATTCTGCTCGGGCGAGTACGGCAGGGTGTTGCGGGCCACGATGCCGAGCCGCTCCAGTCCCTCGGTGGTCTCGGCCGCGACCATCGCGGCGCCGTTGTCGGTCAAGAGCTGGCGCGGCAAGCCCCGCTTCTGCAACGCCTGGCTCAGCCCGTGGATCAGGGTCTCGGCCGTCTCGTCGAGATACCACTGCAGGTGGCAGCACAGGCGCGAGTGGTCGTCGAGGATCCCGAGCAGCTGCGGCTTCTGCCACTCCCCGGCCGCGGTGAGCACCTTGCGCGAGCCCTCGTGGAAGTCCAGGTGCCACAACGCCTGGACGTGCGTGACCTCGAAGGAGCGGACCTCGCGCGCCTCGCGCTCGACCCGCGCCGCCTCGGCCCGAGCCCGGCGTCGCGACCGCGTCAACCCGCGGTCCTTCAGGTACCGGCACAGGGTCGTGTAGCTCGGCACGCACCCCAGCGTCGGGTCCTGCCGGGCGAGCGCCACCAGGTTGTCGTAGTGGAGCTGGAAGCTCCAGCGGGGGTGCTGCGCGTGTTGCTCGGCCACCGCCACGGCCAGTCGAGCCGAGATCCGCGGGTGCGTCCCGGCGTGCGACGGCACCTTCCGCGCCAGCGCCGTGAGCGGGTCCGCCGCGTCCCTGGCCAGGTAGTACCACCGCTCGATCGACGAGACGCCGAAGCGCGTCGTCTCCCCGGTCGTGGGGTGCTGCCAGCTCCGCTGAGCCAGCTCGGTGATCCGCGCCGCCAGCTCCCCGCGCTCCGTCGGTGCGGCCAGCAGCGGCCCGATGATCGCGAAGCGCAAACGGGCCCACCGCGTGCGCATCGGCACGCCCTCGTCGTGGCTCATGGGGGTGACTCCTCCGGCTCGGGCCACGTCGCGCGCTGGCCCTCCGTGCCGGACTTCACCCTTTTACGCTCGGGAGACGCGTGAAGGCAAAGGCCGTCCTCTGCGTGTCCTCAACCGCTCCTCAAAAAACGCGCCCGCGCCGACGTGGTGGTGAGCGGCGCCAGGAAGGCCAGCACCGCTGCGAGCCGGGCTCCGGGCTCTGTCGGCGTGAACCGCGCCACCAGCGACGCCGGTAGTTGCGCCACCTCGAGCGGGGGCACGAACCGCCCGGCGCTCGCCGCGAAGAACGCGCTCCCGGCGAACGTCGTCTGCCACCAGTCGAGCCACCGGCTCACCGTGCGCGTCGGTACCCCACTGTCCGTCGGCGTTTCGGTCGGCGCCGGCTGGGTCAGCGCCCGCAAGCAGGCCACCAGCAAGGTCACCCCGAGGTAGACCCGCCGGCCCAGAAACCGCACCGACGGCGGCGTCAGCCGTCGCCGACAGCCGGGCCGGCCACAGCACAGGCTGATCCGCCGCACGCACTCCTCGAGCACGGCGGCGATCCCTCCCCCGCGCGGCTTCCGGGGGTAGTCGGCCCGGTCCAGCCGTCCCCCGCAGTGCGGGCAACTGGCCGCCTTGAGCTGCGCCGCCGCTGCCTCGTCCAGGTGCAACAGGTCATCCGAGAAACTGGAATCCGCCGCGAAGCTGTGCCACATCATAAATCCTCCGAGTCTAGACACCCCGGAGGCCACCCCCTCGGACGACTTCGTGCAAGTTTTCCGAGGGGGCTTTCCTGTCCGCCCTCAACTTACGTGCAGATTTTCGGACCCGGATCCATCAGGCTTCGCGCTCGCGCTCAGGAGGTGGTTCTGCATCTGCACGAAGGAGTTGACCTGGACGAAGTAGGAGGCAGCGGCCTTGGCCAGGCAGGCGCCGAGGGCGGAGACAACGGCGGGATCGAGGGAGAGAAGAAAGCGCTCCTCGAGGGTACGCGAGGTGACGTGCCAGGTGGTGCCGGAGCGGTATCTGCGGAGTGGGCGTGCCATGAGGCGGCGGGAGAGCAACGATGGTGCCAGGTGGAGGTGAGATGCGGAATCAACCGGTTGGCAGCGCAGGGTCGGACGGCGGCCGACGGAATCCCGGCCGGGTGGCCGGCGGGCCGGCCGTGGAGAATGCTCAGGCACCTGTTAGGCGGGACCGATTCTTGCTGCGCTGGTCAATCTTGACCGTGTTGGTGCGTGTTCTGACGGGAGGGGTCGTGGTGGCGTCAGTGGCCGGCTGCGGGGCGCGCTCCCTGGGGCGCCCATCCCACTGCGGCAACGGGGAGCTCGAGCCAGGCGAGGTCTGCGACGACGGCGACGCCAACTCGGACAGCGTGCCCAACGCTTGCCGCAGTGACTGCCGGCCCCCGCGGTGTGGCGACGGCGTGCTGGACGACTCGGAGCTCTGCGACGGTTCATGCCCCGCCTCGTGCCAGGCCCCTGACCCCTGCACCTCGGTCTGGCTCGTCGGTGGAGCGAACCGCTGTGACGCGCGCTGTGAGTCCGAGCCCATCCTTCACTGCGCGTCCGGTGACGCCTGCTGTCCGATGGGTTGCGACGGGAGCGTCGATGAGGACTGTGGCCCGGTCTGTGGAGACGGAGTCGTGGAGCCGCCCGAGCAGTGCGAGGGGGATGTCGTCACGTGCGTCTCCGCGGTCGTTCCCC
>PNNM01000102.1 GCA_013824215.1 Coriobacteriaceae bacterium
GCCGCCTCCGCCCGGTCCACGAGCGTGCGGTTCGCGCGTCCGAGCACGTCGCGGAAGAGCCTGCCCAGCGCGTGGGCCGGCACGACTCCCCCACCCACCTCGTTGGTGACCACGAGCGTGTCACCCACGCGCGCAGCGAGCGCGGCGAGGACCTCGTCCACGCGGCGCTCCACCGTCTCGGCATATCGCGGCGGCAACATGTCAGCGTCACGGAACCCGACGTCGCCGCTCCACTCCTCGGCCATCACGCGGCCGACGAGTGTGCCGAGGCAGTCGAGCACGAGCAGATCGCCGTCGGGCACGTCGCCGAGCCACGCGCCGGCGGCCGCGGGCTCCAGCGTGCGCCAGCCATCCGGGCGCCCCCGGCGGTGACGGTCGATCCGGTCGGCCATCTCGGGGTCGCCGTCACCCTCGCCGAACACGACGACCGTCACGGGCTCGCCCCGCTGCGCGGCCAACCGCTCAGCCAGGGACGATTTCCCGCTGCGTGCGCCGCCTGTCACGACCACCAGGGCCATGTGCCTCAGTCCTCCCCGGCCTCGGCGTGCAGCGCCGCGACCTCGGCATCGGTCAGGGGGCGCGTGGCTCCCGGCGCAAGATCGCCCAGCTCCACCGGCCCGAACGCGATCCTGTGCAGCGCGCGGACGGGGTGCCCCACCGCGGAGAGCATGCGCTTCACCTGCCGCTTGCGGCCTTCTCGGAGCGACAGCTCCACCTCCGCGCGCGAACCTTCCGACCACACGAGATGCGCGCGGGCCGGCGCGGTCGAGCCGTCGTCGAGCTCGATGCCGTCCGCGAGCGCGCGCAGGTCGGCGTCGCTCGGCTCCCCGTCCACCTCGGCGCGGTACGTCTTCCAGACGTGGTGCCGGGGGTGCAGGAGGCGGTGTCCGAGCTCCCCGTCGCTGGTGAGCAGGAGCAGGCCGGTGGTGTCCAGATCGAGGCGTCCCACCGGGAAGAGCCCGGCGGGTGCATCCGCGGGCATCAGGTCGGCCACCGTGGGCCGGCCCTGCGGGTCGCTCATGGTGGTGACGTACCCTGCCGGCTTGTTCAGCGCGAAGTACGCGGCTCCCTCGTCCGGGCGGACCTCACGACCGTCGACCGTCACCGTGTCGGTGGCCGGATCGACCTTCGCTCCGAGCTCGCTGGTGACCACGCCGTTGACGGCCACGCGTCCCGCGGTCATGAGGTCCTCGCTGCCGCGCCTGGACGCGACGCCGGCGCGGGCCAGGAACTTCTGCAGCCGCATCGGGACGGGGCGCTCGAACTCGGCGCCGCCGTCCTCAGTCGACCTGGGCGACGTCGTCTTCGTCATCTGTGTCGAGCGTCGGACCCTCGATCGCGTTCAAGCGGTCGCGGATCGCGGCCTCCGTCTCGGCGTCCGGGGCGAACTCCTCCAGCGCCGGCAGCTCGGAGAGGTCTTTGAGGCCGAACTTCTCGAGGAACGAGCGCGTCGTGGCGAACAGCGCGGCGTTACCGGCGCCTCTGTCGCGGCCGACCTCGCGCACGAGGCCCTTCTCCACCAGCGAGGAGATCACGCCTTCCGAGTTGACACCGCGCACGGCGTTGACGCCCTGGCGCGTGACCGGCTGATGGTAGGCGATCACCGCGAGCGCCTCCAGTGAGGCCTGCGAGAGCCTGCGCGTGTCCCAGGACAGCACGAAACGCTCGATGACGTCGTGATAGCCGGGATGCGCGTAGAGGCGCCACCCGCCGGCCACCTCGCGCAGCTGGAAGCCGCGCTCGGAGGCGCGGTACTCCTCGGCGAGAGCGGTCAGGGCGGTCTCGGCCTCGACGGTCTCGACCTCGAGCATCTTGGCCAGCCGCGAGGCCGCTACCGGCTCGTCGGTGACGAACAGCAGCGCCTCGATCGCGCCGCGGAGCCGTGCTGTCTCGGTAGCGCTCACGCGACCTCCTCGTCGAGCAGAACCACGTCTATGTCGCCGAACTGGCTCTCCTGCCGGATGTCGGCGAACCCCTGCTTGTACAGCTCCAGGATCGCGAGGAGCGTCACCACGAACTCCTCGGGCGAGGCGCCTCCGCCCACGAGTTCGAGGAAGGTGGTGCGCTTGCGCTGCATGAGCATCCTGCTGACGACCTCCATATGCAGCTCGAGCGAGATCGGCATCGCCGCCACATGCTCGGCCTGCAGCAGGAACACCTCGCGGCGGTGCAGCAGGTCGGCGCAGATGACCGCCAGCGAGCGGAGTGTCACACCCTCGAGGAAGTCCGGCATGAGCTTGAGGAACGGTGCCTCCAGCCCGGCCTCGCGCGGGTGCATGCGCGCCTCCGACTCCATGCGCGCGCCGATCTCGGCGGCAGCGTTCTTGAACTGCTTGTAGGCGAGCAGGCGGGCGACGAGCAGGTCGCGGGCCTCCTCGGGGGTCAGGTCCTCCCACTCCTCGTCGATCACCGGCGAGGTCTCCTCGGGCAGCAGGCGCGCGGCCTTGATCTCCAGCAGCGTGGCCGCTACGAGCAGGAAGTCGCTCGCGACGTCCAGGTCGAGGTCCTGCATCCGGTCGACGAACGCGAGGTACTGGTCGGCGATGTCCGAGATCGAGATCGCGGTGATGTCGAGCCGCTGCTTGGCCACCAGGTGCAGCAGCAGGTCGAACGGACCCTCGAAGATCTCGGTGCGGACGGTGTAGGCCATCGTCGGGTCCGCGCTACGCCTTCGGTTCCACGCCGACGAGTTCGCGGCACTTCTCCACGACCTCGTGCGTGACCGGGCGCACCCGCTCGGCCCCGGCTTCGAGGACCTCCCAAGCGTACCCGGGCTTCGCGGCCAGCTCGGCACGCTTGGCTCGGAAACCGGCGAGGTAGGAGACCAGGTCCTCGGCCATCTTCGTCTTGTGGGCGACGCAGCCGCACTCGGCGGCGCGGCAGCAGGCGTCCCACTGCGCGATATCGCCGGGATCGGGGCTCACGAGCTTGTGGATCTGGTGCAGCGGGCAGATGTCCGGGTCCCCCGGGTCGGTCTTGAGCTTGCGGGCGGGGTCGGTGAGCATCGCTCTGACCTTGGCGGTGATCTCGTCGGGCGTGTCGCTGATGAAGATGGCGTTGCCGTAGCTCTTGGACATCTTGCGGCCGTCGGTGCCGGGGACACGCGCGCCTTCCTTGGGCACGATGGCCTGCGGTTCGACCAGGTAGTCGCCGTACGTGTTGTTGAAGCGGCGCACGATCTCGCGCGTGAGTTCGAGGTGCGGCAGCTGGTCCTCGCCCACCGGCACCGCGTCGGCGCGCACTATCGTGATGTCGGCGGCCTGCAGCAGCGGGTAGAGGAAGAAGCCGACGTTGCCCAGGTCCTTGTCGGTGACCTGCTCGCGCTGCTCCTTGTAGGACGGGACGCGCTCGAGCCAGCTCATCGGCGTGACCATCGTGAAGTAGAGTGTCAGCTCGGCGACCTCCGGGACGTCCGACTGGCGGTATATCGTGCACACGTCCGGGTCGAGGCCGGCGGCGCACCAGTCCAGCACCATCTCCTCGGAGTACTGCCGGATGCGCGACGGATCCTGCCAGTCGCTCGTCAGCGCATGCCAGTCGGCGATGAAGTAGTACGCGTCGTACTCGTGCTGCAGGCGCAGCATGTTCTGGAGGTTGCCGAACCAGTGCCCGAGGTGGAGCTTGCCGGTCGGGCGGTAGCCGGTCAGCGTACGTTTCTTGGTCATCTCGCAGCGACTCCGAAGGACGGGCGACAGTGCGCCCCATGATAGCGCAGCCGGTCGCGGTGCCTACACGGTCTTGGGCGCCGCGACGCCCCTTCCTGCGGCGTGCGGCCGCCCGTGCGCATCACATCCCGGTGAGCAGCCTCACGACCGGGTCGACGGTCCAGCGGAAGTAGTACTCGAGCGGGTCGAATCCCGTGAACTGAGGCACGATCCAGACGAAACCGATGAGGATCATGAACCCGTACCGCTCCATCTCGGCGTATACGCGGCGCGCGTTGCCGGTGAGGAAGCGCTGGACCACGCGGCTGCCGTCCATCGGGGGAAGCGGGATGAGGTTGAACAGCGCGAGGAGGACGTTCAGGTACACCCAGTAGTAGAGGCCGTAGACGACCAGCTGCGGCGCCGGCAGCAGCCCGAGTCGCAGCGGGAGGAGCACCGCAGCCGCCGCGCCCGCGAGGACGAGGTTGGTCGCCGGTCCCGCGATGCCCGTCAGCAGCATCCCGTCGCGCGGCCCCACCTTCGTCATGCGCATCGGGTCGACCGGCACGGGCTTGGCGTACCCGAACGCGAAGCGACCGCCGCTGGCCAT
>PNNM01000103.1 GCA_013824215.1 Coriobacteriaceae bacterium
CCTCGTCGGCGTACTCGAGATCCCCGCCCACCGGCAGGCCGCTCGCGATGCGCGTCACCTTCACGCCGAGGGGCTTGATGAGGCGCGCGAGGTAGAGCGCGGTGGTCTCCCCCTCCACGTTGGGGTTCGTGGCGACGACGACCTCGGCGATACCGCCCGCGCCGATGCGGTCGATGAGCTCGCGCACGCGCAGCTGGTCGGGGCCGATGCCGTCGATGGGCGAGATGGCGCCCTGCAGCACGTGGTAGGTGCCTCGGAACTCGCCGGTGCGCTCCACGGCCACTACGTCACGCGGCTCCTCCACCACGCAGATGAAGGAGGCGTCGCGCTGCGGGTCCGCACAGAACTCGCACAACTCGCCTTCCGCGAAGTTGAAGCAGCGCCCGCAGAAGCGCACGGTGCGCTTCACCTCGGTGATGGCCTCGGCGAGATGGCGTGCCGACTCGTCGTCTCCTTTGAGGATGTGGTAGGCAAGACGCTGGGCGGACTTGGGCCCGATCCCGGGGAGCCGCTGGAGCTCGTCCAGCAGGCGCGCTATCGCGGGTGCGTAGAGGGGCATGGTCGGAGGGCGGGCGCTACATCAGCCCGGGCATGCCGCCGAAGGCACCCGTGATCGCCGACATCTTGCGGTCCGCCAGCTGCTGCGCCGCGCGGATCGCCTCGTTGACGGCAGCGGCGGTCAGGTCCTGCAGCATCTCGACGTCCTCGGCCGCGGCAGGGTCGATCTTCACCGACAGCACGCGGAAGTCCCCGCTCATCGCCACGAGCACCGCGCCGCCGCCGGCCGAGGCCTCGACCATCTCGTCCTTCAGCTCTTCTTGGACACGGGCCATGTCGGCCTGCATCTTCTGAGCCTGCTTGAGCATCTTGTTCATGTCGGGCTTCACTCTGCTAGGGCTCCTCTCCGGGCTCGCCATGCTTGTGCTCCATCACGATCTCCGCGCCCAGCTCGTCGATGAGCAGGCTCGCAGCGTCCCGCGGGCGGTTCTCCCCGCGCGCGGTGACCGGGCGGAACGTCCCGGTGTCGGTCTCGTCGGACATGTCCGAGGGTGGTGTGTCGGTGCGGCGGTCCGCCTGGGTCGGCTCCACAGGGGGCCGCACCGGGCCGCGACCTATCTGATAGCGGAAGCCCGGGGCCTCGCCGAGCACGACGGCCAGCGCCTTGCGCAGCAGTTTGACGGTCTCGGGCTCGTCGGCCATGTCGCGCGTGAACTCGGCGCCCGTCGCGAACTCGACCACGAGGGTCTCGCCGTCCGCGTCCACGTCGACCTCGGTGTCGGCGAACAGGCTGGCGCGGGGCGGCTGCAGCTTCTTGACCTCGGCCACGACCGCCGGCCACGCGCGCTTGACGTGCGCGCGGTCGAGACGGACGTCCGACGGACCGCGATCTGCGGGCGCGGAGGGGATCTCCGCGGGAAGCGACGCCCGTGGTGGTGTCGCGGGTGGTGTCGCGGGTGGTGTCGCGAGTGGTGCCTCTTCTCCCGGGGCACCCCCGGCACCGGACTCGGCCTGCTCGGGTACCGCCGGGGCCGCGGGAGCGGGAGCGGGAACGGGAACGGCGGCGGCCGTCGCCGGCGTGCCGCGCTCGATGGCCTCAACGCGTTCCGCCAGCGCCTCGAGGGACAGCTCGCCGCCCGGCCGTGCCATGCGCGTCAGCGCGACCTCGAGCGCCAAGCGCTGGTCCGATGACCACCTCAGTTGCGCGTCGAGCGCGCCCAACAAGTCGAGGATGCGGGAAAGGCGGTCGGGCCCGAACTCGCGCGCCTGACCCGCAAGGCGCGGCATCTCCTCGGAGGTGGCATCGACGATGCCCGCGGGCTCGCCTGCCACGGCCGTCACGTACAGGTCGCGGAAGTGCGCGGTGAGTCCCCGCGCGAACTCGGCCATGTCCGTACCGGACTCAGCGAGGCGGGAGACGAAGCGGAAGGAACCGGCCACGTCGCGGCGCACGATGAGGTCGGCCAGTTCGAACAGGAGCGCGGTGTCCACCTCGCCCAGCAGACCCTCCACGTCCTCGAGCGCGATGCTGCGGCCGCCGAACGCCGCGAGCTGCTCGAGGGTGGTGATCGCGTCGCGCATCCCGCCGGCGGCATGGCGCGCCATGAGCACGAGCGAGGCGTCGGCTACCTCGATCCCCTCGGCGTCGGCGATCCGCCGCAGACACGCCACGATGTCCTCGATGCCGATGCGGTGGAAGTCGAAGCGCTGGCAGCGCGAATGGATCGTCTCGGGCACCTTGTGCGGGTGTGTGGTGCACAGCACGAAGACGACGTGGGACGGCGGCTCCTCCAGCGTCTTGAGCAGCGCGTTGAACGAGCCCGCCGAGAGCATGTGCACTTCGTCGATGATGTAGACCTTGTAGCCGCCGCGGACCGGCGCGTACGCGACGCGGCCGATGATCTCCTCCCGGACGTTCTCCACGCCGGTGCGCGAGGCGGCGTCCAGTTCGAACACGTCGGGGTGACGGCCCTCGGCGATCTCGACGCACTGCTCACACGTCGGGTCGGGATCGGGCGTGGGGCCGTTGGCGCACAGCAGAGCCTTGGCGAGGATGCGCGCGGTGGTCGTCTTGCCGGTGCCGCGAGGGCCCGTGAACAGGTAGGCGTGGGCGACCGCTCCCTCACGCACGGCGTTGCGCAGCGTGCGGGTGATGTGGTGCTGGCCCACGACGTCATCGAATGTCGCGGGACGGTACGTGCGGTAGAGGGACTGGCGTGCCATCGAGGCCTTTCGGCAGGTGGGTCCTTCTCGTCAATGGAGTATAGGCGGCGACACCGACGAACGGGACTCCCCCGAGGCGCCCGGTGACGGGCCCCGGACACCCGACAGGGGCCGCTTATGGCTGCTTCCTTCCGGATCTGACCAGGTTCACGGCGTGTCGCCGCCCGGGACCCGACAGCGAGCGCCTCGGGGGAAGACAAGGATAGCGCAGTCTGGGAAATACACTCCCCATGGGATACGTCGGAGCCGCGAAGCGGATAGGGGTCGCGTGCGCGCTGGTCGCGCTTGCGGCCCTCGGCTTCTCATGTGCCCGCCCGAGCGAAGCACCCATCGCACCCCAGGGGGTCGGAAGCGCCTTGGTCCTGTCATCTCCCGCCTTCGCAGGCGGGGCGGCCATCCCCGGCAAGTACGCGAGTGTCGACGCCGGCGGGCAGGACATCTCGCCACCGCTCGCCTGGGCCGGGGTGCCGGACACGGCCAAGTCGCTGGCGCTGGTCGTCGTGGACCGCCACAGGATCGCGAACGATTGGATCCACTGGATGGTGGTCGACATCCCGCCAGACACCGACGGTCTCGGCGAAGGGTCGTCCGGCACCGAACTCGCGGGTGGGTCCCGCGAGTTCGCCAACACGTTCGGCGAGACGGGCTGGGGAGGGCCCGCGCCGCCGCCGGGGAGCGGTCCGCACACCTACGAGTTCCTGCTCTACGCGCTCGACACCGACAAGCTCGACCTGCCCGAGAAGACGACGCTCGACGAGTTCGAGCAGGCGGTCGCGGGACACGTCCTCGCGGTCGCGAGTCTCTCGGGCACCTTCGTGCGGTAGCCGCATCCGCGGCGCCGCGGGCCTCGTCTGACGCAAGGAGGAGTGCCCCATGGACGTCCTCACCGTAGCGAGTCTCCGATCGCTGACCGGCCGTCTGAGCGGTCCCTGCATCTCGATCTTCCTCGACACGCACGCCACCGCGCCGGCGAACCGGCAGGACCCCGTGACGTTCAGAACGCTGCTGAAGTCCGCCGAGCGGCAGCTGGAGGAGTCGGGGATGCGGCCGGCGGAGGTATCCGGCCTGCTGGAGCCGGCACGCGCCCTGGGTGATGACGGGCTGTTCTGGCGGCCGCGGCCGGGCGGTGTCGCGGTCTTCCTGGCACCCGGAGAGGCGATGCGCGTCATGCGCCTGCCTGTGGCCTTCGAGCCGCAGGTCGTGGTGAACGAGCGCTTCCACATCAAGCCGTTGATCGGCGTCGTGGACCGAGGTGAGCGGTTCCACGTGCTCGCGCTCTCGCAGAAGCAGGTCCGCCTCTTCGCCGGCGGGAGGGCCGGCCTGGACGAGGTGGACCTCGGCGAGATGCCGCGCAACATCATCGACACGCTGCGCAACGACGGCTTCGAGGAGCAGCTCCAGATGCACACCAGCTCGGCCGGCCAGAGGCCCGGCGGCGGACGGGGCGCCGCGATGTTCCACGGCTCGGGCACCGACACCGGCATCACG
>PNNM01000104.1 GCA_013824215.1 Coriobacteriaceae bacterium
GCCGGCGGCCTCGACCGTGGCCACCGCCTCGCCCAGACGCGTGAAGTCGGCCGAGAGGATGGACGGGGTCATGAGGATGCGGTCCGACACGCTAGTCCACCAGTCCCATCCCGTGCAGCTCGTCGGTGGCGGGGCGGCCGAGCAGCGCCTCCTCGGCCGAGACCAGCGACGCGCCTTCGTGCAGGACGGCGCGCACCTGGGCGGTGATGGGCAGCTCGACGGAGAGCTTCTTGCCGAGCTCGTGGACGCTGATGCACGCGAACGCACCCTCGGCGACCATGTTGGTCTTGGCGCGGTACTCCTGAAGCGTCTGGCCGGAGCCGATGGCCTCCCCGAGCGCGCGGTTGCGCGAGTGGCGCGACGTGCATGTGACGATGAGGTCGCCCATGCCGGCCAGACCCATGTACGTGAGCGGGTTGGCACCCATGGCCCGCCCGAGGCGTCCCATCTCGGCCAGTCCGCGCGTCATGAGCGTCGCCTTCGTGTTGTCGCCGTAGCCCAAGCCGTCGCACATCCCGGCAGCCACCGCGATGACGTTCTTGGACGCGCCGCACAGCTCGACGCCGACCACGTCGGGGTTCGTGTAGACGCGGAAGAAGCGCGTCATGAACAGCTCTTGGAACAGCAGCCCGACGGCCTCGTCGTACGCCGCCACCACGGTGGCCGACGGCACCCCGCGGCCGACCTCCTCGGCATGGTTCGGGCCGGACAAGCCCGCGAGTCGCGCACGGTTGCCGAGCACGTCTTCCAGCACCTCGGTCATGAGCATGAGCGTGCCGTTCTCCACGCCCTTGCTCAGCACGACGACGGGGGTGTCGCTGCTCAGGTGCGGCAGCATCGCTTCGGCGGTGGTGCGCACGCCGAGGCTGGGGGTCACGACGACGACGGCCTCGGCGCCCTCCAGCGCGTCGGCGATGTCGCACGTGGCGTGGACGGTGTCCGGGAGGACGATGTCGGTCATGTAGAGCGGGTTGCGGTGCTCGGAGTTGATCGCCTCGGCGATCTCGGGTTCGCGGGACCAGAGGCGCACAGCCAGCCCCTTGCCGCCGAGCAGCCATGAAGCGGACGTGCCCCAGGAGCCGGCTCCGATGACCGCGACCGTGCGCACTACCGCCCCTCCCCGTTCCTCGTCCCTCGAGGAGTCCACTCTATCCTACGTTCCTCGCCGCGGAGGATGCGCCGGACGTTCGAGATATGGCGGAAGATCACGAGCGCGGCGGCGCCGCCGGCGAACACGATCAACGGGACGCGCCCCGGATACAGGAGCGCTACCAGCGGCGCGTAGACCGCCGCGGCGGTGACAGAACCGGCGGAGACATAGCGCGACAGCGCGATCACCGCGACGAACGTCACCACCAGGACCGGGAACGTGAGGGGCGTCAGCACGATGATCGTCCCGCCGGCGGTGGCGACGCCTTTGCCGCCCCGGAAGCCCGCGTACGGCGTGTACGAGTGGCCGGCGATCGCCGCTACGGCGGCTCCCAGAGAGACCCAGTCCACGCCGGCCGCCGACAGGCCGGGCGGCGCGACGAGGCGCGCGAGGAATACCGCGACCGCTCCCTTCGCGATGTCGCCGAGCGCGGTCAGCAGCCCGGCCTTCCAGCCGAGCACGCGGTAGACGTTGGTGCCGCCGAGGTTGCCTGAGCCGTGCTCACGCACGTCGGTGCGGTAGCCGAGCTTACCGACGATGAGCGCGAACGGCACGCCGCCGATGAGGTAGGCCGCCGCGAGGGCGGCGACGATGCGCAAGACGTCGCTCACGTGCGCTCTAGTCGCCCTTCTTGCGGAACTTCAGCACGACCGGCGTGCCGGTCAGATCGAACGCCGCGCGCATCCGGTTCTCGGTGTAGCTGCGGAAGTTGTCGTCGGCGAGGCGCGGGTGGTTGCAGAAGAACGTGAAGACCGGAGGCTCGGTCCCGGTCTGGGTCACGTAGTTCACCCGCAGCGTCATCTTGCCCTTGCTCACGGTATGCCCGAAGTCGCGCATCTCGGTCAGCAGGCGGTTGAGCGCGCTGGTCGATATCTGGCGCGTGTAGGAGGCGTACACGGTGTCCACGAGATCGAAGACGCGGTTGCAGCCCCGTCCGGTCAGCGCCGACACGCGCTGGAGCGGAGCGAAGGAGATGAAGCCGAGCTTGCGCGGGAGGTCGTCGGCGACCTTCAAACGGCCCTCCTCGTCGAGCAGGTCCCACTTGTTGAGCAGGACCGCCATGCCGCAGCCGCGCTCCTCGGCGAACCGGGCCACGCGCTGGTCCTGATCGGTGACGCCGAGCGGGGCGTCAACCACGAGCAGGGCGACCTGGGCGCGGTCGATCGCGCGCATCGCGCGCACGAACGAGTAGTACTCGACGGACCCGTCGATCTTGGCGGCCCGGCGCAGCCCGGCGGTATCGACGAGGCGGTACGTCCGCTCACCGTGGGTGACGACGGTGTCGATCGAGTCGCGCGTGGTGCCGGCGACCTCGGAGACGATGGCGCGCTCGCGCCCGCACAACCGGTTGAGCATCGAAGACTTGCCGGCGTTCGGGCGGCCGATGATGGCGACGCGGATCTCACCTTCGGCCCCCTCGTCCTCGCCTTCGGGCAAGGCGGCGGCGATGTCGTCGAGCAGGTCACCGGTCCCGTGGCCGTGGATGGACGAGACCGGACGTGGATCCCCGAGTCCGAGCGACCAGAAGTCGTGGATCGCCTCCTCGCGCTCCGGGTCGTCCATCTTGTTGACCACGAGGAAGACCGGGTGCTCGGAGCGTTTGAGCAGGCGCGCCACGTCCTCGTCGGCCTGCTGGATGCCGGTGCGCCCGTCGACGAGGAACACGACGACGTCGGCCTCCTCGGCCGCGGCCACGGCCTGCGCGCGGATGCCCTCGCCGAACGCGTCGTCGGTGGCGAACTCGATGCCGCCGGTGTCGACGATCATGAACTCGCGGCCGTTCCAGTCGGCGTGGTGGTAGCTGCGGTCGCGTGTGACGCCGCTCGTCTCGTGCACGATGGCGTCGGCGACCTCGGCTATGCGGTTGACGAAGGTGGACTTGCCGACGTTGGGACGGCCGACCACGGCGACGATGGGGAGTGACACGAGTGGGTTTCCTTACGGATCAGCGGAGCTCGAGCGGTCCGGTGGGCTCAGAGGATACCATGCGCACGTCGGCGCAGGAGCGTTCCCGCACGTCGGCGGGGGTGAGGTCGTCGAGGAAGAGGCCGTCGGCGTTCAAGGTGACGTCGGGCACCGCGTAGATGCCGTCTGATGTGTCCGCGGCTATGGCATCGGCGATGTCGGCGCCGGACAGCAGGCCGGCCACGGAGACGTTGCCGCCGAAGAGGCGATTCGGCACGGGAAGAACGGGAGCGTCCGGGAACGCGCGGCGCAAGACCGGGGCGAACAGCTGGCCGGTCACGAACGTGACGTCCGCGAGGCGCGCGTCCGCGGTCTCCGGGAGGCCGTCCAGGAAGCCGCGCACCATGCCGATGCCGTTCTCGTACTGCGGGAAGTCATCGTACTCGGCCGCGGGAGGCACCTCGACGCCGGCGTTCAGGTGGAACTCGTCGGCGGCGTGCACCCAGAAGACGCCGCGTTCGGCGCGCATGCGCGTGCGCCAGGGCGTGAGCGCGGCGAGAACGTCGCCGGAGGCCTGCGCCCCCTCGAAGGAATGCGAGAAGCGGTGTTGGTGGCCCGTGTATCCGAGCGGCACCACCCCCACCGACGCGATCCCGTCACGCGCCGCGAGGAACGCGAGCGTGGCCTGGAGCTCGTCGCCGTCGTTGATGCCGGGCACGAGGACGATCTGGACATGGATGGCGATCCCGGCCGCGAGCAGGTCGTCGAGGACCGGGAGCGCAGCGTCCTTGCCGGTGGGGCAGATGAGGCGTCGGCGCACGTCGGGGGTGACCGCGTGCACCGAGACGTGCAGCGGCGAGAGACGCATCCGCACGATGCGCTCCACGTCGGCGGGGATGAGGTTCGTCAGCGTGATGAAGTTGCCGGAAAGGAACGAGAGCCGGTAGTCGTCGTCCCGGACGTAGAGCGAGGGGCGCAGGCCGGCGGGAAGCTGTGCTACGAAGCAGAACGTGCACGCGTTGTCGCAGGTGCGGACGCCGTCGAACACCACTTCGCCGAAACGGAC
>PNNM01000105.1 GCA_013824215.1 Coriobacteriaceae bacterium
ATCGTGCTCACCGAGGACTTCGAGGACGGCCGCGAGATCGAGGGCGTGCACTTCATCGACCCGTTCGCGCCGGGCTTCGACGTCGAGGCGCTGCTGGCTGCGGCCGGGTAGCGCTACCAGTCGCCGCTGGCGCCGCCCCCGCCGGAGCCGCCGCCTCCTCCGCCACCACCACTGCCGGAGCCGCCGCCTCCTCCGCCACCACCACTGCCGGAGCCACCGCCGCCCGAGCCACCCGGGCCTCCGCCCGTCCAGCCGGTCCAGCCGCCCCCGCTCCGCTTCGAGCGCACGACCGCCACGATCACGAGCACGATCATCAGCCCGACGAACAGCGCGGTCACCGCGATCTCCACGGGAGATGCGGCGGCGTCGGTGCTGCCGCCGCCGGGCGCACCGGCGGCTCCCGCCATCTCAAGGCCTGGGATGTCGACGCCGTACTCCTCGGCCACGTCGCGGGCGATCTCCGCGTATCCGGCCTCGATGCCGTCGGCCATGTCGCCGGCCTGGAATCGGGGGCGCAGGACCTCGGTGATGATGCGGCCGGCCTCGGCGTCCGGGATCGCGCCCTCCAGGCCGTACCCGACCTCGATGCGCATCTGACGGTCCTCGACCGCCACCAGGAGCAGGACGCCGTTGTCCTTGTCGGCCTGTCCGAGCCCGATCTGCTCGAAACGGGTCTCGGCGACGTCCTCGATGGTGCGCCCGCCCAGCGAACGCACGGTGAGCACGGCGATCTCCGAGCCGGACGCGAGCTCCTCCACGGAGGCGCCGAGCTCGTCGATGCGCGCCTCGGACTCGGCGGGCAGGACGTTCGCCTCGTCGAGCACGTAGCTCGCGGCGTGGGCGGTGGCGGGCGCCAACAGCGCGCAGACGAACAGCGCCGCGGCGAGAACCCGGGGTGCGGTGCGCATCGCCGCTACGGCGTCGACGTGGCGGGCGTCGTGCTGAAGTCCACCTTCGGCAGTTCCTTGTCCGCTTCGGTCACCTCGAAGAACTCGGCGGCCGAGAAGCCGAGCATGCCGGCGACCATGTTCGTCGGGAACGTGCGGACGCGTGTGTTGAACGTCTGCACGCTGTCGTTGTAGTCCTTGCGGGCGACAGCGATGCGGTTCTCCGTGCCCGAGAGCTCGAACATGAGGTCGCGGAAGGTCTGGTCGCTCTTGATCTGCGGGTAGTTCTCCACGACGACCAGGAGGCGGGACAGCGCGGTGGTGAGCTCGCCGTTGGCCGCCGAGGCCGCAGCGGGCGTGGTCGCGCCGGCGAGCTTGGCGCGGGCCGAGGTCACCGAGTCGATGACGCTCTTCTCCTGGGCGGCGAAGCCCTTGACGGTGGCGACGAGGTTCGGGATCAGATCGGTGCGGCGCTTGAGCTGGTTCTCGACCTGCGCCCACTTGCCTTTGACGTCCTGATCCATCTTCACCAGGCCGTTGTACGTGCTCACCATGAACATGCCGACCACGAGCGCGATGACGACGACCACCGCGATGATCCCCCCGAGTGCCTTCATGTGACCCCCTCTGCGGTGGAAGGGCCGGCGCCGACCACCGGCGCCGGCCCTGTTCGGTCCGTCCGGACTACTTCAGGATCGCCGCTATCGCCGAGCGGACCGCCGGCGAGACCGCTTCGTCACCGCCGAGGTAGCGCACGCTCCCGATGAGGTCGCGGCGTGCGCGCAGCTCGTCGCCGGTCACCTGGGTGAGCGCGGTCCGCCTCGTGAGCAGGATGACCGAGCCGGTGCGGCCGACGAGCACGCCACCCGCTAGCGCGTCCGGGTAGTCCTCGCCGGTCGCGATGCCCACCCCGTCCCAGCGCAGCCTCCCGGAGTCCACGCCGTGCCGCGCGATGGCGATGGCGGTCAGATAGCGATCCGCACCCCAGAGCCGCTTCACCTTCGCGGCGCCATACTTGGTCTTGAGCGAGGTCTCGGTGGCCGCGGGGACCGGCTTCGTCCCGCCGAGCAGCAGGGCGCCGCTCACGTGCGCAGCGTCCATCGCCACGACGGTGTCGGCCGACAGGCCGCCGGAGCCGCAGAGATACAGTGGCCAACCGTACTTGGCCGAGAGCGGCGCGCCGGCGAGCGCGTCGGGGAAGTCGAGACCGCTGGCGACGAACGCCGTCCCGTCGAATCCGCTGCCGAGCGCGGCCACCGTCTTGGAGGCCACCGCCGAGGCGGTCTGGAAGCGGTCGGTGCCCGAGATGCGCTCGACCTTCGTGACGCCCGCGACGCTGCCGAGAGCCGTCATGACATTGCCGCCGACAGCGCCCGCGCCGCCGACCACGATCGCGCGGGTCGCGCCGAGACGCGTGATCTCGGCCGCCACCGCGGAGGGCAGAGCTGTGGGCTGGACTAGCAGCACCGGGCCGCCGAGCGCGCCCGCGAGGCCCGCGGCTCCGAGAGCGTCGGGCCAGTTGCTGCCGGTCGCTATGACGACCGTCTTGTAGCCCTGGTAGTCGGCGGCCGGGATGCCGGTGGGGAACGCCTCCTTCGAGGCGTCGATCGCCGTGAAGTAGCGATCCGTGCCCTCGACCTCGGTGTACGCGGTGTCCACCGACCGCACCAGGAACGTGCCGACCCGGTGCGTCTCCTCGTTGAGTGCGTTGTCCTTCGCCCAGTACTCCACGGTGTGGGTGCCGGGCGTCGTCACGGTGATCGTGTAGGTGGTGACCGCGGGCAGCATGGTGACCGCGCCGCCATCGAGCTTGCGGTAGATGCCCTGCACACCCGACATGTCGTCGGTCGCCGAGAAGCCGATCGTCGCCGTGCCGTCGTAGGCGGCCTTGAGATCCGTCACCGTGACGGGGGGCTGCGTGTCCGTCAGCGCCAGCGCGACGTTCGCCCACACCCTTGACGAGCCGGTCCGGCTGTCCATCCAGACGATGTAGCCGCTTCCCGTCGGGTCGATGGCCGGCCTCTGCTGGTAGCCGGTGCCGCCCTTGAACAGCGTCTCCGTCCCGCCCGCGTTCGCGTCGGTGAAGTCGTAGCGGTAGATGTCGAAGTCGACGCCGTTGTCGTGCGTGAACAGCATGGTCCCGTCGCCGACCTCCATCCAGTCCGCGCTGGCGTACGGTTCCGCACCCAGAGGGATCGTGGTGTCGATGCCGGTCATGCAGTCGTACGTGTGCGCGGTGAAGACGTTGTCGCCGTCACGGTCGGCCATGTAGCAGACCCGCTTCCCGTCCATGGCGGGCTGACCGTAGAAGCTGCCCACCTCGACGGCCGGCAGGAACACCGTGAGTGGCTTGACGAAGAGCGTGCTGCCGCTCCGCTCAAAGGCCCCGAAGCTCTCTCCTATCGCCGGGTCCCGGTCCGCGCCGCCGCTCGTCACCTCGGACTCGAGCCAGTTCGTCCCGTTGAACGTGGCGGACCAGATGTTGGTCGAGCCGCCGCCCGCGCGCCAGTCCTCCCAGGCGATCATCGGCGTGCCGTTGCCCGGGCCGATGTCGAGCCACTCCTGGCGCACGCCCAGGTCGGTGGTGACGTCGTAGGTCTGTCCGGTGGAGATGCGATAGGCGCGCACGTCGCTCACATCCACGGCGCCGCCCCAGTACTTCCAGATGACCCAGTCGCCCCAGATGTGCGGCTCGGAGACCTCGTTCGGGTTGGTCGCCGCCGCGACGGTCGTCTCGGTCCCCGCGGCCAGGTCGTGCAGCACGATGGCCGAGTACGTCCAAGAAGCGTCCCATTGCTGCCAGACGACCTTGCCGCCGTAGATGTCGGGCTCGTACTGGTAGCCTACATCCGGACTGATCTGCGACTCGGGTAGTACCACAGCACCAGCGCTCGCGGGCGCGAAGACGCACACCGAGACGACGAGCGCGAGTGACAGAGCGAGACGGGCGTATCTGCGAGTCATCTTTGGACCTCCCTGAATATGCGAGCGCCGGCCCACGTCGGACCGGCAGCACCCCTACGCGCATTCTACTCGCGTCCCGGCGCGTACGCACACCCGAGTCCACGCCGTCGCGAGCGCGCTATACTGTCGAACCGCGCCCTCGTAGCTCAGGGGATAGAGCACAGGTTTCCTAAACCTGGTGTCGCACGTTCGAATCGTGCCGGGGGCACC
>PNNM01000106.1 GCA_013824215.1 Coriobacteriaceae bacterium
CGCCTGGGCAGCGCATACCGTCCTCCTCGGTGTGTCGACCGCGGCGATCATGACGCTGGTGGAGAAGCGCTCGGCAGACGTGCAGGACCACGACGAGGTGATGGTGCGCGGGACCGGCTTCGGTTTCGCGTTCTTCACGCTCATGCTCGGCGTCGGCGCGATCTACAGCTACCTTCTGTTCGCGGACTGGTATCAGTGGGAGCTGGTGGGCGCGTTCGCCGCGGCGGCCTGGGGCGGCTATGGGTGCGTGATCCACGCAGCCATGTCCTTCGGGTGGCGGGGCCGCAGGTTGGCCTGGGCCGTGCTGCTCGTGTTGCCCTTGATGCTGGGGACGTTCTGGGTGTGGAGCGTCTACTCGCAGACGTACCACCACTTCGACATCACCGAGATCAGGTCGAGGTAGATGCGCGTGAGGATCCCCCGATTCCCCCGCTCCGAGGTTCGGCGTCTTGCGCCGTGGATCGGTCTTTGGGTCGTCCTCGTGCTGATCCTGCCCGGGATCTCGTTCGTGAGGAACGAGGCGTTCGACCGAGGGCGCGAGGACACGACCGAGGCGTTCGGGGGAGTCGCCGCGGCATCGTTGACGTACTCGACCGCGGTGGTCCTGTCTCTCGAGCCCGGCGCCGGGGCATCGGACGAGGTCGCCATCCTCAATCTGCCGGACGAGGAGAGCCGCTCGACACTCGAGGTGGCAGCGCCATCGAGGGACGGCCGCTACCTGTGGGTGGTCGACCATCCCTACGACAAAGCTCCCCGAGCCAGAGTGCGCAAGTACGATCGCGGCGCACTCGCGTCCGAGTTCCTCGTTCCGGCCGGGGTCACGGTCTTCACGCCGGGCGTCGGGGGAGACCTGTGGGCGGCCCGGTCAGACGCGCTGTCCGGGCGCGAGACGCTCGTCCACTACGACGGGCGGGGGAAGCTGCTCGCGACGTATCCGGTACCGGAGAGGGCGTACGTTCGAAGCATCTTCATCGGACCAGATCGGGAGGTCTGGATCCTCAACGAGGAGTGGCTGTCCGATCCGTCGACGTTCGAGGTCTCGTACGCGGGGACGCTGCTGCCGATCGTGGAAGCGGACGGCAGTCCCGTGGCGGGCATCGGGCAGCGCGCCGTGCCGGGAGGTGCCTTCGTCGGCGAGGATGGACTGGTGTACTCGCTGTCCGGGACCGCGCCGAGCACTCAGGATGGCTACCCCGCCTTCAAGGTGGTCGTCCGTGACCGCGATGGCGTCGTCGCTTCCTACTCGCTCCCCTTGGGCTGGAAGCCGTTCGCAGCGGACTCGGCAGGACGTGTCTATGCGGAGCGCGCCACGGGTGGCGGCGAGGTCGTGCCCGGTGTGTCGACGTTGGGCGACTCGATGGACGGCATCGAGCCGACCGCTGTGTTCAAGAGGGACGAACTCATGACAGTGATCCACTCTCAGAGAAGGAGCGATGCCGCGCGGGGGTATCCGGCGGCGATCCCCACGTCCGTGGGGGAGCTGTACTCGACCGCATGGAGCGACGACGGGCTGCTCGTCCTGCGCCGCAGTCCGATCGAGCGCGAGGGGGACTCGTTCCCCGACGAGAAGCCTGGTTCTCCGCTGGCGACGCTGTTCGCGGGACACCCCGCGCCGCTGTCCTGCGACCCCTACCTTGCAGGCGACGATCTCGAGCGCGATCTGTGGCATGCCGTCTACTCGGGCCTGGTTTCATTCGACGCTTCACTCACGGCGCGCCCCGATCTCGCCGAGAGCATCCCGGCGAAGGGCTCAGGCGTCTCCGCCGACGGCCTCACGATCCAGTGGACCATCGGCGCCGGACGTACGTGGCACGACGGGACCCCGGTCTCCGCCCGCGACGTCGTGGCGACGTGGCGGCATCTCTCGGCGCGCTCGGCTGTCCCGCGGTCGGAGCCCTTCCCCGGCTTCAGTGAGATCGAGACGGTCTCGGCGGCGGGCGACGACACCGTACGCGTCCGTCTGCGCCGTCCGTTCGGGGCTGCGCCGATCGCGTTCTTCCCGTACGTGCTGCCCGCGCACGTGCTCGAGGCCGAGGCGGTGGGCACCGGTGCTGCGTGGCTCACCCGAGCTGTCGGCACGGGACCGTATCGGCTGGCACGCTGGGAGTCGGACGGACGGTGGCTCCTCGAGGCTGCGTCGTCGGAGGATGGCTCGCCGGCGATCAAGGTGCTCGCGGTGGAGTTCGTGCCGCTGCTCTCGGAGACCGAGGAATACTACCGCACCCGGGAGCCGGCGGCCGTGCTGTGGTTGTCACGGGATGACCGCGGGCTGTTGGAGCGCGACCGGAACGGAGACGTGATCGAGACCGCGACCGGGCGCTGGTGGGGGTTCGTTCTCAACACCCGGCGTCCGGGGCCGGGGCGCCAGGATCTGCGCCATGCGATCATACGGGCCTATCCTCAGAAGGCGATGCTGCCCTACGCTCTCGTGGCCTCACAGGAGACTCCAGCCGCTTCTCCATTCACGAGCGTCGCACTCGCGCCCGCTGACGGTCTCGCGGTGGGGAAGACTGCTGCGCCGGAGGTTCGACGCGCGATGCTGGCCGCGGGCTTCCGGGACACGGTGCGCGCGAACCCGCCCCAGTTCACCGAGGAGGACCTGCTTTTGAGGGTGGCCGAGTCCTCGCGGGCGATCGGGCGCAACGAGATAGAGGTCGAGGCGTTCGACCTGTTCGTGGAGATCCTGCGCAGCGCGGGCATGGCTCCCGACAGATCCCTTGCCGAGCAGCGCTACTACAGCCCGGTCGGGGCCGGAGGGTACCTCTCGCGCGGCGGGCACGACGTCGGCGTCGGCGTGTTCCCCGGCTTCATCGATCCCGCGTGGGGCAGTGTCTTCGATCCGGCGGATTCGCCGTCGTGGTCGAATCACTTCGGAGTGGCGGTCACGTTCACCTCGGACGAGACGCTGAGGCGCCTGCACGAGGAGGCGCGAGCGGAGTACGATCCTGCGAAGCGCGCGGAGTTCGCTCGCGAGATCGCCGAACGCGTGCGCGAACTGGACCTCGCCTTCTTCGACCGGCCGGAGACACGGCTGACCGGCGTCCGCGGGATCGTCGGCTACCGTCCGGGTCCGTATCCTGCAGGCGACTTCTGGAACATCGGGCAGTGGACTCTCGAGGAAGAGCCCGCGAGGTGAAGCGGCGACTCCGACTCCTCGCGGCGGTCGCGGTCGTCCTGGTGCTCGTGGCGGGAGCCGTCCTCATCCCGAGGTACCGCTATCGGTCCGAGGTCCGCTCCGCGATCACGCGGTACGACCTGGCACTCGGCGACGCTCTGCGCGATCTGGATCCCGAGAGGCTCGGCGACACCGCCTACCCGCGCGAGAAGACCCGGGTGACGAACTACATCACCTCACTGTGGGGCAGGGGGGTGAAGGTCGATGCGGAACTCCTGGAGCTCGAGGTCGTCGAGATCCGTTCGGCCGAGCCGACGATCACGGTGCGCGCGTTGGAGCGCTGGCGCTTTGTCGAGCGCGACAAGGACACCGACAAGCAGATCGGTGAACCGGTCGACGAGTCCAACGACCTGACCTACATCCTGGTGAAGGACGCGAACGGCCGGATCGCCGTGTATCTGTCGCAACTCACCGAGGACCTGGAGGAGACCGCGGAGCAGTGAGAGCTTCAAGGGTCGTAGCGTGGCTCTCGTCCGCCAAACTGGCCGCTTGGCTGATCGGGACGTACATCCTGATGAACGTGATCTCGTTCATCGTGCCCCAGCGCTCCTACCTCGGTACGTCATTCGGACGCTTCGTCGAGGACTACCCGGTCTGGTCGCGGGTCGCGGTCGCACTCGGGCTCGATCACATCTTCGCTGGCTGGCCGATGGCCGTCGTAACCTCGCTGCTCGCCTTGAACGTGACCGTCTGCACCGTCCGCAGGATCCTCGATCGCCGACTCCCTCGGCGGCCGTCGGCGCCGCGCTCGGCGAGGAGCGCCGCTCTCTCAGGCGAGTGGCGGTGCGTCGGGGCATACCTGGACGAGGCGCAGTCCCTTCTCATTGCCAAGCGCAGGCACATCG
>PNNM01000107.1 GCA_013824215.1 Coriobacteriaceae bacterium
CGGTGGTCTCCGCCGAGTGGGGCACCGGACCGGGGCGGCTCGGGCGCGTCATCGGGCAGGAAGGCGATCCGCTGGGGCCGTCGAGCATGGGGGTCGACGACCGCGGGCGCGTGTACGTGCTCGACGCCGCGAACGAACGCGTGGTGCGCTTCGTCGACGGGTCCGCCGACCGCGAGTGGAAACTGCCCGGCCGGGAGTTCGAGGACCTGGTCGTGTCGCGGGACCGTTTCGCGGTGCTCGACCGTTGGGACGACCGTCGCGTGCTCGTCTTCGACGCGGACGGCGGTGTCGTCGCCACCCTGCCGATCGCCTCGCAGGTGCCCGCGCTCATGCACCTCTCGATCGTCGACGGCGAGGTGCTGGTGGAGGCTCCGGGCACGGACCGGGTCGCCTTCCACGCCATCGGGCGCCTCGACGGCACGGTCTACGAGCCGTCCGCGCAGGCGCGCCGCCGCGCCGAGGGAGCCGTGACACCCGCGGGCACCGTGCTCGTCGCGCGCCGGACCGGCAAGAACGACGCCTCGGTCGACGTCCTGGGGAAGGACGGTCGCGTGCGGTCGAAGCTTCGCGCTCACGCCTCGCGCGAGGTCGCGGCGATCGTCGACATCACAGGCGACCGCGAGGGCAGCGTGTGGGTGGTCTGGGCGCTCCACAAGCAGCTGTCGAAGGACACCGACGAGCGCCGGGGCTGGCTCGTCGTCAGCAAGTTCGCTCCGGACGGCGAGCTCCTCGGCAGCGTTCAGACCGACGACTCCTCGTTCCCCGAGCCGTTCCGGCGCTTCGCCCTGTCCGAAGAGGGCGAACTCTACCAGCTCGTCTGCTCGGAGCAGGGCACACAGGTCCTGCACTGGACGCTCGGCCGCTGAAGGCCCGGGCATGTGGAAGGAGTGACAAGATGACTGCATACCTGCGCCGGTTCGCGACGCTGGCGACCGTCCCCCTCGCGGTCGTCTTCGCCCTCGCGGCCGCACCGGCCGAGGCGCTCGCCTGCACCTGTCCCACCCGGTACGACTACCAGTGCATCGACTTCGCGAGGACCGCGGTCGGCAGCTGGTACGTCTGGGGCGGCTCCCAGTGGAGCACCACGGACCGCAACTGGAAGGGCGCCGACTGCTCCGGACTGCTGTGCAAGGGCTGGCAGGTGGCGGTGGCGTCCCGAGCGGACTCGGCGTACCACCCGTACAGCACGACGAACCTGTTCAACAACACGTACCACTGGTACAGCGTCTCTCGCGGCAGCGCGTGGAAGGGAGACGCGGTGGGCTACCCGCCAGCCGGTACGGAGAGCGGGCACGTGGTGATGTACTACTACGGCTCGCCGTACGGGCAGGCCTACGTGATCGAGGCGCCGAGAGCCGGATACCGGATCCGCCAAGGCTACAAGGACATCTCGGCCAGCAAGTGGCAGTTCAGGCGGAGGCACAACCTCACGCTGACCGCCGGTCCCGCGTAGCGGACGCGCACTCCACAGGCGGGAGCGTCGCGGTCTGACGCTCCCGCTTCGCGGCGCGGCGCTGTGCTAGGGTATGGATTCGCGCCGGGACTGCATAGCGGCGCGCTCGTCCCGGTCCCTGGGAGTTCCGATGCGCCGCCGGTCCGACATAGCACGGGTGGTCGCGGCTCGGTTCATCTCTCGCGCCGGGGCGGAAGCGGCCTTCTTCGTCGGGGTCTGGGGCAAGGCCGCCTACCACCTGCACGCCACTCCGGGACAGCTCGCCGCAGTCATGTTCGCCATGGCAGTCAGCAACATGGTGGGTAGCGTCGTGGCCGGTGTGCTCATCGACCGCCACGGACCGCGGAACGTGCTCATGCTGGCCGAGATCGTCTTCGTGCCCGCCACTATCGCCATCGCGTTCGCAGCCACCCTGCCGGCACTCGTGGGGCTCGTGACGATCTCCGCGTTCGTGACGGCGTTCGTGATGACCGCGAGCGCCTCGTTCGCCCCGTTCCTCGCCACCGAGACCTCCGAGCTCGAGCGCATCAACTCCCGGGTGGAGGCCGCCGGTTCGGCCGCCTTCGTGATCGGCCCGGCCATCGCGGCCCTGATCGCGCGCTACTTCGACCTCGGATGGGTGTTCGCCTTCGATGCCGCCACATCACTCGTGGGCGCCGCCTTGGTCGTGAGAGTCGCACTCGTCCGTCAGCCGAAGCGGGAGGCCCCGACACGGGGGCATGCGCTCGCGGAGACCTTCGAGGGCATGCGCGTCGCCTACGGGTCGCGTCCGCTGCGCTACTACGTCCTGGCGGGCACCGTCGTGTGGATGAGCTTCGGGGCGTTCGGCGCACTCGAGCCGCTGTTCTTCCGCGACGTGGTCCACACGGGCGTGGAGTCCATCGGCTGGATCAACTCTCTGTTCGGCCTGGCTCTCGCCACGGGCGCATGGCTGCTGCCGAAGCTGCCGCGGCCGGTGGTCTCGGCCCGCGGCTTGGCGGTCCTCGTGGCCGCGTGCGGTCTCGGCGCCTCGGCGTACGTCGGCTCCGGCGACCTGCGCCTCGTGGCCCTGGGCGCCGCTGGCTGGGGCGTGATCATCGGCATGCTCGAGCCGCTCCTGCGCACGCTCATGCAGCGCGACACTCCGCACGAGCTGCAGGGCCGGGTCACCGGCACCGCGCAGGTCCACCGACATGGGGGCGAACTGCTCCCGCTCGCCGTGGCTCCGGCGCTGGCCGCCCGCTTCGGTGTGCAGGCCACGATGATCGGCGGCGGACTCGTCGCCACCGTCGTCGCGCTGCTCTCTCTCGGCGAAGCGGCCGGCATCGACCGCCAACTCGCTGCGCTCGGCCCGCGCGATGTCCATCTCCAGACGCTCAGGACCACCGACGAGCCGATCTCTCCGAACCCATGACCGCGAGACTCCGGGAGGCGGCACGATGAGCACCCCAGAGATGCCAGCGGACGGCAAGCGCATCCCGCGCAACGTCGTCGCGCTCGGGCTCGTCTCGCTCCTCACCGACGCCTCCAGCGAGGCGGTCTACCCGATACTGCCGCTCTTCCTGGCCAACGTGCTCGGGGCACCGGTGACCGCGATCGGCCTTATCGAGTCTGTCGCCGAGGCAACAGCGAGCCTGACGAAGGTCGTGAGCGGACGCGTCTCGGACCGACTCGGACGGCGCAGGTCGCTCGTCGTGCTCGGCTACACACTGTCGAACCTCATGAAGCCGCTGCTCGCGATCACGGCCAGCTGGCCAGCTGTGCTGCTCCTCCGCTTCGCCGACCGCCTCGGCAAGGGCATCAGGACGGCGCCGCGCGACGCGCTGATCGCCGATTCGGGAACCGCGGAGCGCCGCGGGCGCGACTTCGGCGTGCACCGAGCGCTCGACACGCTGGGCGCAGCGATCGGTCCGCTGACCGCTTGGGCCGTCCTGAGCCTCCGGCCCGGCGCGTACCGGACGGTCTTCTGGCTCTCCGCGATCCCCGGCACGCTGGCCATCGCCCTCGTGCTGCTCTTCGTCCGCGAAGCACGAGCGCGGGAGGGGCGTCCCGCCGATCGCGACCACCCGGCCTTCCGTCTTCGCCATCTCGGACGCCCGTTCGTGCTGTTCACCGCCGCGAGCGCGGTCTTCGCGCTCGGCAACTCCTCGGACGCGATGCTCGTGTTGCGTGCGCAGGACGTCGGAGCCCGAGCGGCGCTGATCCCGCTCATGTACTTCGTCTTCAACGTGGTCGCGGCCCTGCTCGCTGCGCCCTTCGGGCACCTGTCGGACAGGGTCGGACGCAAGCGGACGATCATCGCCGGATTCGCCGGATACGCGCTCGTGTACGCGGGCTTCGCGCTGGCGGAGCGCCCGGGCGCCGCGTGGCTGCTGTTCGCGGCCTACGGCGTCCCCTACGCGCTGACCGAAGGGATGACGCGCGCCTACGTCGTCGACCTCGTCCCCCGCGAGGTCCGGGCCACGGCGGTCGGCGGCTACACGTTCGTGCTCGGACTCGCGGCGCTGCCCTCCAGCCTGATGGCCGGCATCCTGTGGGACCGCATCGGACACGGCGTGCCCTTCGCGGTCTCGGCGGTCCTCATGG
>PNNM01000108.1 GCA_013824215.1 Coriobacteriaceae bacterium
TGCGCGGAGTCACGTTCGCCAAGCAGTTCCCGAACCCGGCCGAGCCGTACCGCGGTCTGTTCGTCGCCGAGCAGGTGGCGGCGACGAGCCGTGCCGTGGAGTGGCGCGTGATCGCGCCGGTGCCGTGGGTCCCGCGCGTGCTGGCGGACCGCCTCGGCAAGGCGTACGTGAAGGGTGACGAGGAGCGCGGCGGCGTGCCGGTCGCGCACCCGCGATATCCCGTCCTGCCGCGCCGCATGCTCTACTCGAGCGTCGCGCCGGCGATGGCACGTGCGGCGCGCCCCGCGTTCGAGCGCGCTAGGTCCGCGCACCAGCCGCAGTTCGTGCACGCGCACGCGCTCTACCCGAGTGCAGCCGCCGCGCTGCGCCTCGCCGGTCCGGCGCGCCTGCCGCTCGTCGTCTCGGTCCACGGCTCGGATCTCTACTCGAACCTGGCCCGCCCCGCATGGCGCGAGGAGCTCGAGCGCGTCGTCGACCGCGCGGCCGCCATCGTGTGTGTGAGCGCCTCGCTCGCCCGCGACGTCGTGGAGGCGCTCGGCGCCGACCCGGCGAAAGTGCTCGTGGTCCCGGACACCTACGACGCCGAGACGTTCCGCATCACCGAGCGCCCGGCCCGCGAGCGGCGCGGGACGCGGCTGGTGGCGGTGGGCCGTCTCGTGGACGTGAAGGCGCACGACGTCCTGCTCTCGGCGTTCACGCGTCTGGTGCGCGAGGGCCACGAGCTCAAGCTCACCATCGTCGGCGAAGGCCCTCTGCGTGCGGAGCTGGAGCAGCGCGCGATGGGCACCGGCGTCGATCGCCGCGTCACCTTCGCCGGCGCGCTGTCCGGAGAGGAACTCGCACGGACGCTGGCCGAGGCCCACCTGTTCGTCCTGCCGTCGCGACGCGAGGGGTTCGGCGTGGCACTCATCGAGGCGATGGCCACGGGTCTGCCGGCGGTGGCGACGCGTTCGGGAGGCCCCGAGGACATCGTCGGCGAGGGCGACGGCGTCCTGGTCGAGCCGGACGACCCCGCCGCGCTCGCGGCGGGTATCGCCGCGGTCCTTGCCAGGCTGGAGCGCTACGACGGCGCGGCGATCGCGCAGCGGGTCCTGATGCGGTTCGGACCCGAGGTCGTGGGGACGCGGCTCGTGCAGGTCTACCGCGAGGTCCTCGCGCACCGCGGGCTCACCGGCACGCTGGCCGAGGCGGGGGAGTGAGCGGCGTGGGCCTGCACGTCGTCATGTTCGTGACCAACCCCGTGGTCTACGACCCCCGGGTCGAGAAGGAGGCGGACCTGCTCGCCGCCGAGGGACACGACGTGACGGTGCTTGCGTGGGACCGCGCCGGCACGGCGCCCGGGCGCGAGCAGCGCGGCAGCTACGCCATCGAGCGTTTCGGGCCGCTCGCTCCGTTCGGCGGCGGTCTGCGCTCGCTCATGCACTTCCGCCAGTTCTGGATGCGGGCCGCGGCACGCGCCGTGGAGCTCGAGCCCGACGTTGTGCACTGCCACGATCTCGACACCGCCAGCGCCGGTCTGCGCGTGAAGCGCAAGACGACTCGGTCCGCGCGCCTCGTGCTCGACTTCCACGAGCTGTACCGCGAGAGCCGGATGGTGCCGCGGCGCGGCATCGCCGGCATGCTCGCGCGCGCGGCGGTCGACCGCCTGGAACGCGACGCCGTGGCGGCCGCCTCGCTCGTCATCGTCTCGGTCCCGGGCATGGTCGAGCGCTACGAACGCATGGGCACACACACGATCGTCGTCGAGAACGCTCCCGACACCCGGCGCTTCCGCCCCCGCTCCGGTCCTCGTCCCGAGCGTCCGTTCACCTTCTGCTACCTCGGGCAGAAGCGGTACCTCGAGTCGCTGAAGCTGCTGATCGACGCGGTGGGGGTTCAGCCGGGGACCGCCGCGCTCATCGCGGGCGGTGGGACGGCCGCCGCGGAAGTCGCCGCCTACGCCCGAGGGCGCGAGCGCGTGGAGGTGCTCGGCGCGTTCTCCTACGTGGAGGCGCCCGCTCTCTACGAGCGCTCGGACGCGGTCTACGCCGTCTACGACGCGCGGGTCGGCAACATTCGCGTGGCGTGGCCGGTGAAGGTCATGGAGGGGATGGCGTGCGGTCTCCCGGTCATCGTGAACGCCGGCACCATGATCGGCGACTACGTGACCGAACAGGACTGCGGCCTGGCGGTCGACGGTGCGGACGCCACGGCGGTGGCCGACGCGATCGCGCGCCTCGCCGGCGATCCGGCAAGCTCCGCGGCGATGGGCGCGCGCGGTCGCGCGCTGGTCGAGGCCGGCCTGTCGTGGGAGGTCGTCTCGGCCCGTCTCGTGGAGGCGTACCGGCACCTCGGCTGACCTGCGGAGATGTCGTGCGCGACGGCTCGACGACAGCTCGCTGTGGTAGAATCGCGAGCCGGAAGCACTCGTAGCCGCAGCAAACGACGGAGGTCCCGTTCGTGAGACGCAGCCCGCTTCGACGGCTCCTGCCGTGCCTTCTCGCCCTCGTCCTGGGCGTCACGGCCGCACCCGCTCCCGCGTTCGCCGCCGTGCCGACCTTCACCTTCTACGGCAAGGGGTACGGCCACGGTATCGGCCTGTCCCAGTACGGCGCGCAGGGGCACGCTCTCAACGGCTCGACGTACGACCAGATCCTCGCGCACTACTACCAAGGGACGTCGCTGGAAGCCGGCACCTGGGTGGGCGACGTCGAGGTCAACCTCGACAAGTACTACGGCACGTCGAGCTTCGTCGGCAAGGCGAGCTACACGGTCACCGGCATCAACAGCGCGCTGAAGGTCGGCACACTCGATCCGATCCCCGCAGGCACGCCGTACACCGTCGACGCCGGCGGTTGGGTGGAGTGCGCCGACCCGGGCGGCGTCGTCCGCATCTCCCAGGCCACAGGCCCCTACAACGCCACGAACAAGAGCTACCGGGGGCGCCTGTACTTCTACCGCCTCTCCAACGGCAACCTGAGCGTGGTCGACTACGTGCCGTTCGAGCAGTACCTCTACGGCGTGGTGCCGTGCGAGAGCCCGTCGACCTGGAACATCGAGGCGCTCAAAGCGCAGGCGGTGGCCGCGCGCTCGTACGCACACGACGACGCCGCGAGGCGCGTGACGCTGAGATGCACGACCGCGAGCCAGGTCTACGGCGGCTACAACTACGAGAAGCCCTCCACCAACAACGCGGTGGACCAGACCGCCGGGCAGGTCGTGAAGTACGCGGGCGCGGTGGTGCGCACGTTCTTCTCCTCGGCCTCGGGAGGCAACACCGCCAACATCGAGGACTCGTGGGCGTACTCCGATCCCAAGCCCTACTACACCGGCGTTGTCGACCCCTACGAGGGCTTGGCCGGTTCTCCGCACTCAGCGTGGACCAGTGCTTTCTCGGGAAGCACGATCGCCTCGAAGCTGCGCGCGTCGTCCACGGTCAAGAGCGAGCTGGCCAACCACGGCCTTCCCGCCATCCCGGCCGACTCGACCGTGTACGTCTCCTCGATCTCCATCGCCAAGGGCGTCAGCGGCTACCCGCGCTGGGTCACGTTCACCTTCAGCAACGGGGTCTCGTGCAAGCTCGGCAGTTACACCGTCAAAGGCGCGCTCGGCATGAAATCGCCGAACTTCTCGCTCGACGGGTCGTCGTCCACACCGGTCGACCGCATCTACGGCTCCGACAGGTTCGCGACATCCGTGGCCGTCTCCAAGCGGGCGTTCCCGAGCGGGGCCCCGGCGGTCGTGCTCGCCAGCGGCCAGAGCTTCGCCGACGCGCTGACCGGCTCCGGGCTCGCGGGCGCCGCGGGCGGCGCTGTCCTGCTGACGTGGAAGGACACCGTGCCGGCTTCGGTGCTCGCCGAGATCGCGCGGTTGCAGCCCTCGAAGCTGTACGTGATGGGCGGCAAGGGCGCTGTCTCGGACGCCGCGCTCAACGCCGCGAAGGCCAAGGCGCCGGGTGTGGCGGTCACGCGCGTGGACGGCTCCGACCGAGCCGAGACGGCGCGCAAGGCCGCGGACCTGGTCAAGGCCATCG
>PNNM01000109.1 GCA_013824215.1 Coriobacteriaceae bacterium
AGGATCTTGCCGAAACGGGCCACGTCCGCGGTACCTAGACCGGCTCGTAGTAGAACAGGACGGTCCCGTATTCGACCGGGGACGCGTCCGCGGCGCACGCGTCGCGGATCACACCGGCCTCCTCGGCCGAGATCTCGTTCATCAGCTTCATCGCCTCGAGGATGCACAGCGTCTGGCCCTCGTCCACCTGCGTGCCGACCTCGACGAAGGGATCGGCGCCCGGCGCCGGGGAGCGGTAGAACGTGCCCACCATCGGCGAGATGACCGGCCGCCACGTCGAGGGCCGCTCCACGGGTGCCGCGGCCGCCTCGACCGGGGCTGTGACCGGCCCGGACACGCCTGTCTCGGAAAGCGCGGCACTCGGTGCCTCGGCGGGCGCGACGAACACGCCTCCCTTGCGCACCGTGATCTTGGCGCCGCCCTCCTCGACCGTGACCTCGGTGATATCCGAGAGCTCCACGATCTTGACGAGCTCCCTGATCTGGTTCACGTCCACGGGTTCTCCCTCCGTGACGGTGCGGACCTCCTCACCCATCATGAAGACGGCGCTCTCCGCACCCTCCTGGTGAAGCGTCAGATACTCGCGGGCCTCGTTCGGGAAGAGGGCGTACATGAGCACGTCCTCCTCGCTGTTCGCCAGCTCCCCGATCTCGGCCGCGACGTCGTCGTAAGCCATGGTCACGAGCGAGCCCGGCCGGATGTCCGGCGCAAGCGGCTGTTCCCGCGCGAGGATCCTCGCGACGATGTCGGGGTCCATCGGCCCCGGCGCCTTGCCGTACAGCCCCTTGATATAGTCCTTCATCTCCTGCGGCACGACCGCCCAGCGCCTGCCGGTAAGCACGTTCAGGACGGCCTGCGTGCCGACGATCTGGGACAGCGGTGTGACGAGCGGCGGATAGCCGACCTCGGCTCGCACTTTCGGGATCTCCGCGAGCACGTCCGGGAGGCGGTCGGCCGCCTTCTGCAGCTCGAGCTGGCTGATCAGGTTGCTCATCATGCCGCCGGGGACCTGGTGGCTGAAGACCTCCATCGACAGCAGGGAGGTGACGCCGCGCTTGAGCTTCTTGGACTCGCGGACGGCCTCCCAGTACTCGGCGATCTCGAAGAGCAGGTCCAGATCGAGCCCCGAGTCGTACGGGGACTCCTTGAGCGCGGCCACGATCATCTCGACGGCCGGCTGGCTGTTGCCGAAGGCGAGGGCCACGACCGCCGTGTCGATGATGTCGGCGCCTGCCTCGGCGGCCTTCAGGTAGTTCATCGGGGCCATGCCGCCGATGTAGTGACAGTGGACGTGCACCGGCAGGCCGATCTCGGTCTTGAGCGCGTGCACCATCTTCTCGGTCCGGAACGGCGTCAGCATCCCCGCCATGTCCTTGATGCAGATGGTGTCCGCGCCGAGTTCCTTCAGCGCCTGCCCGTACTCGATGAAGGTATCGAGCGTGTGCACGGGACTGACGGTATAGGAGATGGCGCCTTCGAAGTGGGCCCCGCATTCCTTGACCGCCTCGGCCGTGATCTCGACGTTGCGGATGTCGTTGAGCGCGTCGAAGATGCGGAAGACGTCGATGCCGTTGCGCTTGCTCGCGTGCACGAACCGGCGAGCGATGTCATCCGAGTAGTGATGGTAGCCGACGAGGTTCTGGCCGCGCAGGAGCATCTGCAGCGGAGTCTTCGGGCAGTGCTTCTTGATGACGCGCAAACGCTCCCAAGGGTTCTCGTCGAGGAAGCGCAGGGAAGCGTCGAACGTGGCGCCGCCCCAGACCTCGAGCGACCAGTAGCCCACCGCGTCCATCTTCGGCAGGATCGGAAGCATGTCGGCGAGCGTCATCCGCGTCGCCCACAGCGACTGGTGCGCGTCGCGCAATGTGGTGTCTGTTATACGTATCGGTCGCATGCGCGGTCCCTTGGGCTTCACGTCCGGGCGGCCCGTGCGGCCTTGGCTGGTCCACCCCACGCGCGGCGAGGTCGCCGCGGTCGGAACAGTATAGCCTAGACGCGTTTGACGAATCGTCCGTCGCGGGTGTCCACCTGGACCCGGTCGCCGGCCTCCACGAACATCGGGACCTGCACGATCGCGCCGGTCTGGAGCGTGGCCGACTTGGTGCCGCCCTGCACCGTGTCGCCCTTGAAACCGGGCTCGGTCTCGGCGACCTCGAGGTCCACGAACATGGGCGCCTCGACGCCCATCATCTCGCCATCGGCGGTCAGAACCTCGACCTCGTCGTTCTCCTTGATCCACTTCGCGGCCTCGCCGACGAACTCCGCCGAGAGCTCGAACTGCTCGTACGAACCGGTGTCCATGAAGTGCAGGGTCGAGCCGTCGCTGTAGAGGTACTGCATGTGCCTCGTCTCGACGCGCACGTCCTCGATCTTCTCGCCCGCGTTGAAGGTCACGTCCACGACCTTCCCGCTCTCGAGTTCCTTGAGCTTCGTGCGTACGAACGCCCCGCCCTTGCCCGGCTTGACGTGCTGGAAGTCGATGATGATCCAGCGCTTCCCGTTGTGGACGATGCACATGCCGTTCTTGAACTGGTTGGTGGTGACCGCCATCGCAGGGTTCGCCTTTCGCGCGGTGTTCGGGCAGCTGTCGCCTAGCGTCGCACGCGCGTCAGCTAGGTCTCGGCCAGCTCCTTCGGGGCGCGGCTCAGGAGGCGACAGCCCCCCTCCTCGACCGCGACCAGGTCCTCGATTCTAACACCGCCCCATGCGGGCAGGTACACGCCCGGCTCGACCGTCACGACCATGCCGGCCGCGAGCACCTCGCGGCTGCGCGCGCCCATGGATGGGAGCTCGTGCACCTCGAGACCGACCCCGTGCCCGAGCCCGTGGCCGAACGCCTCGGCCAGGCCACGGGCGCCCAGAACCTCCCGCGCGACCGCGTCGGCATCCTTGGCGGCCACGCCGGCGCGCACAGCGGCGAGCCCCGCCTCCTGGGCGGCCAGCGTCGCGGCGTACAGCTCCCGGACGCGACCGTCCGCCGTGCCCGCCACGACCGTGCGCGTCAGGTCCGAGCAGTAGCCGCCGACCCGCGCGCCGAGGTCGATGATGACCGGCTCGCCGCGGCCCATTCTGCGGTCCGACGGTCTCGCGTGCGGACGGGCGGCGTTCGGGCCAGCCGCGACGATCGGTGGGAACGGCACGCCTTCCGAGCCCGCGCGGAGCAGGTGCACCTCGATCTCGATCGCCACCTCGCGCTCGGTGCGGCCCGGTGCGACCAACGCGATCCCGTGCGCCATCGCCTCGTCGGCCAACTCCGCCGCGGCCGCGATGCGCTCGAGTTCGTCGGCCGTCTTCACCGACCGCACACGCTCCACCCACTCGTCGGCCGCAAGGACGCGACCCTCGAGGTGCTCGGAGAGGTACTTGAATCGCCCGTAGGGGACCGAGGACTCGACGCCGAGCACGCCCAGGCCGGCAGCGGCGACGTCCTCGCACACGCGCACGTTGAGCGGACCGGCGACCACCACGACGGACCACCCCGAGGAGGAGGCTTGCGCCTTGAGCGCCTCGGCATAGCGGAAGTCCGTGTATACGGTCGCAGCTCCGGGCGTGACGAGACACGCCGACGCCGGCTCGGAGTCGAAGACCCCGTCGAAGCCGGTGACGTACGCGACGTTGACCGGATCGGTCACGAGGAACGCGTCGACCTTCTCCTCGGCAAGCCGCCCGCGGAGCGCTGCGAGCCGGGGGGCACCGTTCACGCCGTGCCCCTCGCCACCTTGACCGCGGCGCGCAGGCCGAGACCGTAGGATTCCGCGCCGAAGCCGGCCACGCTGCCCACGCAGGCGGCGGCGGTCACGCTGTCGCGCCGGAACTCCTCGCGGGCGGCGATGTTGCTCAGGTGGACCTCCACGACCGGCACGCCGCACGCGGCGATCGCGTCGCGGACGGCGTACGAGTAGTGGGTCAGCGCCCCCGGATTCAGCACGA
>PNNM01000110.1 GCA_013824215.1 Coriobacteriaceae bacterium
GGGCACGGGCTCGGCGATGCTCGCGGCTCCCGGCATCTACGAGACCGACGAGGGCGCGCAAGCCATCGGCACGTTGCGGTACGTCGAACTCGAAGGCGGGTTCTGGGTGGTCACCGACGACACCGCGACCGGCGGTGGGGGCACCGTCGCCGTGCTGGTCGGCGCCGAGGACCTCGGCGTGGACCTGAAGGCGCTCTCCGGCCGCTACGTGGCCGCGAACGGCACGCGGCTGGAGGGCGCTTCGATACGCATGGCGGGTCCCGAGATCCAGGTGACCGCGATCTCCGAGGTCGGCCCGGACGTGATCGTCGAGCCGGGCGGGGACGCCACGAAATGATGCGCCCGGCGCGGAGGCGGACTCACCCGGCCTCGGCCCACGACTCCTCCTCCGCGGCGGATGCCCCCGGCCGGGTCGGCCCCATCGGGCCGAGACCCACACCTCGCCGCAGGCGGAGCGGCTCGCCGGCGCTCGCGCGGATCACGTAGGGCTCGATCCGGTCGGCGATGATGGCCAGTCCGCGCTCGCGGTTGTTCTGGAGCACGCCTTCCACCAGGTAGCAGCGGTGCTTGACGATGGTCTCCCCGGCACGGGCGAGCGCGTCCTCGAACACGACGATGTCGATCAGCCCCGTGGCGTCCTCGAGCGTCAGGAAGCAGGTGCGCTTGCCCGAGCGCGTCCGCGGGGTCTGCGCCCGCTCGCGCACCCCGCACACCCGCACGCGGGTGCGGTCCTCGCAGCGCGGCAGGTCGCGGGCGGACGTCACCCCACGGCGCCCGAGATCGGCGGCCGCGAAGTCGAGCGGGTGACAGGTCACCGCGAGCCCGAGCAGTTCGAGTTCGGCGGACAGGCGCTTCGCGGGCGGCCATCCCGAGACGTGGGAGGCGTCCTGCGGCTCGGCGGCGCGCGACGGCGCGATCACGAGCGCCCGGTCCCCTGCGACACCCTCGCGTGCGAGCACCGCCTTGACCTCGGGGAGCAGCACCAGCAGCTCGTCGCGCGTGGGCGGACGGCCGGCGTCCGTGGCGCCGAGGCCGTCGAGCGCCCCGATGCGGATCAGGGAGGCGGCGGCGTCGATGCTCGCGCGCGTGCGGCGCAGGAGGTCCGCGAGGTCGTCGAAGGGCCGCACCGCACGCTCGCGCGCGATCGTGGGCAGCGTCCGCGCGTCCATGTGCAGGACGTCGCGGAGGCCCACGCGTATCGCACGGCCGTCGCACTCGACCGTGTGCTCCCCCGCCGACGCGTTGACGTGCGGCGACAGGATCCCGATCCCATGCCGGCGTGCATCGTCCAGCACGAGCCGGGGCGAGTAGAACCCCATCGGTTCGTTGTTGAGGATCGAGGCCGCGAACTCGGCCGGGAAGTGCGTGTGAAGCCACGCGCTCGCGTAGGACACCACCGCGAAGCACGCCGCATGCGCCTTGCAGAAGCCGTAGGCGGCGAACCCCTCGAGCTGGCGGAAGACCTCCTCGGCGATGCCGCGCTCCACGCCGAGACGGGAGGCGCGCTCGATGAAGTGCGCGCCGATGCGCTCCATCTCCTCCCGCGAGCGGCCCTTCGTCATCGCGCGGCGCAGGGAATCGGCCTCCTCGAGCGTGAAGCCCGCGACCGCCTTGGCGACCTGCAGGACCTGCTCCTGGTAGATGATGACGCCGTAGGTGTCCCGGAGCGCCTCGGCCATCCCCGGGTGCGGGACCGTGACCGCTTCCACTCCGTGACGCCGGCGGATGAACGGCGTGATCATCTCGGCCTCCAGCGGGCCGGGACGGAACAGAGAGATGGCCGCGACGATGTCGTCGAAGCGTGTGGCCTTCAGGCGCTGGTTCAGGTTGCGCTGGCCCGAACTCTCGAGCTGGAAGACGCCGACCGTGTCCGCCGCGGCGATCTGCCGATAGACGTGCGGGTCGTCGGGGGCCAGCTCGAACGGTTCCGGCACCGCCTCGGCCCCGACCCGCTCGCGCGCCAGGCGCACCGTGTCGCTGATGGCCGAGTGCATCCGCAGGCCCAGGATGTCCATCTTGACCAGCCCGAGCGCCTCGACATCGTCCTTGTCGTACTGCGAGACCACCACGCCCTTGGCCGCCCACTGCAGCGGCGTCCAGGTGTCTATCGGCTCGCGCGTGATGATGAAGCCGCCGAGGTGTGTGCCCAGATGCATCGGCGTGCCGTCGAGCCGCTCGGCCAGATCGAGCAGCAGGCCGTGGCGCGACTCGTCGCGCAAGGGGTGGCCGCGGCACTCGGGATAGGTCTCGAGCACCTCGCGCAGGTGGTCCGCGCCGACCCACGGCAGGTGTCGCGACAGGCTGTTGACCTCCTCGATCCCGTAGCCGAACGCGCGGGCCACCGTGCGCACCGCCGAGCGCGCCGTCATCGTGTTGACGGTGGCCACCATCGCCACGTGATCGTGTCCGAACCGCCGGTAGATGTAGTCGATGACCTCGTCGCGCCTGCGTGAGTCGAAGTCCACGTCGATGTCGGGCATCTGCCGCCGCGCGGGGTTGAGGAACCGCTCGAACAGCAGGTCGTAGGCGATGGGGTCCGCGTCGGTGATGCCGAGCAGGTAGGTGACGATGCTGTCGCCCGCACTTCCCCGCCCCGAGCAGCGGATGCCCTCGCGCTTGGCGAACGAGACGATGTCGTGCACCACGAGGAAGTACTCGGAGAAGCCGAGGCGCTCGATGACAGCCAGCTCGTGCGTGAGGCGCGAGACCGCGGCCGGCGTCACCGGCCGGTAGCGCTCCTCCAGCCCGCGCCAGGACAGTTTCGAGAGCACCGAGTACGGCGTCTCGCCGCGCGGGATCTCGACGCTCGGGAAATGGAACGCGCCGAGTCCCAGGTCCAGCTCGCAGCGCTCGGCGATCGAAAGCGTCGCGTCGCAGGCGCGGGACAGGCCGGCGAACAGGCGACGCATCTCCGAGGCCGGCTTCAGGTACAGCTCGGCGTTCTGGCGTATGTAAGGGCCGGGGAGCTCGACGCCGGCGCCCGCCGAGGCCAGCACGTCATGCAGCCGGAACTCCTCGCGGCGCACGTAGTGCACGTCGTTCGTGGCGACGACCGGCAGGCCGAGCGAGTCCGCGATGTCGGTGAGCGCGCGTACGTAGCGTGGTGAATCGGGGGTCAGCAGGTTCATCAGCTCGACGAAGAAGTCGCCTTCGCCGAAGCAGCGCGCCAGTGTGGCGAGGGCGTCGCGCGCCCGGGCCGGACGCCCCGCGAGCACGGACGCGCCCGCCTCGCCGCACGGGCAGCCGGACAGGCCGATGAGCCCCTCGCTCATACGCGCCAGGTCGGAGAGCTCCACCACCGAGTAGTCGTCGCCGCTGCGCACATGCGCCCGCGAGAGCAGGCGGCACAGGTTGCGGTAGCCGGCGATGTCCCGGGCGAGCAGGGTGAGGTGGAAGCCCGCGCCCGCCGCGCGCCCGAACCCGACCGGCGCCGACAGCGACAGACGCTCCTCGGGCGGCAGGTCCGCCTCCTCGCCGAGGGATCCGGCCGCGGAGACCACCACCTCGGCGCCGATGACCGGCCTGATCCCGGCGGCCAGTGCCTTGCGGTAGAAGCGCACGGCGCCGTAGAGCCCCTGGTGGTCCGTGAGTGCGAGCGCCGGCATGCCGAGTGAGATGGCGCGCTCCACGAGCGCGTCGAGCGGGGCGGCGCCGTCCATGAACGAGAAGTCCGAGTGGACGTGCAGGTGCACGAAGGAGGCGGACACGGGTATCCGCTCCTAATCGACCAGGCCGAGGAGCAGCCAGCCCGATGTCAGGCGGTCGTAGGCGAGATCGTAGACGCCGCCGCGGGCCAGCACGCGGAAGCAGCGCCTGCTGACGCGCGCCGAGATGGTCCACCATCCGCG
>PNNM01000111.1 GCA_013824215.1 Coriobacteriaceae bacterium
GGGCAGCTCACCACCGGGGTACTGAAGCTCTTCGGCATCGGCGTGCTCGCCGCCGGGGCGGGACTGTGGGTCGCCGGCACCGAGTCGGGGTTCGTGGATCCCGTCGCGTTCGGGATCTCCTGGTTCGCGGCCACGGTGGTGGTCGGCGGCTCGGCGAACCTGGTCAACCTAGCGGACCTACGGCCGCTGCGCGCGCTCAAGACCTACGTCCTGCTCGCGATCATCGCGGCCGCACTCGGAGCCGCGTCGCTCGCGGCCTACACGGACCGCGCGGCCGCGGTCGGTCTCGGCACGCTCGTGCTCCTGGTCGGGCCGGCGTTGGCGGTCTGGGGACCGGACGCCGCCGAGCGCGGGATGCTCGGCGACGCAGGCGCGAACGCGGCCGGGGCGCTCGCGGGTTTCTGGCTCGCGCGCGGGCTGGTGAGCGTGCCGGTGGCGCTCGGCGTGGCAGCCGCGATCATCGTTGCCCTCAACCTCATCTCGGAGCGCGTGTCCTTCTCCGAGGTCATCGAGCGTAACCGCGTCCTGAAGTGGCTCGACATGCTCGGCAGACCGAAGGAGTAGGGGAGAAGCGCCCGCCTCGGCGCCGCACCGGCGGGTTATGATGCGGACATCGAGTCCGCGCGGGGAGACGGAGGATCTCAAGACCTATGACCAAGCACATATTCGTGACAGGTGGAGTCGTCTCATCGCTCGGCAAGGGCATCACTGCTGCATCGCTCGGACGACTGCTCAAGTCGCGAGGCCTGAAGGTCAAGATCCAGAAGCTCGACCCGTACCTGAACGTCGATCCCGGCACCATGTCCCCGTTCCAGCACGGCGAGGTGTTCGTCACCGACGACGGCGCCGAGACCGACCTGGACCTCGGCCACTACGAGCGGTTCATCGACGAGTCGCTGTCGCGGGACTGCAACGTCACCGCCGGCTCGATCTACCACTCGATCGTGACGCGCGAGCGCAGGGGCGACTTCCTCGGCGCGACCGTGCAGGTCATCCCGCACGTCACCAACGAGATCAAGGAGCGCATCCGGCGCCTGGCCGACGAGGGCGCTCCCGACGTGGTCATCACCGAGGTGGGCGGCACCGTCGGCGACATCGAGTCCCTGCCGTTCCTCGAGACCATCCGCCAGATCCGCAAAGACATCGGACACGACAACGTCTGCTACATCCACGTGACGCTCGTGCCCTACATCGCCGCCTCCGAGGAGCTGAAGACCAAGCCCACCCAGCACTCGGTGAAGGAGCTGCGCAGCATCGGTATCCAGCCCGACTTCATCGTCTGCCGCTCGGACCGCCCGATCGACGCCGGCATCCGCCGCAAGATCGCGCTCTTCTGCGACGTGGACCCGAAAGCGGTCGTCTCGGCGCAGGACGCGCGCAGCATCTACGAGGTGCCGCTGCGCCTGCGCGAGCAGGGCCTGGACGAGATGGTCATCGAGCGACTGAAGCTCGAGTGCGGCAAGCCGGACATGCACGAGTGGGAGAGCTTCGTCGCGCACTCGGCGTCGCTGGCCGACACCGTGGACATCGCGCTGGTGGGGAAGTACGTCGCCCTGCCCGATGCATATCTGTCCGTCAGCGAGTCGCTCGACCACGCGGGCATCTTCCACGACCACAAGGTGAACGTGCACTGGGTGGACGCGGAAGGCCTCGAGCCCGAGGAGGTCGACCAGCTGCTCTCGGAGATGCACGGCATCCTCGTGCCGGGAGGCTTCGGCATCCGCGGCATCGAGGGCAAGATCCGCGCGGCCTGTTACGCGCGCGAGAACAAGATGCCGTACCTCGGCATCTGTCTGGGCATGCAGGTGGCCGTGTGCGAGTTCGCGCGCAACGTCGCGGGGTGCGAGGGCGCGAACTCCACCGAGTTCGACCCGGCCACGCCGCACCCGGTCATCGATCTGATGAGCACGCAGGTGGACGTGCACGACATGGGCGGCACCATGCGTCTCGGCGCCTATCCGTGCAAGGTCGTCCCCGGCACCAAGGGCTGGGCGGCGTACGGCGAGGAGGTCATCTACGAGCGGCATCGGCACCGCTACGAGGTGAACAACGCGTATCGCGAGAAGCTCACAGGTGCCGGCCTCGTCATCTCGGGCCTCTCACCGGACGAGCGCCTCGTGGAGATGATCGAGCTGCCGGACCACCCGTGGTTCATGGGCCACCAGGGGCACCCCGAGTTCAAGAGCCGCCCCACGCGACCCGCGCCGCTCTTCCGCGACTTCATCGGTGCGGCCGTCGAGTTCCACCGCCACGGGAAGGCGTAGGACGGCGCGCGGGCGCCGGGTCCAGGCCATGTCCGACGAGCGACTGCTGACCACCTTCCTCGACCTGTTGCGGATCGACAGCCCGTCGGGGCGTGAGAAGGGTGTCGCGGACTACTGCGAGGCCGTGCTGCGCGCAGCCGGGTGCGAGGTCCGCTTCGATGGCGCCGCCGAGACGGTGGGCGCCGACACCGGCAACCTGTTCGCCGTGCTCCCAGGTACCGCGTCCGGGCGCACCACCGTCCTCTGTGCGCACATGGACTGCGTGCAGCCGTGCGAGGGCGTCGAGCCGCTCCTCGCCGACGGCGTGATGACCTCGGCGGGCGAGACGGTGCTCGGCGCCGACGACAAGGTGGGTCTCGCCGCCGTGCTCGAGGCGGTGCGGCGTCTCGCCGAGGTGGACGACCCGCACCCCGAGGTCCATGTGCTCCTCACTATCTCCGAGGAACCGGGGCTCACGGGCGCCAAGGCGCTCGCGCCGGACGCTGTCACCGGCGATGTGTGCCTCGTGCTCGACGCCGACGGGCCGGTGGGCGGCATCGTCGTCGCTTCGCCGACGCACTACACGTTCGCCGCGACGTTCCTGGGCAAGGCGGCGCACGCGGGCGTCGCCCCCGAGAAGGGCTCCTCGGCGCTGGTGATGGCCGCTCGCGCGATCTCGGCGATGCGCCTGGGGCGCCTGGATGTCGAGACCACCGCCAACATCGGCTCGGTGCAGGGCGGGACGGCCACGAACGTGGTGGCCGCGCGCGCGAACGTCACCGGCGAGTGCCGCTCGCTCGACCCGGAGCGTGTCGAGGAGGTCCGGCAGGCGATGCAGGCGATCATGGAGCAGGCCGCCTCGGCGGCCGGCGGTCGCGTGGACGTGGCCTGGACGCGCGAGTACACGGGCTTCCGCCTTCCCGAGGACCATCCGGCCGTGGTGCTCGCGCAGCAGGCCTGCCGCGACGCTGGACTCGAGCCGCGCCTCCTGTCCACCGGGGGTGGCAGCGACGGCAACATCATCGCGGCGCACGGCGTTCCCACGCTGGTGCTCTCCTGCGGCATGAAGGACGTCCACGGGGTCGACGAGAGTGTCGAGGTCGCCGAGATCGAACGGCTGACCCGGCTCGTGGCTGCCGTCGTGGCACGGATGGCGGAGTAGCGTCGTGCGGCTCGTCTGGGGGACGGTGAGCGCGGTGGTGGGCGAGGAGCCGGGCCTGCAGCGCCTCGAGGTCGCGCTGCGGCAGGGGACCGGTCCGGCACTCTGCTACCCGCACCTGAGCGGAGCGTGCGCCGTCGGCGAGCGGGTGCTGCTCAACACCACCGCGGTCGACCTCGCCCTCGGCACCGGCGGCGTGCACTTCGTGGTGGCCCGCGAGACCGCGGACGCCGCGCTCGACGAGGCCTCGGACGGGCGCATCATGAAGCTCCGCTACACGCCTCTGCAGCTCGACGTCGCGAGCGTCGAGGAACAGCACTCGCCGCACCACGCGGTCATGCGGGACGCGACCGATCTCGGCGGCATGCCCGTGGTCTGCTGCGGCCTGCACAGCCAACTCCCGCTCGTGGCGGCGGCGGTCAAGACGCGGGGCGCCGG
>PNNM01000112.1 GCA_013824215.1 Coriobacteriaceae bacterium
GTCGAACGACAGGAACGTCCGCGCGTTGCCGATGTGGATGTGGTTGTAGACGGTCGGCCCGCACACGTACATGGAGACCTTGCCGGGCTCTCGCGGGACGAAGTCCTCCTTGCCCCTCGCGAGCGTGTTGTAGACGCGGATGGTCATGACACTCCGTCCGTGGTCGCGGTCATTCGATCTCGCAGGCCTCGCCCTCGGCGAGGTCGCCGGTGCCGGAGCCTTCGCCGCCTGCTTGCGGGAAGACCGGGACGTCGCGCTCGGTGGCGCGGTCCTCGTCGGCCGACAGGCGCGCCTCGAGCCGGTCGATCCTGCGCTGCATGCACCGGAACATCTCGATGACCGGGTCGGGCAGATCCTCGTGGTGAAGGTCGATCTCATCGATGCGCCGCCCCTCGCGGACCACCACGCGCCCCGGGATCCCGACGACGGTGCAGTTCGGCGGCACGTCGTTGACTACCACCGCACCGCCACCCACTCGGCTGCCGCGTCCGATCGTGACGTTGCCCAAGATCGCCGCGCCCACACCCACGACCACGCAGTCCTCGAGCGTCGGATGCCTCTTGCCGGTCTCCTTGCCGGTGCCGCCGAGCGTGACCCCTTGGTAGAGCGTCACGTCGTCGCCGATGATGGTCGTCTCGCCGATGACGACCCCCATGCCGTGATCGATGAAGAACCGCCGTCCGACCTGCGCCCCGGGGTGGATCTCGATGCCGGTGAAGAAGCGGGTGACCTGCGAGAGCCAGCGTGCGAGCCCGTGGCGGCCATGTACCCACAGCCAGCGCTCGATGCGGTGCCACCAGATCGAGTGGAGACCGGGGTAGTTGATGAGCACGCTCAGCGCGGACGTGGCGGCCGGGTCCCGCTGTCTGACGGCTGTGATGTCCTCACGGATGCGCTGGAACATGGGTGCCTCTCGACGCCTTCGGCACGCGGCGGGTTCAGGACCGCGGGCTGCCTGGACCGTCTGTCGAGGATACCATCAGGCGGCGGGCCGGCTCACGCAGACAGACGCCCGAGCAGGACCACGGCCTGCGCCGCCACGCCCTCCTCACGGCCCGCGATGCCGAGTCCCTCGGTCGTCGTCGCCTTCACACCCACCCGAGCAGGGTCGACGCCGAGCGCCTCGGCGAGGTTGACACGCATCTCGTCGCGATACGGTGCGATCCTCGGCCGCTCCAGGACCAGGACGCAGTCCGCGTCCACGAGCTCGAAGCCTCCCTCGCGCATCAGCGCGCCGACGCGCCGGACGAGCTCCATGCTCGAGATGCCCGCCCAAGCGGGGTCGGTGTCCGGGAAGTGCTGCCCGATGTCCCCGGCGCGCATCGCGCCCAGGACCGCGTCCATCAGAGCGTGGGCAAGCACGTCCGCATCCGAGTGGCCGGCCAAGCCCCGATCGTGGGGCAGCGTGACTCCGCCCAACACGAGCGGGCGCCCTTCGACCAGCGCGTGCACGTCGTAGCCGAGCCCGATGCTCATCGGTCCGCTCACCTTCTGGTCCTCTCGGTGCGATCCGCGAGACACGCCTCCACGTACGCCGCGTCCTCCCGCGTGGTCACCTTCACGTTCAGGCGTGGTCCGAGCACGACGCGCACCACGCCCCCCGCGGACTCGACCAGGGAGGCGTCATCGGTGCCCGCTATCCCCTCACGTTCGGCCCGCGCGTGAGCGTCGGCGAGCGCGCGCGTCCGGAAGGCCTGCGGCGTCTGTACGGCCCACAGGGTGGACCGGTCTGGGGTCTCGATGACGACCCCGCTCTCGTCGACGACCTTGACCGTGTCGGACGAGGGATGACCGACCACGACGCCCGCAGCCTCGGGATGCCCGGCGAGCTCGGCGATCACCGCGCTCACCACCTCGGGTGTCACGAGGGGCCGCGCGCCGTCGTGCACCACGACCATCTCGCAGTCGCGCGGCAGACAGGCCAGGCCCGCGGCGACCGACTCCTGCCGGGTATCACCTCCCGCCACCGCGACGAGGCGGTGCCCGACCACCCCTGCGCTCTCGGCGTACTCCTCGACGCGATCGGGGTGGCACACCACGACGAGCCCCTCGAGGTCGGGGCACGAAAAGACCGCTTCGACCGTCTGGGCGAGAACGGGGCGTCCCGCCACCTCGGCCAGTTGCTTGCCGCCCGCGCCGCCGAACCGGGTGCCCTCACCGCCCGCGACGATGATCGCCCAGACCGTCACGTCAGCTGCTTGAGTTTGGCGAAGATCATCCGGCCGGCCGAGGTCTGCAGGACGGAGGTGACCTCCGTCTCGATGCTCTCGCCCACGCGGTCGCTTCCGGCGGCGACGACCACCATCGTGCCGTCCTCGAGATATCCGACACCCTGTCCGGGCTCCTTGCCCTCCCGCACGACGTTGACGCGGAGGGACTCGCCGGGAAGGTACGACGGCCTGAGCGCGGCCGCCAGCTCGTTGACGTTCAGCGCCCGCACCCCCCGCACGCGCGCAAGGTCGGTCAGATTGTGGTCCACCGTCAGCAGCGAGCCGCCCGAGTCCCGCGCGAGCCGGACCAGCTTCAGGTCGACCTCGGGGATGTCCGCGTAGTCGATCTCGAATACCTCCACGGCGGAGTCGCCCTGCTGCAACGTGGCGAGCAGGTCGAGCCCGCGCCGGCCGCGCGCGCGCCTGACGTCGTCCGCGGAGTCCGAGAGGGTGTGCAGTTCGGCGAGCACGAAACGCGGCACCCGAAGCCGCCCGGGGAGGAACCCCGCGCGCCTGAGATCCACGAAACGTCCGTCGATGACGGCACTGGTGTCCAGGAACACGTCGTCGTCAGCACCGGGGACGCCGGCCGCCGCACCTGCCGCCAGGCGGGGGAAGGCGCGCGAGACGTCCTCGGCTTTCAACAACGCGACCCGCAGGCCGATGAAGGACAGCAGGCCGAAGGCGGCCACGGAACCGAGCAGGCCGATCCACGCCGGCTGAAGCAGGCGCAGCGGGTAGGACACGGCCACTGCCACGAGGATGCCGAGGGTGCCGCCCAACCCGCCGAGCATGATCTCGACGGCGGAGAGGGACTGGAGACGTTCTTCGAAGCGCTGCCAGGCGTACGTCGCTTCGCGGCCGATTATGCTCCCCGACAGGTACCCGATCGAGCCACCCAGGATGACGAAGATGATGATGACGAGATACTGGGGGTAGCCGATCTGTTCGGACCAGTCGATGAGTCCTGCGACTGCGAATCCGCCGACGGAGCCCGCAGCGAAGAACACGAAGCGGGTCATCTGCAGGATCATCTGTGCCGCCGCGGCGCCTCGACCGCGGCCATCCCACCTCCCTCGAAGGCGAATACGATGGCGCCCGCTGCCCGATTCTACCACAGCCGGAACGCCGCCCACGGTATCGCCCCTGCTAAAGGGCTACGTTGCGTCGGAGCCGTCGCAGCGTCTCGCTGATGGATCGCGCCCGGTGGGAACCCACGCCATCCACGTCGTCGAGCTGCGCCTCGCCCGCTTGGAGCAATCCGGGCACGCCGTCGAACCGGTCCACGAGCCGCTCGACGACGCTCGCGGGCAATCCGGGCACCCTGCGCAGGAGCCGGTAGCCGCGGGCGTGCACGTGGTCCTCGGTGGACTGCACCGAGGGCGGATAGCCGAGCGCCACCGCCACCTTGTCCGGATCGCCGAGCGACTCGTCCGGCATAGCCGCGAGCCGCTCCCTCACCGCGGACGCCGCGTCGAGCGCCGATCCGTGGACGTAGTCGCGCAACAGCAGAAGGTACTCCTCGCCGACACCCTGGCACAGCTCGTCGGCTTGCATGCGCACCAGTCGGCCCTCTCTGCCGAGACGCGCTATGT
>PNNM01000113.1 GCA_013824215.1 Coriobacteriaceae bacterium
GTGCGGATCTGCCTGAAGACGCAGCGATTGTTCCCCGCGGCATCCCGCTGACGGCAACGCGCACGCCGGCCGGCGAAGATCGCATCTTCGCCGGCCGGCGTTCCTGCGTCACGACCGTCGGTTCAGCGGCCGGCGGTCACGGGTTCGACACGGACCCGAGCACGATCTCGACCCGCCGGTTGTTGGCGCGGCCCTCGCTCGTGCTGTTGTCGGCGATGGGTCGGCTTTCCCCGATGCCTTCGGCCAGGATCCGGTCGGCGGGATAGCCGCTGCGCACGAGATAGCTGCGCACGGCTTCCGCCCGCCGCTGCGACAGGTCGAGGTTGTGGTCGTCGGACCCCTGCGAGTCCGTGTAGCCCTCCACCACGATGTTGCGGTCGGCGGTCGCGGCGAGCGCCTTGACGAGCCGCTGCAGCTGCGACTCGGCGCCGGGCATCAGGGTCGACTCGTTGGAACGGAAGAGGACGCCGCCCGCGAGCGTGAAGACCTCGCCGCGACGGTCGTCCTTGGTGGCGATGAGCGCGTCGAGCTCGGCCCGGGTCTCGGCGGTCGTCTGCTCGGCCGCGAGGCGGGCCTTCTGGGCGACCGCCAGCTGGTCGGCGGTCGCCTGTCCGGCCTGCTCCGAGACGGCCAGCGCCGTTTGCGCTCGGGTCAGGTCCTGCGCGTTCGCCTGCATCTGCCGGTTCTGCTCGGTCGAACGGCTCTCGGCGTCCAGGCGCGCCCGCTGCGCGGTCTCGAGCTGTGCGGCCGACGATTGGCCGGCGTACTCGGAGACGGCCAGCGCCGTTCGCGTCCGGTTCAGGTCTGACGTGCTGCTCTCCAGCCGACGGGCCTGTTCCGCCGACATCCTGGCGGCCTCGAGGCGGGCCACCTCGGTGGCGACGAGCTGTTCGGTCGTCGGCTGGACCGCGGCCGCGGCGGCGGGCGCCGTCACCTGAGCCACGGGCGCGGCGGCGGGCGGCACCACCGGTTGGACCACCGGCGCGACGGGCGTCGCCGTCGGCGGCGTCTGGATCACGATCGGCGTACGGTCCTGGTTCGCCAGGCCCTGGGCCGCGGCCATGTTTTCGGCTTCCAGGCGCGCGATCTGCTCGGCGGCGAGCTGATCGACCGATGCCTGGCCGACGGCCTCGGAGACGGCCAGCGTCGTTCGCGCCTGGTTCAGGTCCTGGTTCTTCTCCTGCATCAGGGCTGCCTGCTCGGCCATCCTCGTCTCGGTCACGAGATGGGCCCTCTGCTCGGCGGCCAGCTCGTCGGTCGTCGCCTGCACGGCCTGCTCGGAGGAGGTCAGGGCCGTCCTCGCATCACGCAGTTCCAGCGTTCTCTCCTGGAGGATGTCGCCCTGGGCGGCGTTGAAGTCGTCGTTCGACGCCGTCGTGTTGTTGCGCTGCATGGCGATGGAGGCGGAGGCTTCGGCCATCTCGGCCTTGCGCTGCGCCACATACGCGAGGTCGCGCGTGCGGTACGAATCGGCATCGTCCTTGAAGGCCGCCTCGGCCTTGTCGAGCGCGAGCTGCGCCTTGTGCAACTCCTCCGGCGACAGGTTGGCCGCCGGCCCAACGCTCGCCCGCTCGTAGGCCGCGCGGGCGCCGGTGAGTTCGCTCGGGGCGGTCGAGCCGCAGCCGCACATCAGCGCGGCGCCGGCGACCATGATCAGCGATACGATCGTTCTCATGACATTCTCCTTACAACCGTTCACCGGTTGTCGTTCTGGAGCCGGCGAACCCGCTCCATGGCCTGTACCGCTTCCAGTTTCTCGTCCTGCTCGCGGGAGAGCAGGATGGCCAGCTCTGCATCGACCTCGGCCCGCATCAGCAGCGACGCGGCCTCGTCCTTGTCGCCCTTCTCGGCCAGGGCGTTCGCGCGGTCCAGCTCCTCCTTCGCCAGCTGCAGGTGCAGTGCGGCACGCGGCACGGAGCTCGCTCCGACCGCTTCCGCCGCGCGGATGGCGGAGGTCGACGATTCGGTGCGCAACGGGGGGTTGCTCGAACAGCCCGCGGCGGCTACGACCAGCAGAAGACAACAGGCCGTCGTTACGGATCTCATGGGTTCCTCCTCTACTACGGAATTCATCTTGCCCGGACCGGGACAAGGCAACTCGCGTGCCGCCGCGCCGGCGGCTTAACCCGCATGGAATCAACGGCCGCGAGCGGCCGGCACCGGCCGGACTCCCTCATTTCGATGGGGTGGGGATCATTGTGATGCGGCGGTGAGCGATGGCGCGGTGCCCCGATGTTCGTATGCTGTCGAAGACGCGTGTCGAGAAGATCGCGCGGAACGCCTGGCTCCACGATAAGGATGCGATCATGACGAACGACGGCTCGAACCCGGGACACCAGCACGGCGCGGATGATATCCCCGCCAACTGGACCGTCGCCGAACTCGTCATCCAGCACCCCGTCCTGCGCGAGATGCTGGAACGGCTGGGCGTCGACTACTGCTGCGGCGGCAAGAAGCTGCTGGCCGCGGCCGTCGCGGATGCCGGCCACGACTGGTCGACGGTCCGGAACGAGCTGCTGCAAGCGCTGGCGTCGTCGGCGGGCGGCACGCCGCCCGCAGACTGGAACACCACCGCGCTCGGTGCGCTGGCCGACCACATCCTGGAGAAGCACCACGTCTTCACCAAGACGCAGCTGCTGCGGCTCGACGGCCTGCTGGCGAAGGTTCAGAACGCGCACGGCGCGCACCACGGCGTCGTCCTGGAGAGCCTGCGAAGCGTCTTCGACGACCTGCGCACGGAACTCGACGCCCACCTGTTGAAGGAGGAGCAGATCCTGTTCCCCGCCATCAAGGGCATCGACGTGTTCATGTCCGGCCGGGGCGAACGGCCGGCGATCCACTGCGGCAGCGTCGGTCATCCCATACGCCAGATGGAACACGAGCACGACGGCGCCGGTCAGGCGCTGGCCGCGATGCGCCGGATCACCGCCAACTATCGCCTGCCGGCGGACGCCTGCCAGACGTACTGCGCGCTGTACGACGGCCTGCAGGCCCTGGAAGCGGACCTGCACGAGCACATCCACCTGGAGAACAACATCCTGTTCCCCAGGAGCGTGGCGCTCGAAGAGGACATGAACACGAGGCACGCTTGAACGCTCCCCCGTGCGGGACCCGCCGGCGCGGCGATCATCTGAGAGCGCCCGGTGGCGGTTTGCGGAACCCGTTTCTATGGTGAGCACCTGACCGGACATCGCAGAAACCACCAGCCACCGAGAGCGCCGTGCACGACTACCTGCCAGCCCCCGACGAACCATCCGGCTGCAGAGACACCGGCTGGCCCTGTCACGACTCCTGCGACGTGCGCCACTTCGAGCTGGTGCGGCAGTGCGACGTGCGGGGACTGCTGCACTGCCACACCTCGTACGACGGGGGCGCCCACGGTCTGCGGGAGATCAGCGACACCGCCGTCGCGCTGGGGCTGGAGTACCTGGGGATCACCGACCGCATCCGTTCCGGGCTCCACGGCGAGGGCCTGAGCCCGGCCGCCGTCGCCCGCCAGCGGGATGAGATCGAGGCGATCAACGCGGGCAATCCCGACTTCCGGCTGCTCCACGGAGCCGAGATCGAGACGGAACCGGACGGCGCGCTGCCGGTGGACGAGGCCTCGCTGTCCAAATTCGACTACGTCGTGGCGACCCTCGCGACCGACCACGGGCAGGATCCCGAGACACTCACGC
>PNNM01000114.1 GCA_013824215.1 Coriobacteriaceae bacterium
TGCTTCGGGCGTCTCCATCCGCACGCGGAAGCGCCGGTACGAGGCGGACTCGGGGCGCCCGCCGGCGAAGACCACCATCGAGCCGACCGAGTGACGTCCGTGGAGCGTGGAGATGTCGAAGCACTCGATGCGCAGCGGCGGCGCGGGCAGGGCCAGCGCGCTCTCCAGCTGTGCGAGCGCGTCGTTGATGCGCTGCTCGTCGTAGCGGGTGCGGTGCCTGAAGCGCGCGAGCGTGTGCCGCGCGTTCTCGGAGGCCATCTCCACGAGCGCGCGCTTCTCCCCGCGCTCCGGCACGCGCAGGCGCACGCGCCCACCGCGCAGGCGCCCGAGCCACGCCTCCACGGCTTGCGAGTCCTCGGGCAGTGCCGGGAGCAGCACCTCCTTCGCCACGTGCGAGGCCTCGGAGTAGTAGCGCACCAGGAAGCCTTCCACCAGCTCGGTTTCCGGCACATCGAGCCCTTTGTCGAGCACGATCTCGTTGCCGAGCAGCACGCGCCCGTCGCGTACGACGAGCACGTGCGCGCCCGCGATCGTCTCCTCGCGCTCGAGCCCGATCACGTCGGCGTCCAGACCGCTTGCCGAGACCACCTTCTGCCGCTGGAGCACCTTGCGCACCGCGTCCAGCGACTTGCGCAGGCGCGCGGCTCGCTCGAAGTCCAGGTCGACAGCCGCGTCGAGCATCGCGCGCTCGAGCCCGTCTGCCAGCTCGCGCTGGCGGCCCTCCAGGAACGCGGTGACCTTGGCGACCTGCTCGGCGTACTCCTCGCGCGTGACCGCCCCGACGCACGGGCCCGGTCCCTTGGCGACGTGGTGGTCGAAGCACGGACGGCCGGCCGGCTCGCCGCCGCGAGCGGTGACCCGCTTCCACTCGGCGCACGTCGCGCGGCAGATCGGGTGGACTCGGCGGACGACCTCGATCGTCTCGCGCGCCGCCTTCGAGTCCGTGTACGGGCCGAAGTAGCGCGTGCCGGCGCGGTGCTTCTCGCGCGTGTACTTGATGGCAGGGAAGGGGTCCTCGAGCGTCAGCGCGATGAAGGGGTACGTCTTGTCGTCGCGGTAGTCGACGTTGAAGCGCGGCCGGAACTGCTTGATGACGTTGGCCTCGAGCACGAGCGACTCGACCTCGTTGTCGGTGACCACGTAGTCGAACGAGTCGACCTCGGCCATCAGCAGCGGGATCGTGGCGCGATCGTCGTGGCCGGAGAGGTACTGCTGCATCCGCTTGCGCAGCGACTTGGCCTTGCCGACGTAGAGCACGTCGCGCCCGGACTTCCACAGGTAGACGCCGCAGCGGTCCGGGACTGCCCGGAGCTGTTCGGCGAGTGAGGGCGCGTCCACCAAGGCGCCGTCCTTGCGCTACGGCGTCGGGAAGAGCGCGAGCACGCGCCCGGCGCGCCCGGCGTCCACGAGATGCGCCCGCGAGGTCGTGTAGCCCCAGCCGCGGACCGAGCCGTCGCTGAGCGCGACCGCGCCACCCTCCCCCGCCAGCCAGAACTCGCGGCCATCTGCGCGCACGCAGCCGAGCCAGGTCTTGGGCGCCGCCTGCGAGGGGCCGGAGCCGGCCTGCCACGCGAGTCCGAGCGTGCCGTCCGGCGCCTTCGTCCCCGAGCCGGCCAGGACGCGGTTCGGCAGCCTCGAACCTGTCGCCGAAGCCGCGGCGTCATCCGCCTCGCGCCGCTCGAAGCCGGCGATGACCAGCGCCGAAGCGGGAGCGATGGGGCTGTCCGCGGCCGCGAGCACCGCGTCGGCGAGAGGACCTTCGCGCGGCACCGGGGTCTTGAGGACGGCCGAGTCGCGCTCGGCCGTGGCCTTCAGCACGCTGCCGTACGCCTTGGGCGAGGCAACCGCGTTGGCGACCGCACCCCATGCACGCAGCAACGGCACCGCGGCGGCATCCACGTTGCCGGTCGTGGCCACGGCGCGCACCGTTGCGAGCAGATCCTCCTCGCCCTCGGCTGCCGAGGCCGCGAGCGCCGCGGCGATGCGGTCCGCCTCGCCGAGAGCGATCACGCCGGCATCGCCGTCCGGCGCGGCACGGCCCGGGACCGCCTTGTAGGCGGCGTCCCACTCGGCGGACAGAGTGGCTCCTTCCTTGGGACCACTGTCGGCGAGCAGGCCGGCGGCGCGGTTCTTGGCGTCGAGATACGAGCCCGCGAGGTCCAGATCGATCGTCACCGCGTCCTCCGGCACCATCATGACCCCGCGCGGGCGTGCGTCGCGCAACCTGCGCGCGGGATCGGCCAGAGCGTTCGGTACCGGCGCCGCCGCAGCGCCCGTCCTACCCATCATGCCCTTGCGCACGTAGCGCCAGAAACCGCCTGCGGCCCTCGGCTTCGTCGGCGATGCGTCGCCGCCCGAGGCACCCGAGCCGCCGCTCGCACCGGAGGCGCCCGAACCCGCGGTGGCGCCGTCCGTGGCGGTGACCGAACCCGCGCCCGGCTCCGCGCCCGGCTGAGGCGCCGAGCCGCCGCCGACGATAGCGCTGAGCTTCTGAGGCGCGCCGAGCATGTCTGCGTACTCCACCGACAGCCGGTTGAACCAGGCGGCGTCACGCACGAGCGCCGAAGCGGGCTCGCGCGACATCACCTCCACCGTCTCGTAGAGGAGCTCGCCCTCGGCGGTGTCGCCCACCACCGCGGCGCCCCAGCGCCCGGTCACCCGGTAGACGACCGTGCCGACCGCGGGCCGCGACAGGATCGCGAGGTCGGCGGCAGCACCCAGGTCCGACGCGGTGCGCATGGTGAGAGTGGCCGTGCCCTCGAAACCGCCCTGGACCGACGCGCCGCCCTCGGCTGGAACGCCCGTCAGATCGAGGCGGATCTCGGATGCCTGCGAGATCAGGTCGCCCGCCTCCACGCCGAGAACGTCCGAGTACGTGACGGTGCCGGTATAGCGCCCGGCGGCCAGGGCGAGCGCCGCGGACTGCGAGCGCACGGTCTTGGCTGTCCGCGCCGTCTCGCCGCCGCCCGCCGCACCCTCGATGTTCCAGAGGTGCTCGTAGCCTCCTGCCGCGGCTGCGGGAGCGGCCGCGAGAAGCACAGCGAGCGCGAACGCGAGCACGGGTGTCAGTGCGTGCCTACCCACCGTCGCCCTCCAGCACGGCGAGGTAGTGGAACGTGGATGCGGCGCGCAGCGCCAAGCCATCGTTGGCGCCGACGGCGGCGCGCGCCTTCTCGCCGGGTATGGAGACCTCGAGGAGCGCCTGCTGGCCGGGGCCGAAGAGCTGGACCACGTAGGGGCCGGCGTTCGGATACGCAGTCGCCAGCGCCCCGATGCCGCTCTGCCAGCCGAGCTCGACGTCGGCGGGCGACGCCACCGACGGCAGCTCGATGCGTACGAACGCGGTGCCGCTCTCCATGCCCGCGACCGCGCGCTCGTAGCCGGCGAGCCGCAAGGTGCGCAGGACGGACTCGGCGGGACCGGAAGCGGCCAGGTAGTCGGGGCCGGACGGTGAGAGGAACGAGAGGAACGCGGGCACGGACCCGCCGCCGCGCGCGTACAGCCCGAGCAGCGCGATCGACACCACCACCGCGGCGGTCGCACACCACCAAACGACCACGCGTGTCCTGTGCGACAGCGCCGGCACGCCGCTCTCCTCACTCATCCTGAGCAGGTCACCTCAACTCTACCACTCGCCG
>PNNM01000115.1 GCA_013824215.1 Coriobacteriaceae bacterium
CCGGCGCTCACGTTGAGTGGGACCGACGGCTCCGGCTATCCGCAGGTGCGCCTCCGCATCGGGCTGCCGGCCGAGTTGCTCGCCGGCGACCCGTCCGGGAAGCTGGTCTTCGCGGTCGTGGAGAACGGCGTTCCGGTGGATGTGGCTGCGATCGAGCCGGTGGGCGGCGAGTCCGAGCCGCTCGACGTGGTGCTGCTGATCGACACCAGCGGGAGCATGAAGGGGGCGCCGATGGCGGCCGCGCGCGAGTCCGCGGAGCGTTTCGTCGACGCCGTCGGACCGGACGTGCGGATCGCCATCGTCGGTTTCAGCTCGCGGCCGCGGGTGGTCTCGGCGTTCACGACCGATCGCGCACGTCTCGGCAAGGCCATCGCCTCGCTCGAACCCGCGGGAGAGACGAGCGTGTATGACGCGCTCGTGACCGCTTCGAAGATGTCGTCCGACCCCGGTTCGCGCCGTGCGGCGGTGTTGCTCTCCGACGGCGGCGACACCGTCTCGGCGAGCTCGCTGGATGTCGCAATCCGCGCGATGCGCTCAGCCGGCATGCCGGTCTACGCGGTCGCGCTCTCGTCCCCGGAGTTCAACCCCCGGGCGCTGAGGCTGGTGGCATCGCGCACAGGCGGGCGTCTGCTCGAGGCGAAGGAGGCCGGGTCGCTCTCGGGCTACTTCGAGGGGATCGCCGAGGAGCTCACCGGCGCCTACGACGTGACGTTCGCGAGCCACCGCCCGAACACCAAGGACCTCGAGATCGATCTGACCGCGGAGCTCGACGGGAAGAAGGCGGCGCTCAAGACCGTCGTGACGAATCCGATGTACGCCGGTCCCGTCGAGGACGCCGGCACGGGACTCACGCCGATCTCGGGGGGTGGGCTGCCCGCGCTCGTGGTGACCACCGTGCTCGCCTTCGCGTCCGTCGCGCTGCTCGTGGGAGGCGCGGGCCTGATCCTCATCCCGGAGCCGACCCAACTCGGGCAGCTCAAGTACTACGACCAGCTCCAAGCCACCGCCGACGCGGCGTCCACCACCGGCGGGATGAAGTCCAAGCTGGTGGATGCCGTGGGGGCGGCCGCCGGCCGCGGTGGCTTCACCGACCTGTTCCGCGGCATGCTCGAACGCGCCGGCCTCCCGGTGCGTCCGGCCGAGTACATAACGATGCACATCCTGCTCGTGGTGGCCGTCGGCGTCGCCGCCCGGGTCCTTCTCCGCAACCTGCCCGTAGCCTTCCTGCTGATCATCATCGCCACGGTCGTCCCCCTGTGGGCGCTCGAGTACCTCGCACGCCGCCGGATCCGCCGCTTCGAGGAGCAGCTGCCCGACGTGCTCAACCTCGTGGCCGGCTCGCTCCGGGCGGGCTGGGGGATGATGCAGGCGATCGATCTGGCGGCCAAGGAGGTGGGCGAGCCCGCCGGGCCGGAGCTGCGCCGGGCCGAGACGGAGGCTCGTTTGGGTGTGCCGGTGGAGACCGCGCTGCAGTCGATGGCCGACCGGCTCTCCAGCGAGGACTTCGCCTGGGCCGTCACGGCCATCTCCATCCAGCGCGAGGTGGGCGGCAACCTCGCCGAGGTGCTGGACATCGTCGCGAACACGGTGCGCGAACGCGGTGCCCTGAGGCGTCAGATCGAGGGGCTCACCGCCGAGGGGCGGTTCTCGGCCATCATCCTGATCTGCCTGCCCTTCGTCGAGATCATCCTGCTGTTGCTCATCAACCCGGGCTACATCTCACTCCTGTGGACGAACGCCATAGGCGTCGTCATCAGCGTGCTCGCCGTGGTCCTGCTCGTCGTCGGCAGCATTTGGCTCAACAAGGCGACGAAGGTCGAGGTGTGACATGGCGGCGCTGACCGTGGTCACCACGCTGGCTCTGGCGGCAGTCGGTCTGCTGGCGTTCGCCATTCTCGACTTGGTGTTCGCGGAGGACCGCGTCGTGGCGCGACGCCTGAAGGGCCTCTCGAACTACGAGCAGAGCCAAGCGCGCGAGGCCGAACCGCTGCTGAAGACGTTCCGCGAGCGGGTCGTCACCCCGGTGGGCCGCGCTTTCGTCACTGTGGTCAAGGCGTTCGGGCCCCGGGACTGGACCACCCGCGTGCGCGCGAGGCTCGTGCTCGCGGGCAACCCGAAGGGACTGAGCGCCGAGCGGTTCATCGCAGGCAAGGCGTCCGCAGCCCTCGGAGCGCTCCTGCTCGGGGTGGTAGTGGCGAGCAGTGCGCCGTGGGGCATGCTCTTCGAACTCGCCGTCGTCGTGGGCGTGACGCTCCTAGGCTTCTTCGCGCCCGACATCTGGCTCGGCGGTCAGGCACAGCGCCGGCAGCTCGCTATGCGCCGTGCACTACCGGACATGCTCGACATGCTGACCATCAGCGTCGAGGCGGGGCTCGGGTTCGACGCCGCTGTCTCGAAGCTCGTGAAGAACACGCGCGGGCCGCTCGCCGAGGAGTTCGGGCGGATGCTCCAGGAGGTCCAGTCCGGCGTGGCGCGGCGTGAGGCGCTGCACCGGCTCGTCGAGCGTACGGACGTGACGGAGCTCTCCGCGTTCGTCTCGGCCATCGTGCAGGCCGACGTCTTCGGCATCTCGATCGCGAACGTCCTGCGCGCGCAGAGCAAGGAGTTGCGGCTCAAGCGGCGGCAGCACGCGGAGGAGGAAGCACAGAAGGCGCCGGTGAAGATCGTCTTTCCGCTCGTCCTGTGCATCCTGCCGGTGACGCTGATGGTCGTGGTCGGTCCGGCCATCGTCGGGATCGTCGGACTGTTCGGGGACGGCGGACCGTAGACGCCTCTCGCCGCCCCCTCGGGTATCATCGAACCGCGCTCGCGGCCGCGGGCGCTTCCCGTGGCGGAGGTGCGCCGTGGACCGCGAGAAGATAGCCGAGGGCGTCCGGCTCATCCTGGCCGGTATCGGCGAGGACCTCGATCGCGAGGGGCTGCGCGACACGCCGCGGCGGGTGGCCGACATGTACGCCGAGATCTTCGCCGGCATCGACGCCGACGCCTCCCAGCACCTGTGCGTGACCTTCTCGGAGGGGCATCGCGAGATGGTCCTCGTGCGCGACATCCCTCTCTACGGTGTGTGCGAGCACCACCTGATGCCGTTCGTGGGCCGGGCGCACGTGGCCTACATCCCCGGCGACGAGGGCCGCATCTGCGGCCTGTCGAAGCTCGCGCGCGTCGTCGAGGTGTTCGCCAAACGCCCGCAGGTCCAAGAGCGCATGACCTCCCAGATCGCCGAGACGATACTGGAGCACCTGGAGCCGCAGGGCGTCATGGTCGTCATCGAGGCGGAGCACCTGTGCATGTCGATGCGCGGGGTCCAGAAGCCGGGCGCGATCACCACCACCTCGGCGGTGCGAGGCATCTTCCAGAGCAAGCCCGCCACGCGCGCGGAGGCGATGTCGCTCATCAAGGGACGCTGATGTTCTGGTACAGCGTCGCTCTTGCGGTGATCGGCTGGGCCATCGCGATGACACGCCTGCCTGCGATGGAGTCGAGGGAGCGCGCCCGACGGGCGCTCGGCATCCTCATCCTGGCCGTGCTGGCCTACGTGAGCGTGTGGCTGTTGCTCGGCACCGTGGCAGCGGCGGTGGGCTCCATCGCCGCACTGCGAGGCGGGGACATCCCGCGCGAGACGGTCGGGAA
>PNNM01000116.1 GCA_013824215.1 Coriobacteriaceae bacterium
CCGAGGAGACGGTCGTGTCGCGCGACATCCGGCTGGCCGAGCTCACCGGCTGCCGCCTGCACCTCCAGCACCTGTCATGCGCTGGCTCCATCGAGCTCGTGCGCGCGGCCAAGGCCCGCGGCGTCGCTGTGACCTGCGAGGTCACGCCGCACCACCTCTTCCTCGACGAATCCGAGCTGCTGGAGCGCGGCTACGACACGAACCTGAAGATGAACCCTCCGCTGCGCACCATGGCGGACGCCGAGGCGCTGCTCGCCGGCCTCATGGACGGCACGGTCGACTGCATCGCCACCGACCACGCCCCGCACGCGCCGCACGAGAAGGAGCTCGAGTTCGAGATCGCGCCGTTCGGGACCACGGGGCTCGAGACGGCGCTGCCGCTCGTGAACACGTACCTGATCAACACGAAGAAGGCGACGTGGGCGCAGGTGGCGCAGTGGATGGCTCACGGCCCGCGCGCGGCGCTCGGCCTGCACGAGATGCGACTCGAGGCCGGGTATCCGGCCGACATCACCGTGTTCGACCCCGAGGCGCGCGTCGAGGTCACGGCCGAGTGGTTCGTCTCGCGGTCGCGCAACTCGGCGTTCCTGGGGGCGGGGCTGCTCGGCAAGGCGACCGACGTGCTCGTGGAGGGCCGCTTCGCGCTCAAGAACGGGAAGGTGGCGTGACCGTGCCCGATCGCGCTCCCGCGCTGCTCGTTCTCGAGGACGGCACCGTCTTTCCCGGCTGCGCGTGCGGGGCCGAGGGGACCTCCGCGGGCGAGGCGGTCTTCAACACCTCGATGTGCGGGTACCAGGAGGTGCTCTCCGACCCGTCCTACGCCGGGCAGATCATCACGATGACCCAGCCCCACATCGGCAACTACGGCACCAACGGCGCCGACATGGAGAGCCGCGGCGTGTTCGCGCGCGGGCTCGTGGTGCGCGAGGCCTCGGCCATCGCCAGCAACTGGCGGAGCGAGGAGTCGCTGCCCGCGTTCCTGCGGCGCCACGGCACGGTGGCCATCGAGGGTGTGGACACCCGCATGCTCACGCGCCACATCCGCGAGGCCGGTGCGATGCGCGCCGCGATCTCCACCGAGCTCCTCGAGGCGGACGCGCTGGTGGCGCGGGCGCGCGAGTGCGCGCCGATGGCCGGCAGCGACTTCGTGCGCGAGGTGGCCATCACCGAGCCGTACGTCTGGGGCTCGGAGGGGGCGGAGCCGCGCTACCGCGTGGTCGCCTTCGACAGCGGCATCAAGTACAACATCCTGCGCAGGCTCGCCGAGACCGGCTGCGAGGTCACGCTCGTGCCGCCGACGTACTCGGCCGACGAAGTGCTCGCGATGAAACCCGACGGTGTGTTCCTGGCCAACGGCCCCGGTGACCCCGCCGCGGTGGAGTACCTCTACTCGACGCTGCGGGCGCTCGTAGGGCGCGTGCCGCTCTTCGGCATATGCCTCGGACATCAGATGCTCTCACTCGCGATGGGCGCCGGGACGTTCAAGCTCAAGTATGGGCACCGTGGCGGCAACCTGCCGGTGAAGAACCTGCTGACGGGCCGCGTGGAGATCACGAGCCAGAACCACGGCTTCTGCGTGGACTTCGCGAGTATCGGCCCGCTCGTGCCCGAGCTCTCGGGCGGCATCGAGTACGACCCGGCGGACCTGGGATCCTGGGCGCACGCGGGCGCGCCCCCGGTGGTGCGCTCGGAGACGTTCGGCCCGGTCCAGCTGACGCACCTGAACCTCAACGACATGACGTGCGAGGGGATCCGCCTGCTCGAGTACCCGGCGTTCTCGGTGCAGTACCACCCCGAAGCGGCGCCCGGCCCGCACGACTCGCGCTACCTGTTCGGCTCGTTCGCACGATGTATGGACGGCGTCAGCGACTACCTCGTCGCGACCGGCTAGGAGGGGACGTACACACCATGTTCCGCAGCGCGCTCGTACACACCGCCCTTGGCACGGAGGAGGCCAGGCTCGTCCTCGGCCTGGCCGAAGGGCTGCGGGCGCTCGGCGTCGGACGCGTCGTGCTCGCCAACGTCATCGACGCCTCCGGCTTGGAGGGCCCGGTCATCGCCGAGAAGGTGGACGCGGTGCTCGAGGGTCTCCGCGAAGCCTGCGCGCCGCTCGAAGCGGCGGGCATGAAGGTGGAGTGCCGGGTGCCCACCGGCTCGGACGCCTCGAGCGAGTTGCTCGCGCTGGCTGCCGAGGCGCACGTAGACATGGTGGTCAGCGGCAGCCATCGCAAGTCGCAGATGGACCGGTTGTTCGCGGGATCGGTCTCGGAGATGCTCGCGGCCCACTCTCCGGTACCCAGTCTGGTGGCTCGCTTCGATCTGATCGGCGGGTCCGAACGCCCCGCGGAACTCCTGCGTGCCTTCCCGCGGGCGCTCGTCATGCCCACGGACTTCTCGGATGCCGCGGAACGTGCCGTCACGACGGTGCTCTCGCTGCCCCCGGAGAGCGTCGGCGAGATCCTCTTCCTGCACGTGACCGATCCGTCTCTGTCGGGCGACGCTCTGCGGCGGCAGACGGACGGCGCGTCGTTCCAGCTGGAGAACCTCGTTGCGCGTGCGCGCGGCAGGGGTCTTGGAGCGTCGTGGGCGGTTGAGCCGGGGGGCATCATCGAGACCGTTCTGGCGGAGGTCGAAGCACGCTCGGCGGCCGGTGTCGTGGTGGGCAGGCGCGCACACGCGGTGCTCCAGGAGACACTGCTCGGCAGTCTGCTGCTGACTCTGCTGCGCGAGGCGCCCGTGCCGGTCCTGGTGGTCCCGTAGCGTGCCCAGACGCGACGACATCCGCAAGATCCTGGTGATCGGCTCCGGGCCGATCATCATCGGGCAGGCCTGCGAGTTCGACTACTCTGGAGCGCAGGCGTGCAAAGTGCTTCGCGAGGATGGCTTCGAGGTCGTGCTCGTCAACAGCAATCCGGCCACCATCATGACCGACCCGGAACTGGCGCACCGCACGTACGTGGAGCCGGTGACCCCCGAGTTCGTGACCAAGATCATCGAGCGCGAGCGGCCCGACGCGCTCCTGCCGACGCTGGGCGGGCAGACCGGTCTGAACTGCGCGGTGGCACTCGCCGAGTCCGGCGTGCTCGAGACGTACGGCGTCGAGCTCATCGGCGCGACCCTCGAGGTCATCAAGAAGGGCGAGGACCGCAAACTGTTCGCCGAGGCGATGGGGCGCATCGGCCTCGACGTGCCCCGCAGCGGCTACGCGTATTGCGTCGCCGACGCCGAGAGGGTCGCCGGCGAACTCGGGTTCCCGGTGGTCATACGGCCGTCGTTCACACTAGGCGGCGCGGGCGGCGGGATCGCCTACAACATCGACGAGCTGCGCGAGACCGTCTCGGGCGGCCTGGCGCTCTCACCGAGCAGCGAGTGCCTGGTCGAGGAGAGCGTGATCGGCTGGAAGGAGTTCGAGATGGAGGTGATGCGTGACCGCAACGACAACGCGGTCATCGTCTGCTCCATCGAGAACTTCGACGCCATGGGGGTGCACACCGGCGACAGCATCACCGTGGCGCCGGCGCAGACGCTCACCGACCGCGAGTACCAGGTCATGCGCGACGCCTCCATCGCC
>PNNM01000117.1 GCA_013824215.1 Coriobacteriaceae bacterium
TAGGCACATCGACACACCCGCGAGCGCAGGGCCCGAAATGGCTCGTGTAGTCATCCTGAGGCCGCCGGAAGAACGACACACCATGGTCAGAACGGGGTCTTCGCGCCGGTCATCCCCGCGATGGCGCCGCCCACATAGGGCACCAGCCACAGACCCCATACGAGCAGGCTGAACCGGTGGAAGGTCGCGCGGACGCACTCGTCGTTGCGCCGCACCACCGTCGTGGCCCACACGGCGTGCGTGAACATGAGCCCGATCGCGAGTTGGCCCGTCCAGGTGTGCACGCTCGTCCAGTCGACGCCGGGTCCGTTGAGCAGATCCATCGCGTAGGTGCCCGCCGCATCGAACACCAGGCCGAGCCAGAACGCGGCGAGGTGCCACGGCTTCAGATAGCGGGCGATGCGCTCGGCCCACACGCCGAGTGTGTAGAACGCGAGCGCGAGCGTGATGAGGGTGCTGGCGACTCCGAGCAGTGGCGACATCCGCCGGTCCCCTCCCCCGCCGACCCGATCTCCCGCTACGGCTTGTTGAACTCCTCGGGCGCGGTGACCACACTGCCCCCCGGCTGTCCCTCGGGCGAGATCGTGACAATCATCTTCGGCTGGTCTTCCGGCTGCCCGTAGATGAACGTGTAGCCCGTCAACACCGCCTCCTTGAAGCCGAGATCGGCGACGTTGTCGGCCGCCCACTTCTCCACGGCGGTGACCGCCGCCTTCTCGTTGGCGCTCTGAGGCGTGTACTTGGTCGTGAAGGAGGCGGCGTCGAATTCGCTCTCGAGCGTGAAGAACTGATCCGTCATCAGGCCGTTGTCCCGCGTGAGGGCCGGAGCGCGCTCCCATACCGAGTCAACGGTCACCTTGCCGTCGAGCACGACGAGCTGGATGCTGCCGAACTTCCCGTTCGCCTTCTTCCCCGTGAACAGGCTCACCTGGTGGCCCACGAACAGCGGCTCGTAGGCGGGCTCGTTGCGGAACACGTAGGCGGCCGCCCCGGTGCTCTTGTTCTGCTTCACCATCTGCTCCTGCGTCTTGATGTAGGACGCGAGCGCCTTGCCTATGTTCTTGACCGCGCTCTTCTCGTTCGCGCTCCCCGCCGTGAGTGCCTTGTAGTCCTCGGCGTGATACGGCCCCTCGGACGAGGTCTCGCCGCCGGGGGCGCCGCCTCCCTGGATAACGGTCTTCTGCCCGCCAGCGCACCCGCCGAGCGTGAAGGACAACGCGAGGACCAAGACGAGCAAGGTGGCACGGCGGACCATGACGCACGCTCCTTTGCCGGCTGGGGCCCCGCTGGATGTCACGTCTCCCGCGAGTCGCGCGAGACGATTCTACGTCAGCACGGCGGGAAGGCGCGCAGACAGCGACGCCGGGACCCTTCCGGGGCCCGGCGTCGCGATCCGATCGGGGGATCTAACGGTCCGCGCGGACCAGCCCGTACCCGAACGCGGTATCGAAGCCGGCGGGACCGAGGTCCTCGGCGCCTGCGATTAGCTTCGCCCTCACCTCGGCCGGATCCCAACCATCGGAATCGATGTCCCAAGCCCCCGGCGCGGTGTTCAGCGTCAGGGCGACCGCTCCGGCCACGTGCGGCGAGGCCATCGACGTGCCCGAGAGCGTCTGGTATGCGGAGCCCTTGTACGTCGAGTACACGCTCACCCCGGGAGCCGCGATCGTGACCTGCGGCCCGCGACTGCTGAACCACGCGACGTTGTCCGAGGAATCGGTTGCCGCCACGGCGATCACGTTCGGGAACGCGGCAGGGTAGCCGACGGTGTTCTCGCCGGGACCGCTGTTGCCCGCTGCGGCCACCACGACCACGCCGGAGTCGATCGTGTTCTGTACGGCGGCGTCGAACGACGCGCTGTAGACGGACGTCCCGAGACTCAGGTTGACCACGTCCATGCCGTTGACCGCGCTCCACTGCAGACCCTCGATGATGTCGGAGAGCCATCCGCTGCCCCTGCGGTCCAGCACCTTGACCGCGTAGAGGTCGGCGGCGGGAGCGACGCCGATCACGCCGATCGAGTTGTCGACGGCCGCGATCGTACCGGCCACATGCGTGCCGTGACCGTTGTCGTCGGCCCACTTCGTCGTGTACGAGACGGCGCTCATGCCGTCCTTCACGTTGCCGACGAGATCGGGATGGTCGGGCTGGATGCCGGTGTCGACCACGGCCACCTTGACCGGGTCGGCGGTGTTGGCCGGCCAGACGACGTCGGCTCCGACGCGGCGGACGCCCCACGGCAGCACTTCGGCCGGCTGTGCCCTGACCCCGCCGCCCTTGGCGAGAGCATCGATCCTGATGTCGGGCTCGACCGACGCCACGCCGGGCAGTCTCGCGGCAGCCCGAGCGGCTGCCGGATCGGGCAGCTCGACAACGGCGCCTCCGATGATGGGCAGGCCCTTCAAGCGCGCGCCACCGAGACGCCGGAGGCCCGCGAGAGCAACGGACTCGTCGGACGGCGCGGTGAACCGGACGATGACGCGGGATGGTGCTTCCGCGGACGCCGCCGCCGGGATCATGAGCAGGAGGAGTGCGGCCACAACAACGAGTGACAGCACACGTGCTGGACGGTACATCGCTATCGCCTCTTCTCGTTCGAGGGACCACTCACATCCCGTGTGTTCACTTCGATATATGCCCGCACAGGGCGCAAGTGTGACCTGCGTCACCAAGGGTACGGTACCACGGAACGCGGGGCAGGGAGGACCGGCGTAGCGGCCAGTGGCGCCGGCGCGCGGAACGCTACCCCGCGAGCTTGCGCCCGAGCACCTCGTTCACCACGCCCGGGTTCGCCTGGCCCCCCATCTCGCGCATGACCTGCCCCACGAAGAAGCCCATCAGCCCGGTCTTCCCGCCGCGGTACGCCTCCACCTTGTCGGGGTTCGCGGCGAGCACCGCGTCGACCACCGCCTCGATGGCGCCGGAGTCGCTCACCTGCTTCATCCCGCGCAGCTCGACGACCGCGCCGGGCGCGTCGCCGGACTCGGCCATCTCGGCGAAGACGTCCTTGGCCTGCTTGCTCGAGATGGTGCCGTCCTCCACGAGTTCGACCAGCTCGGCGACCATCGACGGCACCACGCGCGAGGAGGCCACACCGGTCCCCTGAGCGTTCAGCCACGCCGCCAGGTCGTTGTTCATCACGTTGGCGATGGCCTGCGCCCGGACATCGCCGGCCAGCGTGACGGCGGCCTCGAAGAAGTCGCCGAGGTCGCCGTCCTCGGTCAGCAGGTTCGCGTCGTACTTCGTCAGCCCCCATGTGCTCGCAAAGCGCTCGCGGCGAGCGTCGGGCAGCTCCGGGAGCTGTCCGCGCAGGGTCCCGATGTACTCGTCGGTGAAGGTGAACGGCACCATGTCGGGCTCGGGGAAGTAGCGGTAGTCGTGCGCCTCCTCCTTGGAGCGCAGCGCGCTCGTGCGCTTCGCGCCCGCGTCCCAGTGCC
>PNNM01000118.1 GCA_013824215.1 Coriobacteriaceae bacterium
CGCGTCGCGCGCCGGCCGCTTCCCGCAGCCTCGTCAGCAGACCCGCGCCACCCGCAGCGCATGATCCGCAGGCACCCGAGCAGCCGGCGACCTTCAGCACGTCGCAGCGCGGACAGCGCAGCTCTCCCGAGACGAGCCCGCACCGGGGGCAGGGGGACGTCGCGAGCGCCGGACAGCGGGCGCCCATCGCTACGCCACCCCCACGACACGCGCCAACAGCCCGCCCACCAGGAAGGCAAGGCCGACGGAGCTGGCGAACAGGCCGGTCAGATACGCAGCGCCGCGCTCCTTGGCGATGACCATGACACTGGCGATGCACGGCACGAACAGCGTGATCGTGACCATGGAGACGAGCAGCTGCGCCGCCGTCAGGTCCATCGTGAAGAAGCCGGCCGCCCCGAAGTCGCGGCGGACGAACCCCATCACGAACGCTGTTGAGGCCTCGGCGGGAAGGCCGAGCCAGCCCACGGTGAGCGGCACCGCGACGCGCTGGATGGCACTCAGCGCGCCGGTCACCTCGAGCACGGAGATGAGGGCGGCGCCGACGAGGAAGAAGGCCGAGACCTCCTTCATGAAGTGCCAGACCTTGACCGACGACTTGCGCACGACGTTGCCGATCCTCGGCCAGCGCAGCGGCGGCAGGTCGATGAGCAGATCGGTCGAGGTGCCCGGGGTCAGCTTGTCCAGCGCGGTGCCGACGGCAGCGAAGACTGCGATGAGCACGGCGAAATACGCGCTCGCGTACAGCGGCCCGACCCCGGCCATCATCGCGGCGATCACCGCGATCTGCGCCGAGCACGGCACCGCGATCGCCATGAGCGCGGTGGCGATGAACCGCTCGCGCTTGCTGCCCAGGATGCGTGTCGTGAGCGTCCCCATCGTCACGCAGCCCAGGCCGAGGATCAGCGGGATCACGGCACGGCCGTTCAGGCCGACGCCCGAGAGCGTCCGATCCGCCAGCGCCGCGATCCTCGGCAGGTAGCCCGAGTCCTCGAGCAGCGACAGCAGCAGGTAGAACCCGGTCACGAGCGGCAGGATCACGCCGATCAGGTAGGTCGGTGTCATGGTCAGCACGCCGAACTCGCCGGCGAGCAGGGTATAGAACGCCGAGCCCTCGGCGAAGACGCGGGTCACGAGCCCGCGCACGAACGGCTCCCAGTAGCCCTGCATGATCGTGACCTCGGTGACACCCACCACACCAGCGGCGATCCACTGCCCGAGCACCGTGTACATGGCGACGAGCAGCCCGAGCAGCATGGGCACGCCGGTGAGCGGGTTCATCATCAGGTGGCTGAGGCGGGCGCCGAAGCCAGCGCCCTCGAGTGTCTCGCGGACCACGTGGCCGACGAAGTCGTTCACGCGAACGCGCCGCGCGCGGTACACGCACTCGCGCGCCTCGCCAGCAGGCAGCCCGTTGCGTGCGGAGACGTCCTCGTCGCCCTCGAGCACGAGCAGCGCCTCGGCTCGCGACCCGACGCGTGCGGCGAGCGGGAGCAGCTCCGCCTCCAGAGCGTCGTCGGCGTGCCCGGGCCGTGCGTTCGCCACCGCCGCGCGCAACTCGGCGATGCCCTCGCCGCGCACCGCCACCGTCTCCACGACCGGCACGCCGAGCAGGTCCTCCAGCAGGTCGCGGTCGATGGCGACGCCTTGGTGGCGCGCCTCATCCACCATGTTGAGCGCCACCACGAGCGGCTTGCCCATGTCGATGAGCTGGAGGGTGAGGAACAGGTCGCGGGCCAGATGCACCGCGTCCACGACGTCGACCACGGTGTCGGCGCCGAGGATGACGTCGCGCGCCACCGTCTCCTCATCGCCGAAGGACGAGACGCCGTAGACGCCCGGCGTGTCGACGAGCTCGGCCTCGCCGAGCCTGCCGCGCGTCAGCTCCACGGTGGTGCCGGGGAAGTTGCTCACGTCGACGTAGCCGCCGGTGAGCGCGTTGAACACGACGGACTTGCCCACGTTGGGGTTGCCCGCGAGCACGACGCTGCGGACGCCGTCCCCGATCGGAGTATCGGCCAGCGTCGTGCCCCCCGGTGTCGGACAGTGCGCCATCGCCTACGCCCCTCTCGAGCGGCGGACGCGGATACGCCGCGCGAGCTCCCGGCCGATGGCGATCTCCTGCCGGCCCACCCGCACCACGATCGGTCCGGCCGGGATTCGCACCACGCACCTGAGGCACGCGCCCTCGGCCATGCCGAAACGCAGAGCGTGCATGCGGGCGAAGTCGTCGTCGATGCCGAGGACGACGAGGTCGTCCCCGCGCCTCGCGGCGTCAAGGGTGCAGTCGTCGCAGGTGAAGTCCGTGTCCTGAACGGCCATGTCCGTCGTCGCCTCTCATTCGGAGCGTTAGGCGCGGCTAACTCCGCTATCGTTGTACCACTAAGTACGCCTGTGAGCAAGTGCGATGCCCTCGTGCGCTCCCGCACCGGATGCGTGCGGTTCGGTCTGCACGTTGCCCGTGCGGCGGGGGCATGCTAGCCTCCACCACGAAGGGGAGTAGCGTCCGGCATGTGTCCGGGCGGCAGGCCGACAATCCCGGGCCGATACCGGCCCCGGCCCTGCCTTCACGGGTGACCGTGACCGCAAGACCTTCGGCGAACGCATCACGCCGGAGGCCTTTTTCTTTCGGGGAGGGTTACGTGGAAGAGCGCGACGCGAAGGACGCACGACACTGGCACGCGATGACGGCCGAGGATTCCCTCTCCGCGCTCGGGAGCGATGCCGCGGCGGGCCTGTCGGCCGAGCGTGCGGCCGAGTTGCTCGACCTCTCCGGCCCCAACGAACTGCGGCGCGCCGAACGCACCCCCGCGTGGCGCATGTTCCTGCGCCAGTTCAACGACTTCATGATCTGGGTGCTCCTCGCAGCCGTCGCGATCTCGGCCTTCGAGGGCCAGGTTGCCGAGGCGATCGCCATCCTCGCGATCCTCGTGCTCAACGGCGCACTGGGCTTCGCGCAGGAGTACCGCGCCGAGCGGTCGCTCGAGGCGCTCAAGGCGATGTCCGCGCCGGTCGCCACGGTCGTGCGGGGCGGCGTGGAGCGCGACATCCCCACCGCCGACCTGGTCCCGGGCGACGTGGTCCTGCTCGAAGCGGGCGATCGCGTCCCCGCCGATGGCCGCCTGCTGGAGGCTTCGGCCCTTCGCATCGACGAAGCGGCGCTCACCGGCGAGAGCGTCCCGTCGCGCAAGGACCCCGGTTCCGCCGCCGCGACCGACGCGCCTCTGGGCGACCGCCGCTGCATGGTCTTCGCGAGCACATCGGTCGCGGTCGGCCGCGGGCGCATGCTCGTCGTCGAGACCGGTCAGCACACCGAGGTCGGCCGCATCGCGCAGATGCTGGCGGACCAGCCCGACGAGAAGACCCCGCTCCAGCGGGAGCTGGCTGTGGTCGGCAAACGCATCGCGATCGGAGTGCTGG
>PNNM01000119.1 GCA_013824215.1 Coriobacteriaceae bacterium
TCAGCTAAGCCCCCGCTAAGACTCGATCGTCATGCTGTCGACGCTTGCCGAAACGTCGGGTCGTGTCTTACGCTATACGCGTAGGGTAAGGCAACGCCGCGAAACGCGGCGAGGCGTGGGCGGGTGAGCCGGATGATCGTGACCGTATCGTCGAAGGGACAGATCGTGCTGCCGGCGGAGGTGCGCAAGAAGCACGGGATCGAGACGGGTGACCGCTTCGCTGTGGTCGACCTCGCCGGGACCATCTACCTCGTCCCGGCGTCCCGCGATCCCGTCGCCGACGCGCGGGGCATGCTCGGCGACATCGAGGGCTTCTCCACCGAGGCGCTTCTCGCCGAGCGTCGTCGGGACGCCGACCGCGAGAAGGGGCGCCCACTGCCGTGAGCGGCTCGCCCGTGCTCGATGCCTACGCCGTGACTGCACTCCTCGCTGACGAGCCCGGTGCCGCCCGCGTGCAGGACGCCCTGCGAACTGCGAAGCAGGCAGGCTCGCTCCTGCCGATATCGGCTGTCAACTGGTGCGAGGTCGTCTACGTCGCGCGCCGGGCCACCTCGCACGGGGTGGTGTCCCGGGTGGTCGCGCGCCTCGACGAGCTCCCCCTCGGAGTGGTGGACGTCGACCGCGAACTGGCCATCTACGCCGCGATCATCAAGGCCGAGCACGGACTGGGGCTCGGCGACGCGTTCGCAGCCGCCCTCGCGCTTCGCCTCGACGTCCCGCTCATGACCGGCGACCCCGACTTCCTCCCCTTGCGCGACGCAGGACTCGAGTTGGAGTGGCTGGGGTGAGCGAGGTGCGCGGATCCCGAGGAATGCGACACCGGTAGTCGACGAGGATCCGCTTCTGGCGGGCGACGAACGCGAGGGTCCCGACATGAACCCCCGGCTTCGGACTAGCCGCTACGCGTCGCCACGTAAACGGCGCTCTCGTCGTCGTCCGTCAGCGGATGCAAGTCATGGCCGCCGTACGTGCGGACGTCCGAGAAGCCCGACGCCTCGAGCTCGGCGCGCAGCAGCTCCGCCGGCAGAGCCGTGTGCGCCGAACGGCGGTGCGCCAGCGACCACTCGCCGGCCGCGTCACGGGTCATCGTCATGAAGTCGAAGCCGATGTACTCGTCGCCGAGCGGATAGTCGATCACGCGAAGGAAGACCGTCATGCCCTCGGGCGTGTCCCGCACGACCGGCGGTATCGCACGCGGGCGCGCCGCCAGCAGCCTCGCGTGGTTCAACAGGTGGAGCACTAGCACGCCCCCCGGCCGCACGACGGCCGCGAAGTCCGCGAGCGCCTCCCGCAGGCCCGCCCGTCCCGCGACGTGCGGGAGTGCGTTGCCTGTGCAGGTGAGCGCATCCGCGGGACCCAGATCGAGCCCCGCCAGGCCGCCGAAGCCGCCGCGCCGCAGTGTGACCGCCCCGCCCGCCTCGGCGATCCGCGCGGCCGCCTCGGCGATGTTGGCCTCGGCCTGCGCGAGCATCGAATCGTCCGGATCGACCGCGTCCACGCTCAGACCCCACGAGGCGAACATGACGGCGTGCCGGGCGCTGCCCGCTCCGACATCGATCAGCGAGCGCGCACCGGCCTCGTCGAGCAGCCTCCTGAAGAAGGGCCCCTCGCGATCCAGCCGCTTGGCCCAGTCCACGAACAGGTCGTAGTCGGCGGCGGGTGCGACCGGCGGCGTCTCCCCGCTCACGAGAGCGCCTCGTCCATCCGGAAGATGCGCACCGCGTTGGCGCGGAGCACGAGGTCGCGGTCCTTCTCTGTCAGCATGCTCTCCTCCAGGACACGCATCTGCTGGTGCTTGATCCATGCCCGGTACGGTGCCGTGGTGCCCGCGTCGGTCCCGAACAGCACGCGCTCCGGGCCCAGAGCGGCCAGCGCCCGCTCGAACACCTCCGCGAGCGTCAGCCTCGGCACGGTCACGTCCATCCAGTTGTTGGTGCCCGAGCTATCCACGCACACGTTCGCGCACTGATACCCCAGCTGGAGCACTTCCTGCAGGTAACCGGCGCCGAAGTGGGCGATGACGAACGGCATGTCGGGGTAGTCGCGGGCCACCGGCGACAGGTCGGTGGGATCCGCGTAGCGCAGATCGCCGCTCGGGTCCACCGTGACCCCGTAGTGGACGGTGATGGCGGCACCGAGCTCGGCCGCCTTGTCGAAGAACGGGCGGCACGCGGGATCGGAGAGGTGGTAGCAGCGGTTCACCGGGAGCAGCTTGACCCCTCGGAAGCCGAAAGCCATCTCCCGGGCGAGCAGCTCGGGAGCTCCCGGGTCGCGGGGATCGACGTTGCACAGCGCGTGGATGTGACCGGCTGCAGCGACGAGGAACTCGCGGGTCCACTGGTTGTCCGGCATCACCGACATCACGAGCGCCTTGGCCACACCGGCCGAGCGGATGCGGGCCACGTACCACTCAGCGCACGCCTGCGGCGTCATGTCGAGCAGTTCGTCGCCGCGCTTGCCGAACTTGCGCTCCTCCAGCGCCTTGCGGAAGCGCTGCATCGCCTCGGGCGGCTGCTTGGAGAGCACCTCCTCGAGCAGGCCCACGGTGAACAGGTGCGTGTGCGCATCGATGACGTCCCCGAAGGCGGTGGGGACGGCCGAGTCGAGCGGCATCGGCTTCCTCTCAGGCGGGAGGGGGCGGTGGGGGCAGCTCGGGCGGAGCGGGTGGAGCGGGCGGCGTCGGCCACTCGATCGGCGCCGGCGGGACGGCCGCGACGTCGGGCTCCTTGGGCACGATGATCGACGCGATGATGTAGGCGATGATCGCAGGCCCCGCGTCCAACAGGAGCGCGAGAGCGACGAACGCGACGCGCAGCACCGTCACATCGACCCCGAAATAGTCGGACAGGCCGCCGAACACGCCCGAGACCATCTTCTTCGTGCGGGAACGGTAGAGTCGCGAGCCTGCCTGCGGCGTCTTGAAGCCGGGCGAACGCGCGAACAGTATGAGCGCCACGCCCACGAGGACCAGCACGATCGGCCACCCGAGCTGCTTCACCCGCGCGACCGCGTCGGCCACCGGCGCCCACCACGGGGCGATCCGCTGCCCCGCGAGGAACCAGAAGCCGGCGAGCACGAGCAGCCCTCCGATGACGATGACGGTCGTGTCGCGGCGAGAGCCGCCGGGTGTCTCTGACATCTAGGGATCCCTCCTGTTATCGCCACTCGAAACGGACGGATGCCATGCCCTGCTCCACGCTGATGTCCCAGGCGCGTGAGCCGGTCCCGTATCCCTCGGTAGTCCAAGTACCGTCGGGCTGTTTCGTCCACCCGTCGGGGAACTGCGTGGAGGCCAAACCCTGCTTCACGCGCACGCGCGCGGCGGCGCTCTTCGGCAGACGGACGATCGTGCTCGCCATGCCGCCCTTGATGGTGACGGGCGCGCCCGCCGCGG
>PNNM01000120.1 GCA_013824215.1 Coriobacteriaceae bacterium
ACCTCGCCCACCGGGTGGTGAGACGGCTTCTCGAAGTCCCGCGCGATCGCCGGATGGCAATCGAAACACAGCGCAGGAGTCTCCTTCCTGAGCAGCGGCGTGAAGTCCGAACCGTGGGGCTCGTGACATCCGGTGCAGTTGTCGTAGAGGAAGGGGTTGTGCTGGACGGCCTTCAGCGAGAGCGGGGCCACCGTCGGGTGGCAGGTGAAGCACAGGTCGCGCTGCTTGGCGACGAGGATGCCGCGGTAGTCCGACGCGTGCGGGTGGTGGCAGTTCGTGCAGAAGAGGGAGCCGGCGGGAGGATGCACCTGGGCCCGCGAGAGCTGCGGCCCCATCGGGTGGCACGTCACGCACAGGTCGCGCTCGTCCTGGGTCAGCAGGACGCGGTGCTTCGAGGCGTGGGGGTCGTGGCAGGTGGTGCAGAAGCCCTTCTGGAACGGACTGTGCGGATAGCCCATCGTGATCTGTGGACCCAGGTCCCCATGGCACATCCAGCACAGCTCGGTCTCGGGCAACACGAGCTCGGAGACCTCGCCCTTGGAGTCGACCTTCTCGCTTCCGACGACCTCGCCGCCCTTGCGCTGGCCGGTGAGGCCCGCGACGCCGTCGTAGGTCCAGAACACGATCCTGAGCGGCAACCACTCCACGACGGTCCTGAACCGCTGCCAGGTCCGATAGCCCCCCGCCGTCATCGTGTACTCGATGCGCTTCCCGTGGCGGGTGTGGCAGACGGTGCACTCCTTCTTCAGGAAGGGATCGTGGACCGCCGGATACGAGAACTCCGGGATCAGTTCGGTGTGACACTGCAGGCACTCGAGGTTGCGCGCGATGAAGCGGACCTGGTCGGGTTCGCGGTTCACCCAGACATCCAGGGTCGTAGAGCAGACACACAGGAGCAGGAGGAGGAGCAGCGCGACGAGCAGGACCACGCGCGAACGCCTGCTCCTGGGCTCGTCACCCTGCGGCTGGTCAGTCCCCTCGAGCCGCTCGTCTCCGACGTCGGGATCCGCCAACTGCCCTCCCGGGGCTTGTCATGCCGGTCACCAGGTGCGCGCGAACACGCCGGCGCGAAAGTGCGCGGACGGCGACACGCCCAGTCTAGCACCCGCCCAAAGACATTGAAGGAACCTTAACCGCGTGCTCGCCGGGACATCCGGCCGCGGGACGCGGGCGATCGGCCCACACCGACCCGCCCTCGCGATCGCCGCACGGGTGATCACGGTGTGTGGCAGTTGGTGCACAGATCGTCGTCGGTCTCCACGAGCAGCGCCGAGTTCGGCGACTCGTGGGGGAACGTCTGGAACCGGGGGTTGTCGCCCGGCTGTTTCCCGTCGTTCGTGGTCACCACGAACGTCTCGGTCGGCGTACCGGAGCTTATCTGGCCGAACACCTTGTCACCGACGTTGCGGGCGTCCTCGTGGCACTGCTGGCAGATCGGTCGGTGCGCTCCCTGCCCCACCGTGCGCGGATCGGGTAGGACGTAGCCGAAGTTGTTCGCGCCGAGGGTGCCGCTCGTGGTGGTGGAGACGCCCACCGTGGTGAGCACCTGCACGGCCGCGTAGTGGAAGTAGCCCGGCGTGGCGGTCGTGTCGGAAGGATGGTTGACCACTCCGGCGGAACCGAACTTGATGCGCCCCTTGTGGCAGGCCCCGCACCAGTTGGAGCCGTACACGCTCGCGGTGACGTCCGAACTCGTGGGACGCCGCTTCAGCAGGCGGTTGCTGACGACCCCCGCCGTGTCGGTGGCGATCCTGCGCCGGTCGCCGGTGAAGGAGGCGACCGTGCTGGCGTTGTGCGGGCTGTGGCAGTCTATGCAGCCGAGCGTCCCGCCCACGCCTCCGACGAAGACCGTCTGGGTGGTGCCGCCGGTCACCGGATCCCCGCCGGGCACCGCCCGCGTCGTGTCCACGCGGTGGAGCGCGGCCGGAGTCAGTCCGCGCGCTATCAGCACGCCGTAGACGCCGCTGCCTCCGGTGCCGTCGTGACAGATCTCGCAGGCCTCGGTGATGGTGACCTCGGGCAGGAGGCTGCGGCCGCCGCCGGCAGCGCTGTGGACGTAGTGGCATGCCTTGCACTTGCGGCTGGTGGCGATGTAGCCGCCGTGCGGCCCCTGCCTCTCGGTGTCGGTGCCGTTGACCGAGACCGAGGCCACCCCGTGGCAATCCACGCACGCCGTGTAGCGCGGGTCGCCGGTCTCGTTGTAGGCGTACGCGGGCACGGCCAGCGACATCGCCCCTGCGAACGCTATGAGGATGAAGGCGCCGCGCAGCCTCAAGTGCAACACGTTCCCGTCTTGGTCGAGATGCTCCCGAGCACGAGAAGACGAGCGTCCGCCGGGCGCGTCGCGTCCGATTCTACAGGCTGGGCGAATCGCCGAGCAAGGCGACCGAGGGCCACCGAGCGCCCCCGAGGGGAGCCACTCAGCGCGGATCGGTGAGCCGGACGACCTGGACGCGGTCGTTGCCCTTCTCCGCGACCGCGAGGTCGGATCCGTTCGCGTCGACGTCGTTGGGCAGGCCCAGCCGGCCGGCCTCGGCCCCGACGTCGCCGTACCGGCCCAGGATCCGGCCCTCGGGCGAGATGAGGACGAGCTCGAAGTTGAGAGCATCGGCCACCAGGATGTTGCCGTCGTCCAGGACGGTCAGCCCGCGGGGAAGCCCCAGACTCTCCGGTCGCTCGGCCTTCGAGTAGCCGAGCGGTGCGCCCGCGGTCCACAGGACGGCGCGGGCGGGGGAGAAGGCCGTCACCCGGTTGTGGTTCGAGTCGGAGACGTAGACGGTCCCGTTCGGCGCCACAGCGATGCCGTTCGGATGATCGAGGTCCGCGGCCCCGGAACCCGGCCTGCCGAACTGCTCCAGCAACTTGCCGTCGGTGCTGAATACGAGGATCTGGTACGCGTCGGTCGCGTATACCCGGCCGTTCCGGACCGCGACGTCGGTGACCGCGATGCCCGTCCCGTCCTGTCCGGACGAGCCTTTGCCGACACGCCGCGACGGGTCGGGGAACCGGCGGATGAACCGGCCCTCACTGTCGAACACCTCGACGCAATCGTTCCGGAAGTCCGCCACGTACACCGTGCCGTCCTCGTCGACGTCTATGCCGAGCGGGTAGTTCAGCCGGCCCGGCTCCCACGACCTCTTGCCGCCGGGCAGAGGCTTGGCGACCCCGAACCGGCCGAACTCGAACAGGAACCTGCCGCGCGTGCTGAACACGCAGACACGGTTGTTCGCCGAGTCCGTGACGTACATGCGGCCCTCGGACCCATATGCGACACCCATGGGTCCCTCGAACGACGGCCGCGCACCGGCGCCCGGACCGCCGATCGCGAGGATGCTCTCGAGGCCGAGGGAAGGATCGCGCTCCGAGTTCGAGGCGG
>PNNM01000121.1 GCA_013824215.1 Coriobacteriaceae bacterium
CGGTGGACCCGGCCGACGGGCGTCTCGTCGTCATCGAGATGAACCCGCGCGTCTCGCGCTCCTCGGCACTGGCCTCCAAGGCCACCGGTTTCCCGATCGCGAAGATCGCGGCGAAGCTGGCTGTGGGCTACACGCTCGACGAGATCCCGAACGACATCACGAAGAAGACGCCGGCGTGCTTCGAGCCGTCGATCGACTACTGCGTGGTCAAGGTGCCCCGGTGGGCCTTCGAGAAGTTCCGCGGCACGGATGACACGCTCACCACCAGGATGAAGTCGGTGGGCGAGGTCATGGCCATCGGCCGCACGTTCAAAGAGGCCCTCGGCAAGGCGATGCGTTCACTCGAGAACGGGCGCGCGGGGCTCGGCGGGGACGGGAAGGACCACTTCGACGAGCACAAGTTCGACCGCATGCTCGCCACGCCCACCGAGCGGCGCATCTTCTACATCGCCGAGGCGCTGCGCCGCGGCCGCGCGGTCGAGGACGTGCATGCGCTCACGCGCGTGGACCCGTGGTTCCTCGAGCAGATCCGCCAGATGATGGAGGTCGAGCACTGGTTCGACGGCGCCACGCTGGCGGGCATCACGTCTGCTCGCATGCGCGAGGCCAAGCAGCACGGTCTGTCCGACGTTCAGATCGCGTACCTCGTGGGTGTGGCAGAGGCTGAGGTTCGCGCGCGCAGGCTCGACCTCGGGGTGAAGGCGACGTTCAAGTCGGTCGACACCTGCGCGGCCGAGTTCGAGGCGACAACGCCCTACTACTACAAGACCTACGAGGTCGAGGACGAGGTGGCGCCGTCCGACCGCCCCAAGGCGATGATCCTCGGCGCCGGTCCCAACCGCATCGGCCAGGGCATCGAGTTCGACTATTGCTGCGTGCACGCCGCGTACGCGCTCTCGGAAGTCGGGTACGAGACCATCATGGTCAACTGCAACCCCGAGACGGTCTCGACCGACTACGACACGAGCGACCGCCTCTACTTCGAGCCCCTCACCTTCGAGGACGTCATGGACATCGTCGAGGCCGAGTCGCCGGCGGGCGTCGTGGTGACGTTCGGCGGCCAGACGCCGCTGAAGCTCGCGCACGCGCTCGAGAACGCCGGCGCGCCGATCATGGGCACCAGACCTGAGGCCATCGACCTGGCCGAGGACCGCAAGCGCTTCCAGGCGCTGCTGGACCGCCTCGGCATCGCATATCCCGCCGCCGGCACCGCCACGAGCTTCGATGAGGCCGTCGAAGTGGCGAGACGCATCGGGTTCCCGCTGCTCGTGCGCCCGAGCTACGTTCTCGGCGGCCGGGGGATGGTCATCGCGTACTCCGAGGACTACCTCGAGCGCTACATGGAGGAGGCGACCAGCGTCAGCCCCGACCACCCCGTGCTGCTGGACAGGTTCCTCGAGGGCGCCATCGAGGTGGACGTGGACGCGGTCGCCGACGGCGAGACCGTCTACGTCGGCGGTGTCATGGAGCACATCGAGGAGGCGGGCATCCACTCCGGCGACTCGGCGTGCTGCATCCCGCCGTACACGCTCTCCGAGGAGACCGTGGCGCTCATCCGGGGCCACGCGCGCACGCTCGCGCTCGAGCTCGGCGTGTGCGGGCTGATGAACGTGCAGTTCGCCGTGAAGGACATGCAGGTCTTCGTGCTCGAGGTGAACCCGCGGGCCTCGCGCACCGTGCCGTTCGTGAGCAAGGCCACCGGAGTGCCGCTGGCCAAGGTCGCCGCGCGCGTCATGGCCGGACACAAGCTCGCCGAGATGGGCCTGCCGGACGAGGAGCGCGAGCTCGGGCGCTTCTGCGTCAAGGAGGCCGTCATGCCGTTCGGCCGCTTCCCGGGCGCCGACTCCTTGCTCGGTCCCGAGATGAAGTCGACCGGCGAGGTCATGGGTGTGGCCGAGGACTTCCCGGCCGCGTACGCGAAGTCGCAGCTGGCCATCGACTACTCGCTGCCCACCTCGGGCGTCGCGTTCGTCTCGGTGGCCGACCGCGACAAGCGCGAGATCGTCTCGGTGGGCAAGCACCTGCACACCCTCGGCTTCGAGCTCATGGCCACGCGCGGCACCGCCCGGGCATTCAGGGCCGCCGGCATCCCGGTGACCGAGGTGCTCAAAGTCCACGAGGGACGTCCGAACATCGTGGACGCAATCAAGAACGGCGAGGTCGCCCTGGTCATCAACACACCGTTCGGGCAGGAGACGCGCTCGGACGGCTACCACATCCGCACCGCCGCGGTGCAGCACGGCGTCACCAACATCACGACCGTGCAGGCCGCCCAGGCGATCGTGCACGCCATCGAGGCCGCCAAGGAAGGCAGGCTCGTGCCGATCGCGCTCCAGGACTTCAACGCTCAGGCGGCCGCGACCGTGGGAGGTGGGGTTGCGTGAGCTGCGCCGGACCGGACGCCCGAGCGGGGGTCGAGCACGTCGAGGTGCTCGCCAACGAGCGGATCACCGAGGGGGTCGGACTGCTCGTCCTCCATGCGCCGCACACGGCCGCATCCATCGCGCCGGGGCAGTTCGTGCACCTGCGGATCGCGCAAGCCGCCGACTTCATCCTGCGCAGGCCGTTCTCGGTGCACCGCGCCGAGGGCGAGCGGCTCGAGATCCTCTACCAGGTCCTCGGGCGCGGCACGCGCGAGCTGTCCTCCAAGGCACCCGGCGACGCGATGGACCTGATCGGCCCGCTCGGCCACGGCTGGGAGATACCGGCCGAGGCTACCCACGCCCTGCTGGTCGCCGGCGGTCTCGGTGCGGCACCGCTCGGGATGCTCGCCGAGCGGCTGGCTGCACGCGGCGTGGCCGTCACGGTCGCCCAAGGCGCGCCGACGGCAGCGCGGCTCGTGGCGCGGGTGCTGTTCCAGGACGTCTCCCGCCGCTACGAGGCGGCCACCGACGACGGCTCCACCGGCGCACTCGGCTTCGTCACCAAGCTGTCCGGGCGCCTGATGGCCGCGGATCGCCCCGACGTCGTCTACTGCTGCGGCCCCGAGGCGATGGAGCGCGTCGTCGCGGAGCAGGCGGCCGCCGCCGACGTGCCGTGCCAGGTCTCGCTCGAGCGGCTGATGGCGTGCGGTGTCGGCGCATGTCTCTCCTGCGTGGTGAGCACGCGCGACGGGCTCAAGCGCGCCTGCTGCAACGGTCCGGTCTTCGAGGCCTCCGAGGTGCTCTGGGACGCCTCGGAAGTCCCTCCGAGGCACTGAGGGAGGCTCCCGTATGACCGTCGACATGAGGGTGAGACTCGGCGGGTTGGAGCTGGTCAACCCGGTCATGACCGCCTCGGGGACGTTCGCCTCCGGACGGGAGTACGCCGACTTCGTGGACCTGGCGCGTCTCGGCGCGATC
>PNNM01000122.1 GCA_013824215.1 Coriobacteriaceae bacterium
TCGCGGGCTCGACGGACACCATCCAGGTGCGCAGGGTCTGAGAGGGATCGTCGCGCACCCTCAGCCTCAACCTAAGCCCGAGGTGACAACCTCCGCCCGGCTGCGCTAGAATGACCGCGGTGCCGATGCAGAAGGCACCGCCGACGCTCGCCTGCACATAGGACGCACCCCACAGATGCCACGCAGCACATCGACGCAGCACGGGGCGAGGGCAACGGCGCGGAAGTCCCCCGGGAAGGGGGACGCCCGCCGTGCCTCGGCGTCGCGTTCCCGCGGCGGCGCCCCGCGCACCCGTCCGGCCCCCGCCGCCAAACGCCCGCGCAAGGCCCCGGCGCGCTCGCGTGCACCCTACGGGCCGCTCGTAGCCATCGCCGTGATCGCGGTGCTCGCTTGGACGTTCTATCCGGTCCTGCGCGTCCAGTACCGCGAGGAGCGCACCAAGGCGCAGCTCGAAGCCGAGCTCGGTGCGCTCAAGACGCGCAACGCCGGACTGCAGACGCAGGTGGAGCGTCTCAAGACCCCCGAGGGGGTGGAGGACGTGGCGCGCGAGACCCTGGGCCTCGTGCGCGAGGGCGAGCGCGCCTACGTGGTCGTCGACGGCGAGGCGACAGCCACCACCGCGAGGATTGAACCGGTCCGCGCACCCGAACTCACCGAGACCGTGCTGACCCAGGTGCTCGACGCCGTCTTCGGCGTGCAGTGATGGCGGAGGGCACGGCCGACGCCGCGCTCGTCGCGGCACAGATCGGGCGCGAGCCTCGCGGGAGTTGGCGCGTGGCCGAGCGCTGTTCGTTCGGCCGTCCGACCGTCATCGCCACCGCCTCCGAACTCGGCGACGGGGCTCCGTTCCCGACGCTGTTCTGGCTGACCTGCCCGTGGCTCGCCGGCTTCGCGGGCGATCTGGAGTCCGCCGGCGCCGTTGAGGAGTGGGCGCGCCGTCTCGAGCACGATGCCGAGTTGGCCGCGCGCCTCCACGAGGCGGACGCCACATATCGCGAGCTCAGGGCCGCAGAGAGCGGCGGGTCGGACGCGTGCGCGGATGTGGGGATCGCGGGGCAGGGCCGCCCGCAAGGGACGAAGTGCCTGCACGCCCATGCGGCCGCGGCGCTGGCCGGCGTGGCCGATCCGGTGGGCCTCGGCGTGCTCGACGTGGTGCCGCGCGAGTGCCCGGACGACCGATGCGCCGCGCTCGTGGACGAGGTGGGAGCGTGAGGGTGGCGGCCGTCGACATAGGGACCGTCACGACGCGCCTGCTCGTGGCGGACGTGCGCGATGGGCGCCTCGATGAGGTCCTGCGCCGCTCGGAGATAACGCATCTCGGCGAGGGGCTGGACGCGAGCGGCCGGCTGACCGCCGATGCGGTGCGCCGCGTGGTCGAGGCGGTGGCAGGGTACGCCGCCGACGCCGAGCGCCTCGGCGTCGAGCGCACGGTGGCGCTGGCGACCTCGGCGGCACGCGACGCCGCCAATGCCGAGACGCTCCTCGGGCCGCTGGCGGGACTCGGCATCCGGCCCAAGGTCATCCCGGGTGACCGCGAAGCGGCGCTGTCCTTCCTCGGCGCCACGTACGAGATGGACGGCGAGGGCATCCTGGTCGCGGACCCGGGCGGCGGATCCACGGAGCTCGTCTACGGCGCGGTCGAGCGTTCGCAGGGCGCACGGCGCGTGCGCATCGACGCCGCGCGCAGCATCGACGTCGGCGCACGGCGCATGACCGAGCGCTACCTGCACTCCGACCCGCCGACGCCGGCCGAACTGGAGGCGGCGCGCGCGTGGGCGGTCGCCGAGTTCCGCCCGTACTTCGACGCCCTGCGCGAGCGCCCGGAGGTGCTCGTGACGCTCGCGGGCACGGCCACCACGCTCGCGGCGGTCAAGCAGGGCCTCGACCCCTACGACTCCTCAAGGATCCACGGATTCGAGCTGACCGGGGCCGACGTCGCGGACGGGCTCGAGATGTTCGCGGCGCTTCCGCTGGCCGAGCGGCGCGGGATCGTCGGGCTGGAGCCGGCCCGAGCCTCGGTCATCGTCGGTGGCACGCTCGTGATCGAGATCGTGATGTCGCTGGCGGGCGTGGACTCGACCCTGGTCAGCGAGCACGACATACTCTACGGGATCGCGCTGGACGCGGCGGCCTCGGAGGGACCGGGCCGCTGAGGGACGCCGGAGCGGCGGGGTATCCGAATTGGCACAGGAGGGGGACTTAAAATCCCCTGGCCGCAAGGCTTGTGGGTTCGACCCCCACCCCCGCCACCACGCTCCACGCCGTGCCGAAGCTGTGAGCGTCCACGCCTCCCGAAGGTGCCGCCCGTCTGCGATACTTCCAAGTGTTGAGCGGGCCTGGTCGCCGTGTCCGCCAGCATCGGTTTTCGAAAGGGAGGCGAGCGAGTCCAACAAGATGTCCGACGACGCGCCCGCACATCTCTATCAGGCACTCGTGAGCCAGGACCCCGCCTCGGCCATCGGCGTCATCGAGCGCACGAAGGCCGCCGGGGTCGGCCAGGAGCAGCTGTTCGATGCGCTGTTCGTTCCGGCGATGGCGATGCTCGGCGGAGCGTGGGCCTCGGGCGCCATCGACGAGATCACCTTCACGCAGGCCGCGGTGATCGCCGAGCAGATCCAGTCGTTCGTCACCCCACCGTCGGCCGCGCCGGACTCGGGCATCACCGTGCTGGTCGGCTGCGTGCAGGGCGACTCGCACTCCATCGCCAAGGACATAACCGGCACGGCGCTCAAAGAGGCCGGTCACCGCGTCATCGACCTCGGTGTGGACGTACGGCCCGCCGAGTTCCTCGAGCGCGTGGAGGAGACCGGCGCGCGCATCCTCATCGTGTGCGCCGAGACGACGGCCACCGCGACATCGGTGCGCGGCGTGCGCGAGATCATGCAGCAGGCCGGGCACACCGATGTCGTGCTCCTGGCCTCGGGCGGGCCGTTCGTGGCGGATGCGGCGCTCGCCCGCTCGGTGGGCGCCAACGGCGTCGTGGCCGGTGCGGAGAGCGGGCTGCGGCTCGTGGAGCGCGTCGCCAAGGACCTGCTCGGGAGGACCGGCTAGATGCCCGCGCGCTCCCCGCAGGTGCAGCTCGCAGAGGGTCTCGCCCGCCAAGGCGCGGTCTGGCCCGCCGTCGAGGCGGTCTGGCAGGCGCTCAACATCGACGCCGGCGACCCGCTCGCGCAGACCCTCTTGGCCGAACTCATGCTCTCCGGCGACTTCTACGACGAGGCGATCGCCGCGGCGAGCCGCGCCATCGAGCTCGATCCCGACTGCTCGCCGGCGTACCTCGCGCTCGG
>PNNM01000123.1 GCA_013824215.1 Coriobacteriaceae bacterium
GGGCGCTTAGCTCAGGGGGAGAGCACTTCCTTGACGCGGAAGGGGTCAGAGGTTCAAATCCTCTAGCGCCCACCATAGAGACTCCGGGGCCTCGGGAGACCGGGGCCCTCCGCACGGATACTGCGACGGCGAGAGGCGGTCCACCGGTGGATGAGAAGTCACTGGCAGACAAGGTCCGCCACGTGCGGCTGTTGTGCGAGCGCTACGGCAACCCGGACCTGGAGCGACCCCACACCTATCGCGCGGACCCGCTCGACGTCATGGGCGACGAGTACTTCTTCGATCCCGACATCCAGTCGCGCCTGCTGATCCAGGACGACCGGTTCATCTTCGACCCGGACGCCCTCCCGGCCCCGCCCGACTCGTTCCCGAACGGCGACTGAGGCGACCGTGGCGGGCGACGAGGGGTACCAGGACGGTCTCGACGAGCTTCCGGAGAACGTGCCACCCGGCTTCCTCGGCGAGACACCCGTCGACCTGAGGCGGACCGAGACATACGAGCACGGGATGAACGCGGGCATCACGCAAGAGGAGTCGAACGCCACCAGAGCGCTGTGGGTCGTCCTGCTGCTCGCCGCCGTCGTGACCCAGCCGCTGGCGTGGTGGCTGCTGTGGCGCACCCGACGCGTCAGGACTTGGGTGAAGGCGGTGGTGACACTGCTCGGCCTGGTGTGGGCCGGGGCGATCGTGTGGTCTCTCGCGTCGGGCCGCGCGCTCCTGTAGCTGTCGCTCGTCGTCCGGTGGGTGGCTGCCGTCACAGACGGTACTTGACTCGCGCCCTAACCTTAGGCAGCCTTAACCTCGGGCAGGAGGTGGGCGGGCGATGGCCGGGTACGTTCCATGGACGGTCTCCGAGACCGAACTCGAAGAGCTGACGCCAGAGAGCGCTCGCGACCTTCTCGTGGAGTGCTTCACCGTCGCCCAGGCCGAGGCGTTCGCCCGGGTGCGGGGCGGCATGCACCTCGGCTCCGACGGCGAGGTGGTGCGCGACGCCGTCCGGGAGCTGGTGAGGAGCGGCTTCTGCGACCTCGGCTCCGACTTCGACAGCCCTTCGGCCGAGGACATCGACGCGATGGTATTCGTCCTCGCGCGCGAGGCGGCATCGTGGGGGACGCCGCCCGAGGTCATCCGGCATCACATGGCGGAGATGCGCAAGGTCCAGAACCGCCTGACCTGAACCGGCACTAAGCCTCGTAGACGAGCCTGCCCTCGATCGAGCGGTTCTCGTTCTGATGCGCGGTCATCCACTCCTTGAGCACGCCCTGGGCGCTGGTCGCCTCCACCTTCGCCGGGACCGCGGCCACGAGCTCCTCGGGCGTGACGTTCAGGTACGACATGCTGTTCTTGGCGTGGTAGCCCTGGAGCAGGACCGTGTAGGTCCTCGCGTCGTCGACCGGGGCGCCATCGACCGTCAGCGACTGCAGGGCGTGCGCGGCGTCCGAGTAGACCGCGCGCACGGCGCCGTTGACCTGGTAGCATTCGCCTTCGCCGTCGCGGTTCTCCGTGCGCATCCAGTGGCCGAACATGCGCTCGAGCACGGCACCGGTCACCGTGTACTCGGTGATGCTGTCGTCGTACGGGAAGCACGACATCAGGTCCATCAGCGTCACGGCCGGGCCGAGTTCCTTGACCCGCACCGAGCCGGCGCCCAGCAGCACGACGTTCGCACCGGTCATCTCGGCCAGCGCGTCGGCCATCAGGTCGCCGAGCGTGGTCTCCTCCTCGCGGCGGGGGTGCGTGAGCCGCTGGGCGAGCTTGGTGAGGATGACGCCGTACTTGCGGTCGACGATGTCCTTGAACGACTCGATGAACTCGGCCAGGCGCAGGTCCGGCTCCGCGATGGACTCGTCGATCGGGATGAGCTGCCAGGAGTACTCGACCACCGAGTTGGTGTCGTCGTCGACGGTGATGTCGAAGCGTCCGATCTGGTTCGTGCCGGTCCCGGCCTGCACGATGAGGATGTCGTTCACGCGCTCCGGCTCGGACAGCAGGGTGTGCGAGTGCCCGCCGATGATGATGTCCACGCCCCACTCAGGGCGCAGCATCGCCGCGAGTTCCTTGTCGGACTCGAAGCCGATGTGGGTGAGCACGACGGTGAGGTCGATGTCGTCGCTCTTGAACGCGTCGCAGATCTTGCCGACCTCGGTGGCCGCCTCTTCGAGGGAGACGAAGGTGCCGACGAGGGGGTCGAGGGCGAGCGCGTCCATCACCTTCTCGGTGAGGATGCCGGTGAACAGGATCTCGAACCCCGCCATCTTCTTGATGAAGTAGGGGTTCATCATCCGCTTCTCGTACGGCTTGACGTAGAGGTTGGCGTTCACGATGGGGAAGTTGGCGATCTTCTCGAGCCACAGCAGGCCCGGCAGTGTGTAGTCCACCTCATGGTTGCCCAAGGCGACCACGTCGGGCGCCAGGTAGTTCATGATCTGCATCGTCGAGGTGCCCTTGAAGTCCGAGTCGATGATCGAGCCTTGCACCATGTCGCCGGAGATGACGTAGAGGACGTTGTCCTCCTCGGCGCGCACCTTGTTGATGTAGCCCGACAGCAGCGGCAGGCCGCCGGTCAGGGGACCGCCGCCCGCCTCCTGCTCGGCGAGGAAGTCCCCGTGCATGTCGTTGCTGTGCAGGATCGTGAACTTCTTGGTGACGCCCATGCTTGGACCTCCTGCGCTAGTCGTCGTCCCGCGGTGCGAGGCGCGCCCCTATGCCCGCCACGGCGTTGCGCCGCGCGGTCTCGGCCCACGGCTGCGCCATGGCGTGCGCGTACCACTGCGCCGCCTCGGCGTGCCAGGCGGCGGACAGGTAGTCGAGCCACTCCTTGTTCCAGACGCCCGAGAGGCACACGCCGGCCTCCTGGAACTCGCGCGCTGCCGCGGCGAGCAGAGCCATCTTCGGGTCCTCGGACCGGCGCGCGATGAGGTTCGAGGTCATCTGCATGACGTCGGAGTCCTGCCAGCCTGTGCTCTCGAGAAGGCGCCCTGCGAAGCCCGGTCCTCCCGAGTGGACCGCGCGGACGCCGAGCACCGGCACCTTCACGAACAGCTGCTTGACCTCGGCGGTCCAGATCTGGATCCAGCCGTTCTCGTTGAGCCAGTCGATGGTGGTGATGACGAGGCCCTCGGCCAGCGTCTTCGCGCTGACGGTCTCGCCGGTGGGTGAGGTCCAGAAGAACATGCCGCCGCCGCGCGGGAGGACCCTGCCCGCACAGATGTAGAGCTTCGCGGCGACCGAGAACTCCCGTCCCTCGGGCGTGCTGACCGGATCTGCCACCGCGCCATCTCC
>PNNM01000124.1 GCA_013824215.1 Coriobacteriaceae bacterium
CCACGGCTATCTCATGTTCACCATCCCGTTCGTGGTCTACGGGATACTGAGGTACCTGTACTTGGTCTACGACCGCGGTCTCGGCTGGGCACGAGGCTCGTTCGTGCGCTGGCCTCGGCCGGGGCGCAGACAAGGTGCCTCGTCCTGCCCGGCTCCGAGACAGGCGGCCTGACGCGGCTCGGCGCCGGGGTCGTCGAGGGCGACGTGACGGAGCCTGGGTCGCTGGTCGCCGCCACGGCCGGGGTCGACGCCGTCTTCCATGCCGCTGGCATCATCCACACGGGGATGTTCGGCATCGGCGAGCTGCGCCGCATCAACACGCAAGGGACGGAGAACCTGCTCGACGCGTCCGTGCGCTCGGGTGTCAGACGCTTCGTCTATGTGAGCAGCAACTCAGCTGTCGGCTGCAATCGGCGCCGCGACGTCCTGATGAACGAGTACACGCCGCCGAGACCGTACATGCGCTACGGCGCGAGCAAGTCGCTCGCCGAGCGCGCGGTCAACGAGGCTTGGGTGCGGGGTCGCATCGAGACGACGATCCTGCGGCCGTGCTGGTACTACGGTCCCGGCCAGCCCGAGCGCCAAACACGCCTCATGAAGATGATCATGCTCGGCAAGGCGCCGCTGTTCGGGGACGGGGCGAACTTGAGGAGCATGACGTACGTCGACAGTCTCTGCAGCGCGATGCTCTCGGCAGCCGAGGCGCCCATCGCCCGCGGCGAGACCTACTGGATCGCCGACGAGAGGCCGTACTCGACCTTGGAGATCTACCGCACGCTCGCCGCGGCCCTCGGCGTCGAGCTGGAGACGAGCAGCTACCCGGCGTTCGCCTCCGCCGGCGCCGCGCTCGTCGACGGCGCCTTGCAGGGAGTCGGGCTCTACCAGATGGAGATCCACGTCGCGGGGGAGATGTACAAGGACATCGCTTGCAGTGTGGCGAAGGCCGAGAAGGATCTTGGGTGGGTCCCACCCGGGAGTCTGGAGGACGGCATGAGGGCGTCGGTGGCCTGGGCCCGCGAGGCGGGTCTCCTCTAGATGCGGGCGGAGTGGCTGTGCTGAACCTCGTGACAGGAGGCTCGGGCTTCCTGGGCACCCACCTCGCTCGCAGGCTGCTCGCTCGAGGCGAGGGCGTGCGCGTGCTCGATCCCGCGGAGCCCGCGTCCGACCTGCGGGGCCGAGTCGAGTGGGTGGCCGGTAGCGTGCTCGACCCGGGCGTGCTTGCGGAGGCGTGTCGGAGTAGGGGCATCGTCTTCCACACCGCAGCGCTCGTCCCATTGGCGAAGGCGGGACGCCGCTTCGACGACGTGAACGTGCGCGGTACCCGGAACGTTGCCGACGTGTGCGTCGCGGCCGGCATACGCAGACTCGTGCACGTCTCATCGAGCGCCGTCTACGACCCCGCCGTGACGGCCATGCCGATCACGGAGCAGAGCCCGCTGCGCCCCGTCGGGCGATACGGGCGGTCGAAGAGGGCCGCGGAACTCGAGGTGGTCTGGGCGGGCGAACGCGGGCTCGAATGGGCGATCGTCCGGCCCCGGACCATCGTCGACGAAGGTCGCGGCGGTATCTTCCAGATCCTCTTCGACTGGGTCCTGGCGGGCAGGTCGGTCTACACCATCGGGGACGGCTCGAACGCCTTCCAGCTCGTGAGCGCTTCGGACCTGGCGGAGGCGTGCTGCGCGGCCGCCGTCCTTCCGGAAGCCGCCGGCGAGACGTTCAACGTCGGCGCCGAGGAGTTCGGCATGCTCGACGAGCTCATGCGGGACCTCGTTCGGCACGCGGGGACCGGTTCGCGGGTCGTGCACCTCAACGCTCCGCTCGCGAGGGCCGCACTCGGTCTGCTCGACGCGGTGTGTCTCTCGCCGCTCGCCGACTGGCACTACAAGACGATGGACAAGCCGTTCTGGTTCTCGAACGCGAAGGCCAGGCGGGTCCTCGGGTGGGCGCCGAAAGACAGCAACCGCGTGATGATGGTGCGCGCGTTCGAGTGGTACGTCCGTCACCGTGACGAGATCGACTCGCAGGCCGGGACGACGCATCGCACGTCGCCGCCGCAGGGGATCCTGCGCCTGCTGCGCTGGTGGTCGTAGCGGTCCGAATACCCCGCGCCGACGGCCTCCGGCCGCCTCGTGTGTTGGTCGCGCTACTACCGACGAGCGGCGGGAGTACTCGAATCCACGAGAGGCGGTGCGCCGGCTCACAGATGATGTGTGACCGCCGTCACAAGCCAGGAGCTGTTCGGTCCTCGCTACCTGCGCTTGAGCCAACGGACGATCGCACGCTGTTGACTTGTGACGGCTGTCACCTGTATCTTCCTGAATGCCGAAGCCTGTAGACGTGCGTCTGCACGTCTCGGGTTTGCAGTGGGACCGAGCACGACGACCACAACTCGGTTGCCGGCCCGCTGCAGTTGAACAGGGGCGCACGTAGAAGGAGTGCTGTTGGCGGTCGGTCGAGCACTGGGGGTCCACCGATGAGCAGACGTTTCGCGGTCCTGGCCGCGGCGGCGCTTTGTGTCGCCTTCTTGGCGATGGGAGCCGGGAGTGCGTGGGCGGGTTCCGCCACGATGACCCCGACCGAGCCCTTCACCAACAACGGGGAGTGTCTCTACTGTCACCAGCCCCCCGGTGCCAGTGCCGTATCCACGGTCAGCTTCGGTGTCAACACCGCCGTGAACCGTACGACCGCCTGCATGAAGTGTCACTGGGAGCAGACAGGCAGCCATCCGTTCCACAACCCCACGTGGAACTGCGGCTCGTGCCACTCCGGGATGCTCTTCACCAACCCGGCGGCGATTCCCTCCGTGGTCACCACCTACGGCTACTTCTATACCAAGTCTTCGGCCGAGGCCGACTCGCGCACGCTGCACATCATCCACTCCAACCCCACCTGGGCCGGCGATCTCGAGAAGAAGGGCCGCCAGTGCGCCAGCTGCCATGCGGCCGCGGCCTGCACCGCATGCCACGAAGACCCGGACCTCACGCACGCCGATCACGCCTGGGACGTCGGCCTGGGCAACTACTGGCCCGGTTCCGGGCCGAACGGCAAGCCCCACGGCTCGGGAACGGGTGTGGGCAACGAGTACGAGCGCAACGTCAACACCGCGCTCACGTGCTCGAACCCCGTCTGCCACATGACCGCGTCGGGGGATGACGCG
>PNNM01000125.1 GCA_013824215.1 Coriobacteriaceae bacterium
GACTGCTGCGTGACGGTCTTGCCCGTGCCGAAGCCGCCCGGGATGATCGCGTTGCCGCCCAGCGCGATCGGGAAGAACGTGTCGAGGATCCGCATGCCGGTGGTGAACGGCGTGGTCGGATCGAGCTTGCGGTTGTAGGGACGGCCCTGGCGGACCGGCCACCACTGGCTCATCTTGACCTCGGAGCCGTCCTCGAGGGTCACGAGCACCTGGTCGACGGTGTACTCGCCCTCCGTGACCACGCTCTTCACGCGGCCGGCATGTCCGGGCGGGACCATGACCCGGTGCTCGATGGTGTCGCTCTCCTGAAGGGTCGCCACCACGTCGCCGGAGGCGACCTCGTCGCCCACCGCGACCTTCAACGCGACCGGCCATTTCCGCTCACGGTCCAGCGCCGAGGCGACGGTGCCGCGCTCGATGTAGTCGCCGGTCTGCGCCGCGACCACCGGCAGCGGCCTCTGGACGCCATCGTATATGGACGACAGGAGGCCGGGGCCCAGCTCGACCATGAGCGGGCCACCGGTGGACTCGACGGGGTCGCCGATCTTCAGACCCGATGTGTCCTCGTAGACCTGGATGGTCGCGAGTTCGCCCTCGAGCCGGATGACCTCGCCCATCAGCCCTTGAGCGCCGACGCGCACGACGTCGTACATCTTTGCACCCGTCATGCCGTCAGCAATGACGACCGGGCCGGTTATCCTCGCTATGCTCCCTTTGATCATCAGCCTCGCCTCAGTGTGATGTCGAATCCGATCGCGCGTCGGATGAGTCGCGACAGGTAGGCGCGGTGGTCTTCCCCTGTCTCCAGCGTTTCGCGTATCGGCAGTGAGATGACGATCGGCCTGTAGATGGAGTCGATCTTCCTCTGGGTCCGCTCGTCGATGGTGCCGAAGATGCTCTCGTTCACGCCGATGATGCCGCTCGTGTCGTCGTCGATGAGTGCGTTCAGCTTGTGCCGCGCCTCGTCCTGGGTCTCCGCGATGACCACGTCGACACCGGCCAGCCGGAAGCCGTCCGCGTTGTCGGGATCCGTCAGGACGACGAGCTTATACAAGGATCAGCTCCCTCCTGATGCGGTCGTCCGGCATGCCGACGGCCTTCCCCTTCACGATGATGCGCAGGTTCGTCACCTCGTTGAGCTTGGCCCACAGGTAGGCGACCGCCACGCCGACGCCGAGCGGGTCGGCCAGACCGGACCTGACAGCGCGCCGGGTCAGGAGCTCTTCGAGCTCACGCTCGAACACGGCCACGGACCCGCCCTCCAGGTACGCCAGGGCGGCGTCCTCGAGAGTCTTGCCGTACGGGGTGCCTTTCAGCCTGTCGAGCATCTCATCGACGTCCGACATACCGGCCAGCTCGATGAACATCTCCCGGTCGACCGCGAGCCCGCCTTCGAGGAAGAAGGTGGCCGGATCGAGGCCCTCGAGATCCGCCTTGAGCAGCCGGAACAGGGTCATCAGGTTCACGGTATCGATCTGAGTGCCAAGGATGCGCTTCGCGAGTTCCGCGTTAGCGCCCCGTCGCGAGAGCCGTCCGGCGGCCCATCGAGCGTAGTAGGTGTCGAGTGCCAGCTCCAGCTGAGGAAGCTCGCCGGTCTTCATGTAGGCGTGGAAGCCTTCGCGCAGTGCCTGCGCGTACGGGAGCCCCCACGTGACCGCGGTGTCGACCACGGCCCGCACGTCCTCGCATGCCGCCAGTCCATGGAGATCGACCGCGGACATCTGCCCGATGGGGATGAGCCCGTCGAGGATCTCCTCGGTCGATAGATGGACGTGTTTGCCTCGCACGATCGTGCGCAGGTTGAACAGGTCCCACCTGCCGAGCAGGGTGGCCACGAGGTCGTACGCTTCCCCGTTGAGCAGTCGGATGACCTTCCGGTAGACACGCACGACGTTCGTCTTCAACGCTTCGTCCATCTGGGCCGCGGTCCGACCGTGGATGATCGCCTGCTCGAGGTCCGGAGCATACTCGGTCTGCATGAGCTCCTGGATGAGCGCAGCCACGTCGTGGGCGCTCATGAGCCGTTCGAGATACGGCCGGTCGAACAGGCGCGACTTCATGCCGCGGATGCGGGCGTTGCAGTATCCGTAGTCCTTGCCGGGAGGCGCGGACCGTTCTGTCGCGGAGCGCGTGCTCATGCGAAGAGCATCTCCGCGACTTGCGCCTGCGACCATCTGCGTGACTTCTCGAGCCGGTCCTCGAGCGTGTTGCGGCGCATGATGCGCCCGCCTTCGAACACGACGACGAGGCCGCCGGCCGTGGAGATGTCCCCACGAACGCTCGCGCCAGGCGCCAAGTCCGCCAGCACCTTCTCGCCGAGCTTCGCGTCGGCCGGGTCGACGAGGACGTCCAGCTGGCCGCTGACGCCCTCGAGAGCCTCGGCGGCGAGGTCGCGGAAGAGCGCCTCGTACCCGGCAGCGCCGCGCACCTTGCCCAGGTCCGCGAGCGCACGCTCGTACACGTCGCGCACCGCCGCCTCCTTGACGGAGGCCACCCGCTTCTTCGCCTCGAGACGGGCGGCGTTGAGCTGCCGCCCGGTGACAGCCGTCGCCGCACGCTCCGCGTTCTCGACGCGGCGGTTGCGGATGGTCGCGGCCTCCTCGGCGGCCTCCTCGGCGATCACAGAGACCTGCTCGCGAGCCGACTCGAGGATCTCCGCGCACTCCTCCCCGGCCTGCTCCTCGAGAGCTGTGAAGATGTCTTCAAGGGCCATCGTACCCGTCCTCTCGTACTACCCGGTGGTACCGACGTGTCCGGTGAGGACGGTTCTAGCCGCTGATCATGATCGCGGACACGAAGCCCAGCAGGACGATGACCTCCGGCAGGGCCTGCAGGGTGATGATCCAGATCGCGGCCTCAGGACGCTCGGCGAGCGTACCGGCGCCGGCCGAGCCGATCTTCGCTTGGGCGTAACCGGCGCCGAGGGCCGACAGCCCCATGGCCAGGCCGGCCGCCATGGCCTTGCCGACGGTGGCCTGCCACTCAACGGGTCCGGCAGCGGCTGCGCCGGCCGCAGCCTCTTCGGCGAGGGCGACGGCGGGCAGCAGGACCGCTGCAGCTACCGTGCTCCCGAACAGAACGCTTGCGAGTCGCTTCTTGATCATGCGTTCTTTTCACCTCCGGTCTTCTGGAACGGGCTGTACTTCTGCTTG
>PNNM01000126.1 GCA_013824215.1 Coriobacteriaceae bacterium
ACGATTGCACGCACCACGCGCCGCTCGTATAATCCGAACCTGCGCGAGCGGCCGCAAGGGCGGGTCGCCGCCACACTCCTCGGTAGCTCAATCGGTAGAGCATCCGGCTGTTAACCGGAGGGTTGTAGGTTCGAGTCCTACCCGGGGAGCCACAAGACAGACCGCGCCGTCTCGGCGGCGCGACCACGAGAAGGCCCCCGCACGGGATCGCGCGGGGGCCTTCTCTGTTCCGATCACGCGGTATCACCACGCAGCCCGGGAGTCCGCGCTTGAAGGACGCCGGCCATGTACGAGCGGTACCCCAACGCCCTGCCGGCCGGCCGCGAGACCTATCCCGGCGTAGCTTGCGACCCAGACAACGATTCCATCTCGCCGATCAAGTCGCGGAACACCGCGAGCACATAGCGGCGGAACTGAGCGGGCGCGAGACCGGGCAACGCATCGGCTGGTCGCTGCTCCTCGACAAGGCGGATACCTTCTGAGTCGACGTCGAGGAAGTGGCTCCGGAGCACCTTGAGCATCCGGCGGAAACGCCCCGGCCACCGCGTTGAGCCCCTGCCGTTCGAGCGAGGATCCCAGCTGCCCCGACCGGCCTACGGAGCGCCTCAACGCCACATCCACGTCCTCGGTCAGCAAGGGCGCGCACCCTTCTCGCCGAGCAGATACTCGAAGTAGAGTTGAGGTGCCCAGCCGCCGACCAGCACAAGTCGCGGGAGCTCTTCCCTCAGCGCTTCGAGCGCGGCGAACAAGGCCGCGGCGTCTCTCATCGGCTTCTCATCGCATCCCGGCGGGAAGAGTGGGTTCGATCACGGACGCATACAGGTGCTCCGCCTGCTCGGCACCCCTGAGCGGATAGCTGTAGAGATCGAGGTAGAGCTGCACGTCGGACACGACGGGCAGACCATCCACCTCCCGCAGGCCGTCGAACACCGAGTGGCGATAGTAGGGTGACATCAGCCACACGTCGGCCCCTTCGTCCACCTGCACCAGATCCAGGGCGTCACGCAAGGCATGCTCCGCGGTTTCGTCCTGCACGTAGACGTGCACCTCGCTGAACCTGGCGTGATGATCCACCAAGTGGGCACCCGCCTGCAGGCTCAGCGCATAGACCGTCCCCCCGGGTACGCGCGCCGCCCGCAGGCCTGCGAGCAGTTCGAGCGGCTCTTTGACCTGCCGGTAGTAACCGCGCATGCGGTTGCGTCGGTAGCTGTAGGCATGAGCCCAATCGTCAAGAACCGAACGTGCGTCCCTGAGTTTCAGCCGACCGGCCTCTCTCGCCGCGTAGCCCAGGCCTTCCAGCTCCCGCCCCATCCGCGACACGAATCCCGGGTCGAGCCGTAGCTCCGAGGCCAGCTCGCGCACTCCCCACCCACGCCCCGGGTCTCTGAGGAGTTCCCGAAGGATCAGCGAAGCCTTGTCGGCGAAAGGGTCACGCCCGACGCGCTGCTCCGAGAACCTGTTGGCAAAGCCCTGACGATCCACATGTATCCCACCATGCCTGATCCAAGCGTTGCCGCACAGATCGAGGAAGTTCACGCCGAGGTCTCGCAGCTGCTCGCGATGACGCGGTCCGAGATACGGTGCGACAACCAGCCCGATCGTACCCTCACCAGTACGCTCAAGGCGCGATGCCAGATGCTCAGCCGCCTGTTGCAGGCTGCCGGAGCTGCTGCGCGCGTTGACTTCGACGAGGACTCTGAAGCGCTCCCCTTCGAAGCGAACATCGGCGATCCCCTCGATCCTCGATGCCGCTGCGCTGGATCGTTTCAGAGAAACGCGAGCACCCGGAAGCGCCGCCTCCAGAGCGGAAGTCAGGTTGTCGAGGATTCCCGCTTCTTGGACCATTGTTGCCTCACATCTGGGCGTTGTCCCTATGGGCAACAGGCTACCGATAGGCAACACGTGGGTCAAGGTGCCCCGCGTCGCTCGATGCGCTGCCGGATCTGTGCGGTGCGGCGGTCTTTCGCTTACTCCAGGTAGTCCTTCAGCTTGCTGGAGCGCGACGGGTGCCGCAGCTTGCACAGCGTCTTGCTCTCGATCTGCCGGATACGCTCGCGCGTGACACCGAACTCGCGTCCGACCTCCTCGAGCGTGCGCGGGTGCCCGTCGGTGAGCCCGAACCGCAGCTCGATGACCTTGCGCTCCCGGTCCGACAGGGATTCGAGCACCTTGGACAGCTGGTCCTGGAGCATCGTGAACGACGCGGCCTCCGGCGGGACGATGGCCTCCCCGTCCTCGATGAAATCGCCGAGCTGGGAGTCCTCCTCCTCGCCGATCGGCGTCTCGAGCGAGACCGGCTCCTGCGAGATCTTGAGGATCTCCCGCACGCGCTCCGGCGTCATCTCCATCTTGTCGGCGATCTCCTCCGGCAGCGGCTCGCGGCCGAGGTCCTGGAGCAGCTGGCGCTGCACGCGGATCAGCTTGTTGATCGTCTCGACCATGTGCACGGGGATGCGGATCGTGCGCGCCTGGTCGGCGATGGCGCGGGTGATGGCCTGACGGATCCACCACGTCGCGTAGGTGGAGAACTTGAATCCCTTGCCGTAGTCGAACTTCTCGACCGCGCGGATGAGGCCCAGGTTGCCCTCCTGGATCAGATCGAGGAAGAGCATCCCGCGGCCCACGTAGCGCTTGGCGATGGAGACCACGAGGCGCAGGTTCGCCTCCACGAGCTGCTTCTTGGCGTTCAGGCCGATCGCCTCGATGCGCTCGAGTCTGCGCGACTCGGCGCGCTCCAGCTTGATCCTTCGGACCTTGGCCTCCTCGATCTTGGCGGTGGCCTCGAGGCCCGCTTCGATCTTCATCGCCAGATCGACCTCCTGGCGAGCGGTCAGCAGCGGCACCTTGCCGATCTCCTTCAGGTACATGCGGACCGGGTCGGACGTCAGCGGCGACGTCACGTGGCTGTCGGTGCGGCGCTTCGGACGGCGCTTCGGCGCGGCCTTGGGCGCCGGCTTGGCGGGCTCGTCGGGCGGATCCTCGACCGGTACGTCCGGGATCTCCTCGACCTCGGCCGGCGGCTCGGCGGCCTCCTCGGCAAGTATCAGAACGGCCTCCGCGTCGGTGACAGGCTCGGCCGCCTCGTCCTCGATCTGGATCCCGCTCTTGGCGAAGTGCGAGAAGACGTTGTCCACCTGATCGGT
>PNNM01000127.1 GCA_013824215.1 Coriobacteriaceae bacterium
GACGTCTCTGCCGCGAGCTTCTCGGCGAACGGCCGGTTGGCGATCTGCTCGGGCGTCACCCGGACGGCCACCACGCGCGCGCTCGAGCCCGCCGCCGCGAGCCCGATGGCCAGGCCGACCGCCGTGCCGAGGGTGCCCGCCGCGACGTAGATGACGTCCACCGGCATCTGCGCGGCCGACTCCATGCCGGCGTTCACGTAGCCGATCGCCCCGTGGCGGTCCGTGCCGCCCATCGGGATGACGTAGGGCTCCACGCCGTCGCGTTCGGCCAGCTCGAGCTTGGCGCGGACCGCCTCGCGCCTGCCGTCCCAGCCGTCAATCGGGTGGATGACGGTCCCGAGCCCCGCGTGGGCACGCAGCGTGGCCGCCGCGTAGGGTCCCGGCGCCTGCGGCGAGAGCACCACGTGCGGCTCGAATCCGAGCGCTCGGGCATGCACGGCTGTGGCGAGCGCGTGGTTGCTCCCGTACGCGCCGAAAGTGATGACGGCACGGGCGGCCTGGATACGCGCCTGACCGAACAGGAACTCCAGCTTGCGCACCTTGTTGCCGCCGTACAGCCGCGAAGTCAGGTCGTCGCGCTTGACGAACAGCCCGTCGGCGTCGATCTGGACAGCCAGCAACTCCACCGGTGTGGGCAGGTCGCACAGCGCGATGCGCGGGAGGGTGGCCGTGCCCGGAAAGCGCCCGATGAGCGGCAACGTCACGGTGCTCACAGCCCCCACATCCCGCGGCGCGCCGCGCGCGCCTCGCGCTCGATACGGTGGAAGACGTCCATGTAGGCCCGGTTCTGCGCCTTGTCGTAGACCTCGGCGTATCCGTCGGCAAGGAGCGCCGCGTTGAACATCTTCGCACGCACCTCGACATCGGAGCGGTCGACGGGACGGTCGAGCCAGACGAACGCGAGCAGGCGATCGTAGTCGTCCCGCAGGTACGGCCCGGTCTCGAGGTAGACCGTGCGGCTGGCCAGCGTCTGCTTCGCGTACGCGGACGCCTCCTTGCCGAACGGCTCGTGCTCCCATGTGGACTCGGGCGTATCGACGGCGCTCAGGCGCACCTTCTCGGCCGAGCCGTCGGGCATGCGCACATGGATCGTATCGCCGTCGACGACGCGGGTGACCACCGCGCGCGCGACCGCCGGCGCGCCCCGCCCGGAAGCCGGCGGGGCGGTGGCGACGCACGCCGAGAGGCAGAGCGCCGCGGCGAGCAGGACCGCTGGGACCGGGAGCCTTCGCATGACGCCTGGAAGCCTAGCACGCGGGTCCGGCGCCCCGTAGGATCGCGGCGCTCTCGGGACAAGTCCGCCTCGTTCAAGTTCGCCCGCAAGTAGCACGCTGTCGATAACGATTGCGGTATATATGGCGCTTCTCATATACTCGCATCATGGCGACCGGGTCTGACATCGGCCGCGCGCTTGTCGCGCACAGGCGAGCGCTCGGCATCTCGCAGCGAGAGCTGGGGGAGCGCGTGGGCGTCTCCCAGCCACAGGTGGCGCGCTGGGAGCGGAGTGCGTACCGCGGGGTGGCGCTCGGGCGTGTCGTCGAGGTCGCCGACGCGCTGGGCGCACCGCTCGCGACGCATCCCGACGCCGTCCTCGCCGCGGAGGCGGCGGCCGCCTACGCTGCCGGGATGCCCGGCGCCACCGCCGAGGACGTTGCCCCGATGCGGCGCCTCGGCGTCGACCTCGCCGCGATCGCCGCGTTCTGCCGGTCGCACGGCATCGCGGAGCTCGCGGTCTTCGGCTCGGTGCTGCGCGAGGACTTCGCGGCCGACAGCGACATCGACCTCCTCGTGACGTATGCCGAGGGAACCTCTCCCGGACTGTTCGGCATGGCGGACCAGCAGGCGGAGCTGCAGGCGATGCTGCGCCGGCGGGTGGACCTCGTGACGCGTGCGGCCGTCGAGGGCGGCGCGAACACCGAGCGCCGCGCGGAGATCCTGGGCACGGCGAGGACCGTCTATGCGGCCGGATGAAGCGGACCGCGCCGGATTCGGCGACATAGCGGAATACGGCTGTCGGCTGGCGCGTCATCTGGACGGCGGGGACCTCGACCGATTCCTGGCGGACGAATGTATGCAGGACGCGGTGGTGCGCTGCCTGCTTGTGATCGGGGAGGCCGCCCGGCGGATGTCCGACGCGACGCGGGAGCTTCACCCCGTGCTGCCGTGGGCGCAGATGATCGCCATGCGCAACCTGCTCGTTCACGACTACGGTACGATCGACATGCGCGAAGTCTGGGTCACGGCGACGCGCGACGTCCCGCACCTTGTCGAGCAGGCGCAAACGGCGCTCGGGAGCGACTGAAGCTTCGGCGCCCGAAGACGACGGAGGGGAAGACCATGGCCCGGAACGACGCACTCCGACACGTCCCGACGACCACCGCATCACTGGCGGCCGCCCTCGCAGTAACGCTGCTCCTCGCGGGCTGCTCGCTCGTGGGCGACGGCCCGAAGTACTCGGCGGACGACCTCATGCGAGTCTGGTCCGCCCATCCCGAGGCCGCGAACTGGGACCTCGAGGTGCGCGACGTCGTGGGCCAGCGAAAGTCGACCGGCAGCCACGACGCGAACTACACGATCTTCCTCACCACCTACACGAACAAGAAGGTCCCGGCGTTCAAGATGTACGAGACGGCGGACGTCCCGAACGACGACTCGATGACCTTCGACGAACGAGCGAAGGCCTTCTTCGACGTCGTGGCCGCCGGCAGCGAGTTCAGCGGCGTGACCGACCGCGAGGCGTTCATGACCTGGTACGCGGAGCAGTACCCGGACAAGCGGTTCGTGCGCCTCATCCAGAACATGGGCGAGGGCGGCGCGAGCACCTGGGAGCTCGTCGCCTACGACGCGGACCCGACCGAGTCGACCATGTCCGAGAAGGGCAGGACCGGGATCATGCTCGCCTACGACGACGCGACCAAGAACTGGACGGCGAAGTAGCGCCGGATGCCGTCCCGTCCCGCCAAGCCGTCTGCGGCGCTCAAGGCCCGCGCGGACGAGATCGTCGACCGGCTCGAACGGCTCTACCCGCACGCGCGCATCGCGCTCGAGTTCGACACCCCGTTCCACCTGCTGTGTGCGGTCATCATGTCGGCGCAGACGACCGACGTGACCGTCAACCGCGTCAC
>PNNM01000128.1 GCA_013824215.1 Coriobacteriaceae bacterium
ATATTTGCTTCTGCCCTTGATCTGCGCCGGTTCTTCGGCCAGGATAAAATGCCGCCGCCTCCAGCGCGGCCGGAAGCCGACCGATGATGAGCCGACCGTTCGTCCGCCTGATGCATGTCCAATTCGCCTATCCTTCCTCGGTTGAACCCCTGTTCGACGACCTCACGCTGCACTTCGGGCCGGGCTGGTCCGGCGTCGTCGGTGGCAACGGGACCGGCAAGACCACGCTGCTGCGGCTCGCCACCGGCCAACTGGCCCCCGACGAGGGCCTCGTCGAGGCGCCCGACCGGGTCGCCTACTGCCCGCAGCGCACCGACGATCCGCCCGCGGAGCTGGCCGATTTCCTGCTCGACGAGGGCCGGGTGGCCGCCCGGCTCAGGGACCGGCTCGGCATCGCCGCGGATTTCGAGGCCCGCTGGGAATCCCTCTCCCACGGGGAGCGCAAGCGCGCGCAGATCGCCGCGGCCCTCTGGACCGAACCCGACGTGCTGGCCGTCGACGAGCCGACCAATCATCTCGACGGCGAAGCCCGCGATCAACTCGAGACTGCGCTGGGCAGCTTTGGCGGGGTGGGTATCCTGGTCAGCCACGACAGGGCGCTGCTTGACGCGCTCTGCGCGCAGTGCGTGTTCATCGATCCCCCGGACGTGGTCGCGCGGCCCGGCGGCATCACCGCGGGCCAGCAGGTCGCCGCACAGGAGCGCGAGGCGGCGGCCTCCAGCCTCGATCAGGACCGCCTGGCCCTGAAGAAGACCCGTCGCGAGGCGGCGCGCCGGGAGGCCCTGTCCGCCACGGCGGATCGGCGCCGCTCCAAGCGCGGGCTGGATCCCCACGACCACGACAGCCGCGACCGGATCAACCGGGCCCGTGTCACCGGCAAGGACGGCGTGGGCGGCAAGCTCCTGTCCCAGATGCAGGGTCAGGTCGCGCGCATAGAGCAGCGCATCGCCGAAGCTGACATCCACAAGGAATACACCATCGGCGTCGACTTCGCGGGGGTGGCGTCGAAGCGGGACGCGTTGCTGAGGCTGCCCGCCGGCGCGCTCCCCCTCGGCCCCGGTGACGTCCTGACAATCCCGCCGCTCGTGATCCGCCCCACCGATCGCATCGCACTGACCGGCCTCAACGGGACAGGCAAGAGCACGCTGCTGCGGTTCCTCGCCGGGCACCTCGAGCTGCCGCCGGAGCGCTGTGTCATCGTGTCCCAGGAGATCGACGCGGCCGAGTCGGTCTCCCTGCTGCAGGAGGTCCGAGCCCTGGGAAGCGAGGAGCTGGGCCACCTGATGACGCTGGTGAGCCGCCTGGGCTCCCGACCCCAGCGCCTGCTGACCACGGCGCAGCCGAGCCCCGGCGAGACCCGCAAGCTGGTCCTGGCGCTGGGTCTGCTGCGCGAGCCGCACCTGATCGTGATGGACGAACCCACCAACCACATGGATCTGCCGTCCATCGAGGCGCTGGAGGAAGCCCTGGACGCGGTGCGCTGCGCGCTGCTGCTGGTCTCCCACGACGCGCGCTTCCTGGCGCGACTGACCACGATCTCCTGGCGCATCGCGCCCGATCCCCTGCGCCGGGGCTCGTATCAACTGCACGTGGAGTGACCACTGCCGTGTCACGGAACGGCGGTCCCCTGATTTCATGAAGGTACGAAGGCGGTTCAGTACTGGACGGTCACGCGGGCGTAGGAGAGCGGGCTCCACGCCGGGTTGATCAGGATGCCGTCGTAGCCGCTGGCCGGGGCATCGATGCGGAATTGATTGAGCCCGCCGGGCAGATAGCCGGCCAGGTCGACCCCGGTGAGCACCCAGGTCACCGTGTTGTTCGAAGGCGTCCCGCAGGAACAGGAGGGCGCGCCCCAGTCACGTGTTCCGCTGGGGAGGCCGTTGAGCGTCGTCACGCGGCCCGGAGTGTTGCTGCACTCGAAGGCGCGCTGGATCTCGATGGTGACCGAGGTCGGCATGGCGCCCAGTTGGTCCGTCCAGTCCAGACCCCAGGTGTGGGCCGCAACTTCGCCGTAGATCCGCTCCGGGTATGAGCTGCAAACCTGGGTGACGTTCACAATCTGCGCGCGGGGAATCTGGTAGACCCGGGTCTCGGACAGGCAGGCGAAGCAGCCGTCGCCGGGGGCGTCGTTGCCGTCGTCGCATTCCTCGCCCGCGGTGGCGTTGACCACGCCGTCGCCGCACTCGGAGAGGGAGCAGTCGGCGTTGCACGTCGCGGACTCACCACCATCGTCGCAGTCCTCGTCGTCGGATTCGTTGAGCACGCCGTCGCCGCAGACCGAGAGGGTGCAGTCGGCGTTGCACGCGGCGGACTCGCCGGCGTCGTCGCATTCCTCGCCGTCGGAGACGTTGAACACGCCGTCGCCGCAGACCGAGAGCGTGCAGTTGGCGTTGCAGACCTCGGTCTCGCCGCCCTCGTCGCAGGCTTCGCCGGCGGTGGCGTTGAGTTGACTGTCGCCGCAGATCGCCAGGGAGCAGTCGGCGTCGCAGGCCGCGGATTCGCCGGCGTCGTCGCAGGCCTCACCGGCGGTGGTGTTGAGCACGCCGTCGCTGCAGATCGCCCGGGTGCAGTCGGTGTCGCAGCCGGCGGTCTCGCCGGCGTCGTCACAGCCCTCGCCGGCGGCCGCGTTCAGGTAGCCGTCCCCGCAGACCGCCAGGGAGCAGTTGCTGTCGCAGCCGGTGGAATCGCCGGCGTCGTCGCAGGCCTCGCCGGCGGTGGTGTTGAGCACGCCATCGCCGCACTCGGCGAGCGTACAGTTGCCGTTGCAGACCTCGGTCTCGCCGCCCTCGTCGCACGCCTCGCCCGCGGCGGCATTCAGGACGCCGTCGCCACAATCGGCGGCAGTACAGTCGGGGTTGCAGTCGGCGGATTCTCCGGCGTCGTCGCAGGCCTCTCCGGCGGTGGCGTTGGCCACGCCGTCGCCGCATTCGGCGACCGTGCAGTCCGCGTCGCAGTCGGCGGATTCGCCGGCATCGTCGCAGGCCTCGCCGCTGTCGGCGACCGCATCGCCGCACCGCGGCAGGACGCAGGTGGTGCGGCAGGCGTCGGCTGCCAGGTCGTCGTTGAGCTCGCCCTCGTCGCACTCTTCGC
>PNNM01000129.1 GCA_013824215.1 Coriobacteriaceae bacterium
CTCGCCGTCGCGATCGCGGTGCTCGCCCCGGCCACCGCGTACGCAGCCGTGCCAGTCAGCGTGCGCGCCTCCGTGGTGGACGCTTCGGCCGTCTCGCGCGTCGTGACGGTGCGCTTCACCTACCCGGAGTCCGCCCGGTGGATCACCGCGTACCTGAACGGGGTCGCGGTGGCGGACTACAACGTGTACGGCCCCGGTAGCGTCGACGTGCCGTTCGAGATCCCGGGCCCGTATGCCGTGGTCAAGGCGGTGGCGCGCACCGACGCCTACGTCCCGAACGGCGCGTCGCTCCCGCTGACCCTGCGCGCGGCCAGCTTCGCCCCCGCCGTCGACACGGACCTGCCGGGCGGCAGCTTCGTCGGCCTGGATGCCACGGTCAAGGTCCTGCTCGCGCGCGCGGACTCGGTGCTCGTGCGCGCGCGGCGCGCCGACGAGGAGGCGCCGCAGGCGCTCTACGACGGTTCCGCTGACGCCGCCGCAGCCGAGGTGCCGTTCTCCCTCACGTTCGCCGAGGGCCGCAACGTCCTCTACGTCACGGCGCGCAACGTCTGGGGCGAGCGCACGATAGGGCGCACCTACTGGCGCATCGAGGCGCCGTCGATGTCCGACTGCGTGCTCATCGACAAGTCCGACTTCATGCTCTACCGGGTCATCCGCGGGCGCGTGTATGCGGCCTACCCGATCGCCATCGGCATGCCTGGCACGCCCACCCGCACCGGCACCTTCCGCCTCGGTGCGCCGCAGCCTGGCGGTGGGGCGTGGGGCGTGCTGAGGATGCCGCTCAACCGGCGCGTCGCCGGGCGCTGGGTCAACCGGGGCTACTTCGTGCACGGGACGAACGACCCGGACAGCATCGGCACCGAGGCGAGCCACGGCTGCGTGCGCATGTACAACCGCGACGTCCGCAGGCTCGCCTACAGGACGCGCGCGGGGACCTACTGCTTCATCCGCGAGTAGGGTGCAATGCACCCGCCCGTCGGGAACAGCGGTGCGTGTAGGCCCGCGGGGGTAGTATGTGTCTGTCGTTCGGCCGGGGGGACAGCTGGACGCCCGTCGCGTGGCTCGAGGAGGAGGTGACCGCGATGCGTCAACCGCCGCGTCATCGTGCCCGTGGGACCTTCGCGCCGAAGGGGACGGGCGGCTTGCGCCCGGGCCGTGTCACGCTGGCGCTGATACTCGCGTTCGTTCTCGCGGTGGCCGAGCCGGCCGCCGTTCTGGCGGCCGGGGGATCGGCTCCTCGCGCGGCCAAGGCGCCGAGGAACGCCGTGGCAGCCGTCGAGGCCCCCGTCTCCGCTCTGGTCAAGGACAAGTCGCCGAAGACCGGGGCGGTCACCGCGTCCCGGTCCAAGGGGCTCTCCGAGGCCGACTGGGCGGCCGCGGCCGAGCCAGACGAACTCGTCGTCCGGCTCGTTCCCGGCACGAAGGCCGCCCGGCGCGACGCGCTCGGGACCAAGATCGCGAGGGCGGGCGGCTGGCTCGCCAAGGTATCGAAGGACGGCGGGGCGCTGCTCGTCCGCGTGCCGGCCGGGCAGTCCCGGCAGACGTATGCCAAGTCCTTGGTCCGCGACGCGGTTGTCGCGGCCGTCCAGCCCAACTACCGCTACGAGGCGGCATGGGTGCCGAACGACACGCTCTACTCGTCCCAGTGGGGCCTGCCGCGGATCGGGTGCGAGCAGGCGTGGGACGTCACCAAGGGCAGCGCGAGTGTGGTCGTGGCGGTCATCGACACCGGCGTCGATCTCGCGCACCCCGATCTCGCGGGCCAGATCGACACCGCGAACGACTGGGATTTCGTCAACTCCGATGCGACCGCCCAGGACGATGAGGGGCACGGGACGCACGTGGCGGGGACTGTGGCGGCTGCCACGAACAACGGCGCTGCCGTCGCCGGGGTGGCGCCCGACTGCCGCATCCTGCCGATCAAGGTGCTCGACTGGCGCGGCGGCGGCTCCACTTTCAACGTCGCGGAGGGCATCAAGTGGGCCGCCGATCACGGTGCCGACGTCATCAACCTCTCGCTCGGCGGAGGCACGTACGACTCGTACATGGCTGGCCAGATCGCCTACGCGCAGGGTACCAAGGACGTCGTCGTGGTCGCGGCCGCGGGCAACGAGGGGAGCTCCGGCGGGGCGATCTACCCCGCACGCTACCCTGGTGTTCTGGGTGTCGCTGCAACGACGAATACGGATGCATGGGCGTCGTTCTCCAACTACGGGACAGGCATCGACATCGCCGCCCCCGGGCAGGACATCGTCTCGACGGTCTGGCCAGGAGGGGGGACGGACTCCTACTCCGGCACCTCGATGGCTTCGCCGCACGTCGCGGGTGTCGCTGCGCTCGTGCGTACACACACCCCAGGGCTCGATCAGTCCCAAGTCATCCAGCAGCTGACCGCCACGGCGGAAGACCTCGGCGCGCCGGGTCCGGACAGCTACTTCGGCGCGGGCCTCGTCCGGGCGGACTCCGCTCTCGGCGGCGGCGCCGTGCCGCCCGCGGGCGACGACAACATCCCCGGCGTCCCCCTGACGCCGTCGCCTGTCAGCGGCACGCTCGCGGCCGGCTCGGACGTCGACGACGTATTCAAGATCTACCTGAACGCCGGGGAGCAGCTCGATGTGTCGATGACTGCCGACGCCGGGACGGACTTCGATCTGTATCTGTTCGGCCCGAGCGCCACCGATGTGAACACGTCGCCTTGGGAGACCAGCTCCACGGCGGTGACGTATCCCGAGCAGATCTCGTATACCGCAGGGGCCGCCGGCTACTACTACGTGGATGTCTATCTCTACCCCGGCTCCGGTTCTGGTTCGTACTCGCTCACGTGGTCAGCCACAGACCCGGGCGCTCCCGACGACAACATCCCGGGCGTGGCGCTCCCGGCCTCCCCGGTCGGCGACTCGCTCGAGCGCGGTGTGGACAACGATGACGTCTTCAAGATCAATCTCACGGCGGGCGAGCGTGTCACCTTCTCGCTGACAGGCGACGCCGGCACCGACTTCGACCTCTACCTGTTCGACCCCACGGCCACCGACGTCAACCTGAGCGGCGGGCTCGTCGCCTACTCCAACGGGGTGACCTACCCCGAGCCC
>PNNM01000130.1 GCA_013824215.1 Coriobacteriaceae bacterium
TCGAGGTACTGCGCCTTCAGGTCCAGCAGGGGGATGCCCATGCGTGCTCCTCCACGGGTGGGTCGACTGCGGGTTCGGGAAGATGATGCCACGACCGGCACGTCCCTGCGCAGGAGGCGTGAACGAACCGTCATTGGTTCTCCAGGAGCTCCTCTGCGGCGACCTCACGCACGGGCTTCGCCGGCACCCCCATGACGAGCATCCGCGGAGGCACGTCGCGCGTGACGACCGAGCCGGTGGCCACGAACGCCTCCTCGCCGATCTCGATGCCCGGCAGGATGTGCGAGCCTCCGCCGACCCGCGCGCCGCGGCGGATGGTGCAGCCACGCAGCGACTCGAAGCGCTTCTCGGTCCGGCCCATGAAGTTGTCGTTCGTGGTGACCACCATCGGCGCGATGAACACGTCGTCCTCGATCGTCACGTACGCGGTGATGTAGGCGCCCGACTGGATCTTCGTGCGCGAGCCGATGGTCGTGTCGTTCTCCACCGTGACCGAGCGGCCCACCACGACGTCGTCGCCGATGCGACAGCGCTCGCGCACGCCGGCGTTGTCACCCACGATGCAGCGTTCGCCGAGCTCGCTGCCCGCCATGAGCACGGTGTGCGAGCCGATACTGCTGCCGGCGCCCACCACGACGCCGGGCAGCTCACCGGCCTTGGCGGTGGAGCGCGCCGACAGCTTCGGGCGCTTGCCCACGACCGCGAAGTCCGAGACCGACACGCCGTCGCCGAGCGTGGCGCCGGTGCAGATGGTGACGTGGTTGCCGAGGGTGACGTCGTCGCCGATCGTCACGCCCGGGTCCACCACGACTCCGAAACCGTAGTTGAAGCGCTCGCCGATGGCTGCGTCCTTGGCGATGTAGGCGGTCACAGCAGGCTCCCGTCGATCGCCACGGGCGCGCCGCCGGCCGCGATCGACTCGTCCACCGCCTCGAGCACGCGCACGACCGCAAGACCCGCGCGCCCGTCGCTCACCGGCGCCTCGCCGCTCGCACAGCACTCGAGGAAATGCCCGACCTCGGCGGCCAACGGCTCGGAGAGACTGACGTACGGCGCGGTGATGTCGCCGAAGCGCAGGGTGAGGTCCTCGCCGTAGGACATGGCGTCCTCGGGAGCGCCGACGCCCTTGTCGTAGATCCAGATCTTCTCGGTGGCCTCCATGTCGTCGAAGACGAGCATCTTCTTCGTCCCGACGATGGTGAACCTGCGGATCTTGTGCGGGTCCAGCCAGCTCACATGGATCTGCGCCATCTTCCCGCTCGGGAAGTGCAGGTTCGCGAAGACGGTGTCGTGCACGCCGCCGGTCAGGTACGCCGCGCCGGTGGCGGAGACCGAGTCCGGCGTCTCGCCGAGCAGGTAGAGTGCCACCGAGACGTCGTGCGGCGCCAGCGACCAGAACGCGTTCTCCTCGGTGCGCACCTTGCCGAGGTTGAGGCGCTGCGCGTACAGGTACAGCACGTCGCCGAGTTCGCCGCTCGCGATGCAGTCGCGGATCCAGCGCACCGCCGAGTGGTACACCATCAGGTGCCCCACCATGAGCACGAGCCCGCGCTCCTCGGCGAGCTTGACCAGGTCCTCGGCGTCCGCTGAGGTGAGCGTGAGCGGCTTCTCGACGAAGCAGTGCTTGCCCGCCTCGAGCACCTGCCGCGCTACCACATGGTGACTCGGCGCAGAGGTCGCGACGATGACGGCGTCCAGGTCGTAGGAGGCCAGCATCGTGCCCAGGTCGGCCACCATCGAGGCGGCCGGGTAGCGGCAGCCGGCCTTGGCAAGGTTCGCGCCGGAGGCGTCGCAGATCGCGACGAGCTCGGCCCCCGGCAGCTTGTCGACGTTGCGGACGAGGTTGGGACCCCAGTAGCCGTAGCCGACCACGCCGATCCGAACGGGGTTGCTCATGAGTCGCTCGCGCCTCTCGAGTGACGGTGTGTCGTCGCACATTCTAGCGCACCAGGAGCCGCGCCCCGCCGTTTCGATTGTTTCGGTTATTGCGCTTGTTTCGACTACCCGCTACGCTCACGGAGGAGGTGCACCATGGTCAGGAGAGCGTCCGCGCAGGCCGATCCGAGCACGGAGGCCGAGTTCGCGTCCCGCGTGACGTCGGGCTCGGTGACGTTCGCGTTCATCGACATGGACGGCAATGTGGTGGAACCCCCCGCCGAGCTGTACCGCACCCTTATGAAGACGGTGGACATCGTGGCTGAGGGCGACTCGCCTGCGGTAGTCGCGCTGGAGCGCGAACTGACGACCCAGCAGGCGGCCGACATCATCGGCGTGTCGAGGCCCTACCTTGTGGTGATGCTCGAGAACGGTGCACTCCCCTATCGCAAGGTCGGCAACCGCAGACGGATCCCAACGGCGGCGGTGCTCGAGGCGAAGCGCCGGCACGACGCACTCCGAGAACTCACGCGGCTCTCCCAGGAGTACGGGCTCTACGACGAATGATCGCGGGGTGCCGACCACGAGTCGTCATGGATGCCTGCGTCCTCTATCCGGCCGTCCTGCGAGACGTCGTACTCACCGCCGCCGACGCCCGTCTGTTCGATCCTGTGTGGAGCGAGCGGATCCTGGCCGAGACCGACCGGGCGCTGGCGAGACGACGTCCGCCCTTGACTCCCGAACAGCGGGGGCGCCTATTCTCGGAGATGGATCGAGCCTTCCCAGGTGCGCGGGTGACGTTCGCCGAGGACCGCTCGGACGAGGTTCCGCCTCTGCCAGATCCGGACGATCGCCACGTGGTGGCCTGCGCGTTCGCCGGGAACGCGCGATACGTGCTGACGCTCAACCTCGGGGACTTCCCGGAGTCGGTGCTAAGCCCGCTCGGGCTGCGCGCACTTCACCCTGACGTCTTCCTTCAAAGTGGTCTTGCTCGCCATCCGCGGGAGTTGCGCGATGTGCTCGATGACGTGGTCCGTGGAGCGAACAACCCTCCGCTCACTCGCGACCAGATCCTCGACGCCCTCGCCCGCACCGCGCCCCGCTTCGCGGCTGCGATGCGCGAGCGGCGCTAGAACCGCTACAGGTAG
>PNNM01000131.1 GCA_013824215.1 Coriobacteriaceae bacterium
AGCGAGCAGTTGATGACCTTGGCGCCCTTGTCGGCCGCGTCCATGATCGCCACGAGGGTCTCTGTCGTTCCGCCGCTGCCGTAAGCGTCGAGCACCTTGTAGACGAGGATCTGGTTGGCGGACGAGTGGAGGACGCCAGCGATTCCCGTTCCGTTGGCGGTCTTGGCGCGGAGGACGGAAGCGACCATGGTGCCGTGCCCGTTGTCGTCACTCGGGTCCGCGTCGTTGTTGGCGTAGTCCCAGACCGGGACGAACTCGCCGGTGGTCTCGGCGAACGGCATGCTCACGCCGGTGTCGATGACCGCGATCTTCACGCCCGCCCTGTGCGTGTTCATCGCGTACGCCGTGCCGTTGAATGCTCGGTCCCACGCTGGCTCCAGACCGATGGCGTGGGGGGTCGGATCCGAGGCCGGTCCCAGGTACGTGCGCTGGCTCGGGTAGAGCGGGTCGTCGGGTGGCACCATCGCTGTCAGCGCACGGACGCGGCCCCCGGGCGCCGCCGCGCGCACGCCCGGCACCTGGGACAGCCTGCGGGCCAGTTCGTCGGCCGATACTCCGTCGGGCGGCTCAATCTGCGCCAGACCGTGTCCTAGGTCGCGCACGTCCTCGGCCCGGATTCCCGCCGCTTCGAGCGTGACGACGAGGGCTTCCGCGTCCTTCACGAGCACGACGACCTCGCCGTTCCCGCGGTGCGCCGAGGTGTCCGCGCGCTCGGCGGAGGCGGGCTGGGCGGGGACGGCGGTCGCCAACAGGGTCGTCATGACGGCGCTCGCGAGCATGCGACGGGTGCGGCGGTCAGGCAAGGCTTCTCCCCCGGTCGGTTGTGTTGCGGGTCACTCGGCGAGCGTCAGGGGCACCGTGGCGGCGATCACCTTGGTGCCGTCCTTCGGTGATGCGAAGGAGGCGACGAGCTTCCCGGTCCCCGACCCCCACCGCTCGAATGGTAGCGTTGCCGAGAACGTCCCGCGAGTGCCGGTCCCCGAGGAGGCCTGCACGACCTTGGCCGCCAGGACCTTCCCGTCGGGGCCGACGACCTCGAGCCGGAAGACGGCCTCGAACACGTTCGCCGAGCCGGTCACGGTGAGCGGGGAGGAGACGCGGTCGCCGAACGCCGGGCGCTCGATCAGCACCGCCGGTGCCGACTCGGCCCACATCGCGCGGGTCTGCGCTCCCTCGAGGATGATCCCTTCGCCGCCGAGCACGTCCAGCGGCTTCCCCTCCATGCGGAAGCGCACACCCTGCACGTTCGGGAACTGCGTGAACGTGTAGACCAGCTGCGCCGCGCGCAGCGTCATCGAGAGCGTGCCGCCCCCGTCGTCGAACTCCTCCGAGAGGTCGATCACGGCAACGCCGTCGCTGCCCACCTTCACGCCGAGGAGCCGCGTACCGGCGGGGACGAGCGTGCCGAGTCCCGCGGCCCTCTCGGCGGCGTTCGGGCCGGCGAGGAGTGCCTCCATGGCGCCCTTGGCGACCGCGGGTGCCTCCACGGTGCGGCGTGCGGGCGCGAGCTTCTCGTCCGTGCCCACGAGGTAGACCACGACCGGCGCGTTCTTCGGGTGGAAGTCGCCGGTGCTGGTCCCGGTCTCGGCGGGGAATCCCGCAGGTCCGGTGGCCTCGGCCGCGGGGGTCGTCTCCGCGGGGGGTCCTGCAGGCGGCGCGGCCGGCGAGCACGCGACGAGCGTGAGTGCGCAGACCAGCACCGGTCCGATGATCGTCGAGCGCATCGCGTCCCCCGTCCTCGAAGGCGGTCCCATACGACTGAGTATGCCCTGTCGTATGCCCCTTGCCCGTGGAGGCGACGTGGGCTAACCTACAACAGACCTTTAAGACCGGTCCCGTGAGGCTGGCAAGGTGCACAATCGAAGACAGCCGGGCCCCGCGCCCACACGCAGACGATGTGCCTTCTTGCCGCCTCCACGCGCAGGAAGGCCTTTTTCGTGCCCTCGGGTACGAAGAAACGAGCGAGGGGAGGCGAGCGGATGGCGGAGTACCGGACGAAAGCGGTCGTCATGGACGCCGAGGCGGTCAACCGGGCGCTCACCCGCATCGCGCACGAGGTCCTCGAGGCGAACAAGGGGGCCGGTGAACTCGCGCTTGTGGGGATCGCTTCCCGGGGCGCCCAGGTCGCCGAGCGGCTGGCCGCGCGCATCGCGGACATCGAGGGCGCGCAAGTCCCGGTGGGCACGCTCGACATCTCCTTCTACCGTGACGATGCCGGGATGCGCCTGAACCCCGAGGTGCACCGCACCGACATCCCGTTCGACGTCGAGGGCCGCACCCTCGTGCTCTGCGACGACGTGCTGTTCACCGGCCGCACGATCCGCGCCGCGATGGACGCGATCATGGACTACGGCCGCCCTGCCTGCGTCCAGCTCGCGGTCCTGGTGGACCGCGGCCATCGCGAGCTGCCCATCCGCGCGGACTTCGTCGGCAAGAACGTCCCCACCGCGGCCCGCGAGCGCGTGAAGGTCTTCCTCTCGCCGCCGGACGACCGCGACTCGGTGGAGATCCTCGAAGCGACGGGGGAGGGTGCATAGAGATGCTCTCCTGCGAGCACATCATCGACATCGAGGACCTGACCCCGGACGAGATCGTCCACGTGCTGGACACGGCCGACTCCTTCTCCGAGGTCAACGAGCGCCGCATCAAGAAGCTGCCGACCCTGCGCGGCCGCACGGTGGTCAACCTCTTCCTCGAGCCGTCCACGCGCACGCGCACGAGCTTCGAGATCGCGGCCAAGCGCCTGTCGGCCGACGGCCTCAACTTCTCGGCGTCGACCTCGGCGACGGTCAAGGGCGAGTCGCTGCGCGACACCGCCAAGACGCTGTCGGCCATGGCCTGCGACCTCGTGGTGATCCGCCACAAGTACGCCGGGAGCCCTCGCATCCTCGCCGAGTGCATGGACGCCTGCATCGTCAACGGCGGCGACGGCATGCACCAGCACCCCACTCAGGCGCTGCTCGACCTCTACACGATGCGG
>PNNM01000132.1 GCA_013824215.1 Coriobacteriaceae bacterium
GCGTCCGTCGGCGGTACAATGTTCACCCGAGCCGGACGCAGGAGGGGTCATGCGGTACGTCACCGCCGGTGAGTCTCACGGGAGGGCGCTCGTCGCCGTCGTGACGGGTGTGCCCGCGGGCGTGCCCGTCGAACTCGCGCGCATCGATGCCGACCTCGCTCGGCGTCAGTCGGGGTACGGACGGGGCGGTCGCATGGCGATCGAGACGGACCGCGTCGTCGCGCTGTCGGGACTGCGCTTCGGCCGCACTCTGGGAAGCCCGGTCGCTCTCACCGTCGCGAACCGCGACTGGGACAACTGGACCGATGTCATGGCCCCCGAGGGGGACGCCGCCGATGCCGCGCGGGTCACCGCTCCGCGTCCGGGGCACGCAGACCTCGCGGGCTGTCTGAAGACCGACGCCTCGGACGTGCGCGATGTCCTCGAGCGCGCGAGTGCTCGCGAGACGGCGGCCCGGGTGGCGGCCGCGGGCATCGCGCGCGCGCTGCTGCGCGAGCTGGGAGTCACCGTCGGCTCGTTCGTCGTCTCGATCGGAGGCGTCGAGGCGGAGCCGCTCGCGGATCCCTCGGCGGTCGATCAGGCCGCGGTGGAGTCGAGCGATGTCCGCTGTCCCGACCCCGCCGCTTCAGCGGCCATGCGCGAGCGGATCGATACCGCGGCCGCCGAGGGTGAGAGCCTCGGCGGGGTCTTCGTGGTATACGCGCGGGGACTCGTGCCCGGACTCGGCGGCTACGCCCAGGCCACCGACCGGCTGGACGCGCGCCTCGCCTCGGCGGTGATGTCGATCCCGGCGATCAAGGGCGTCGAGATCGGCGACGGGTTCGCCCTGGCGAACACGCCGGGCTCGCGGGCGCACGACCCGATCCTGTACGAGGCCGGCGCCGGGTTCGTGCGCCCCTCGAACCACGCTGGCGGGCTCGAGGGCGGCATGACCAACGGGATGCCGCTCGTGCTGCGAGCGGCGATGAAGCCCATCCCGACGCTGATGCGGCCGCTGGCCAGCGTGGATCTCGAGACGCTGGAGGCGGTGGAAGCCGCGCGCGAGCGCTCGGACGTGTGCGCCGTGCCCGCCGCCGCGGTCGTGGCGGAATCAGAGGTCGCGATGGTCCTCGCCGACGCGCACTGCCGCAAGTTCGGGAGCGACTGCCTCGGCGACATGCTGGCCGCCCTCGGCGCCTACCGCGCCAGGATCGCGCGGTGAGTAGCGTCTTCATCGTCGGCTTCATGGGAGCGGGGAAGAGCACCGTGGGTCGTCTCGTCGCCGGATCGCTCGGTCTGCCGTATCTGGATCTCGACGCCGAGATCGAGAGCCGGCTGGGCGCGACGGTGGGCGAGATCTTCGACCTGCGCGGGGAGGCCGTGTTCCGCGAGGCGGAGCGCGAGGCGCTCGCGCGCGCGGCCGAGGGTCCAGAGGCCGTCGTCTCGTGCGGCGGCGGCGTCGTGCTCGACGATCGGAACCGCTCGGTGCTCCTCGCCTCGGGACCGGTGGTCCACCTGCGTGTCACGCCAGAGGAGGCGCTCGCCCGCGTGGGCGGGGCGTCGGACCGCCCGCTGCTGCGCGATCAGGCGCCCGATGCGGCCGCCGCGCTTCTGCGTGCGCGCGAGGCGCTCTACGAGGCGGTGGCCGACGTCACCGTCGAGACGGTGGGCCGGACGCCGGAGGCGGTCGCCGCGGACGTGATGCGGGCGCTCGAGGCGCTGGCGGACGAGGGCGGGTCGGCATGAGCAGCGCGCGCACCATCGTCCGGGTGGAACTCGGCGAACGCGGCTACGACGTGCGCATCGGCCGGGGCGTCCTGGCGGAACTCGGCTCAGGGCTGCGCGCTCTGACGAAGGCGGCGCGCGTGGCGCTCGTGGCGGACGAGCGCGTATGGGGGCTCTACGGCGAGCGTGTCTTCTCCTCGCTGCTCTCGGCGGGTTTCCGGGTCAGCCCCGTCACGGTACCCGCGGGCGAGGGATCGAAGAGCTGGGACCGCGCGGGCGACGTGCTCGAGCGCCTCGCGACCGCAGGCATCTCACGCGACGACGTGGTCGTGGCGCTCGGCGGGGGCGTCACCGGTGACCTGGCGGGGTTCTGCGCGGCGGTCTACATGCGGGGGATCCCCTTCGTGCAGGCACCGACCACGCTGCTCGCGCAGGTCGACTCCTCCATCGGAGGCAAGACCGGGGTGGATCTGGCGGCCGGGAAGAACCTGGCCGGCGCGTTCTGGCAGCCCCTGGCGGTCTTCGCCGACACGTCCGTGCTCCAGACCCTGTCGGACGAGGAGTGGTCCTCGGGTCTCGCCGAGGTGGCGAAATGCGCCCTGCTGGCCGGCGGCGAGTCGTACACGTGGCTGAAGGACAACGCCGAACGGCTTCGCGCGCGTGAGCCGGACTGCGCTCCGGGCGCGGTGTCGCGCGCAGCGGCGTTCAAGGCCGGCGTGGTTGCCGCGGACGAGCGCGAGTTCGGCACGCGCGAGTGCCTCAACTACGGCCACACCTTCGGGCACGCGCTCGAGCGGGCGGCCGGGTACGGGTCCATCTCGCACGGCGCGGCGGTGGTCGAGGGCATGCGTTTCGCGGCCGCTGTGGCCGAGGACGTCCTCGGCGTCGATCCGGGCGTGCGGGCGGCGCAGGAAGCCCTGTTCGAGGGGCTCGGCCTCGTGCGTCCGCCGCTGCGGGCGGACCCCGCCGAGATATCGAGGGCGATGCGTCGCGACAAGAAGGTGAGGGGCGGCGCGCTGCGTTTCGTCCTGCTCAAGGCGCCGGGGGTCTGGGAGGTCGCGACCGTGGACGAGGCGGTCGTCGAGAAGCGGTCGGCGGAGTGGTCCGATCGCGCGGGAAGGGGCTGAGGACGGATGCTGAGCGTGCTGGTGCTGAGCGGACCGAACCTGAACATGCTGGGCTCGCGGGAGCCGCAAGTCTACGGGTCGGTCACCCTGAGCGAGATCGAGTCGATGCT
>PNNM01000133.1 GCA_013824215.1 Coriobacteriaceae bacterium
GATCGTCGTGTTCGATCGCGCCGGGAGGTACAAGACGACCTATGGCGAGGCCGGCGAGGGCCCCCTTCAGATATGGGAGCCGCTCGGTGTGGCCGTGGCCCCCGACGGGCGCTCGTTCGTGCTCGACAAGACGAAGTACAAGATCGTCGAGTTCGACGCGAACAAGCAGCCGGTCAGGAGCATCACCTTCGAGGAGTACCCGCTGTCGGTGCGCATAGCCGACGACAGCCTCTTCGTCACCACCGAGTCGGGCGTGCTGATCGGGGACCTCGAGGGCAACCTGCAGACCGGCTACGTCGAGCGGGGCAAGGAGCCCGGCCAGTTCGACCGCCCGGGCGGTGTGGCGATCGGCGAGGACGGCACGCTGTACGTGGCGGACTCGCTCAACTACCGCGTCCAGGCCATCGGGACCGACGGCAAGCCGAAGTGGCAGTACGGCAAGCCCGTCGACCCGAGCAAGCTCAAGGACATGACCGCCGAGACCGGGCAGCTCTTCGGCCTGCCCGCGAACATCGCCATCGACGACAACGGGTTCCTCTACGTCGTCGATGGGCTCAACAGCGAGATCGTCGTCCTCGACTCGAGCGACGGTTCGTTCGTCGAACGCATCGGTGACGTGGGTCATGACGACGGCAAGTTCTACTATCCCGACGGCATCGACTACGCCTCCGGCCGTCTCGTCATCGCCGACAAGTACAACGACCGGGTGGAGGTCTTCTCGATCCCGATCACCATCCAGGTCCGCGGCTGGGCGCCGTACGCGCCGTGGGCGCTGCTCGCGCTGCCGCCGCTGCTCCTGCTGCTCCTGCTGAGGCGGAAGCCCCGCTACGTGATGACACCCGCATTCCTGGAGCGCCTGGCCGTCGACCCCGACCGCGAGGCCATGGCCGCCGCCATCGCACGGGTCGTGGGCACGGAGGAGCTGGCCAAGACCGGCGCTGCGATCGAGGGCGCCGACCTGAAGTGGCAGGTCCGGGACGTGGCGGACGGCGACGTCGCCGTGGCGGCCGAGTCCTACGCCCTGGAGCCAGGCGAGGCAGCGGCGCTGCTGGTCGGAGCCGGCCTGCGCGGACGCCGTGTGCTGCTCACCTCCTCGGAGGAGACCGATCGCGCGGCGGCCGACCTCGGCCTGACCGTGCTGACCTACGACGAGCTGGCCGAGCGCCTGCGCGAGGCCAAGGAGGCCGATGCGGCGAAGCAGGCCGCCAAGGCCGCGGAAGGGCCTTCCGAGCCGCAAGCGCCCGAGCAGGGCGGTCCCGATGAGTAGCGCGCCGAAGCGGGCCGCGGCGGTCATCGCCGCCGCGGCCGCGCTGCTCCTCGCTCTGGCGGGCTGCACGCGGGGCGTCGACGTCCCGCCGCCGACGGACCTGCCCTCGGAGACCACGGTGACCCAGGTCTACTACGCCACGGGCCGCTCGCTCGTGCAGGAGCGCGCGGTCGTGGACGCGAGCGACGCGTACGCATCCACGCTGAGGGTGCTGCTGGCCGCCCAGCCGAAGACCAACGAGCAGATCGCCATCGTCCAGCCGGTCGCCGAGGTCCGCTCGGTGACCTTCGACGACGGGACGATCACCGTCGACTGGTCGGCAGACGTCCTCGCATTCGAGGCCGAGCCGGACGAGAAGCGGATCGCGCTGGCGGGCATCCTGCGGACGTTCGGCGAGTTTGCCGAGGTAGACAAGGTGCGGTTCACTGTGGAAGGGAAGGTCTCCGGCACGGCCGGCGGCCGCGACATCGAGGCGTTCTGGGGCGACGTGAGCCTTCAAGGCCAGCCTTGGGACGTCCTGCGTCCCCCGAGCGGCGAGGCTTCCGAGACGGCGCAGTAGCCCTCCGGTGAGCGGGACCGCCGAGAAGAGAGGTGGTCGGACGGTGAGCCGGGTGTGTCGGAGGGTGACATGGCTCCCGCTCGTGGCAGCGGCGTGCACGCTCGTGCTCGCGGCGGCCACGGCGCGGGCCGCGACCCCCTCCGTCGTCGCCACCGGCGCCCCGGCCTTCGGCCGCTCGGCATGGACCTACTCGGACCTGCACGACGCGTACGCCAAGTACGAGGGCGGCTACGCGGCCTTCGACGTGACCTCGACGCTCACGTACACGGGCGTCCCGCACGGCGGGTACTCCACGGCCACCGACAAGTGCGCTGTGTGCCACGCGGTGCACCGGGCGGAGTCCGCCTTCGAACTGACGCGGGGCGAGTGGCGCGGCGACGCGTGCTCGTACTGCCACGTCGGGTCGGCGCACTCCTCGAAGGTCGTCTACGACGGCAATCCCGAGGGGATGGTGACCGCCGTTGGCCACACCATCGGGGCGTCGCCGGCGATCCCGCTCTCCACCCCGTACTACGTGTCGCTCGACACCACCGTCGTGTCGGCCGTCACCGCCTCGGGGACCGTCGCGACCACGACCGTGACGGTGCGCCGGGTCGATGCCGTCCGCAACCGCATGTACCGCCTGCGCGTCAGGCACGGCCAGTCCGCCGCGGGCACGGGCGCCGCGGGTTTCGAGCGCATCGGACCGCTCTCCCTCACCTGCCTGTCCTGCCACGTCGCGCACGGCGAGCAGGCGGGGCAGTGGCGGCCGCGGTCCTTCCCCGGGCACGCCTCGCGGCTCACGGCCGGATACAAGCTGCTGCGCGCCTGGCCGTCGGGGTCGATACAGGGGCCGGACTCGGCGCCCTACGACAATGGCGTGGGAGGGTTCACGGTCTCCTACACCACGGACGGGCAGCGCGGCTTCGGGACCTACGGCGACTTCCCGGTGACCGGGCTCGTCGACGCCTCGGCGGTGGTCTCGGTGCCGGAGACCACGCTCACGCCGGGGTCGGTGGGGCTGCCGCAGACCACGTGGGACTCGGCGGCTTGGGGCGTCCCGGGCGTCTGGTCGAGCAAGCCGGCGACCGTCACCTCGGCGGCGATCGATCCGCGGGGAGTGGACGAGTACG
>PNNM01000134.1 GCA_013824215.1 Coriobacteriaceae bacterium
CTGCCCGCCTCGGCGTCGATCTCGGCCGGGCGTGTGGCGTTCGCCACGGTCAAGGGAGACATACACAGTATCGGCAAGGACATATGCGTGTCGCTGCTGGAGAGTCAGGGCTACGAGGTCGCCGATCTCGGCGTGGACGTTGCTGTGGCCGATGTCGTGGAAGCGGTCTCGGCCGCCGACGCGGTGTGCCTGTCCGCGCTGATGACGACGACCCTGCCGGCGATGGCCGAGACGGTCGAGAAGGTGCGCGAGGCCCGGCCCGGCCTGCCGGTGCTCGTCGGCGGCGCGGTCGTGACGCAAGACTGGGCCGCCGGGATCGGTGCCGGGTACTCGGCGGACGCGCCCGGCTGCGTGAGCGCGGTGGCCGAGGCGATAGAGAAGGCGAAGACGCGATGATCATCACGAAGCCACGCGACTGGACGCGGATACTCGGCAACCTGGACGAAGTCGGCGCCAAGCGCGTGTTCATCATGGGCTGCGGCCAGTGCGCCTCGGTCGCGGGGACCGGTGACGAGAAGGCGATCCTGCAGGCGAAGGCGGCGCTCGAGCAGTCGGGTCGCGAGGTCACCGGCTGGGCGATCGGCGAGGTCGCGTGCCACCTCGCCGCGATGAGGCTCGAGACGCGCAAGCGTCACGGCGAGATCGAGTCGGCCGACGCGGTGCTCGTGCTGACGTGCGGCTCCGGCGTGCAGACGGTGGCAGACAGCGTGGACAAGCCGGTCTTCCCGGGCCTCGAGAGCGTGTTCCTCGGCAACGTGATCCGTCACGGTGTCTTCGAGGAGCGCTGTCAGATGTGCGGCGACTGCGTGCTCGATCTGACCGCCGGCATCTGTCCGGTCACGACCTGCCCGAAGGGCCTGCTGAACGGGCCGTGCGGCGGGATGTGGGCGGGCAAGTGCGAGGTGCTGACCGATCGCGAGTGCACGCATGTGCGCATCCAGCGGCGCCTTGCCGAGCAGGGCCGCACGCGCGTCGCGGAGATCCCGGCGAAGGACTTCAGCAAGAAGCTCAAGCCGGGCTCGATCAACATGCGCGCGCCGAAGGACGAGGGCGAGGGCAAGCCGTGAGCCGTCTGAAGGACACGCTGGCTCGCGGGGAGTTCGTGGTGACGGGCGAGGTGGCGCCCCCCGTCGGGACCGACGTGGCCGCAATGCGCCGTTCCGCCGAGACGCTCGGCCCGCACTGCCACGCGCTCAACGTGACCGACAACCAGGCTGCCACACTGCACCTGGCCTCGCTCGGCGCGTGCAGGCTGGTGCTGGAGTGGGGCTTCGAGCCGGTCTTCCAGCAGACCTGCCGGGACCGGAACCGGCTGGCACTCCAGTCCGACCTGCTCGCGGCCTCGGCGCTGGGGATCACCAACGTGCTGCTGCTCACCGGCGACGACCCGCGTTGGGGCGACCATCCCGAGGCCAAGGCGGTCTTCGACATCGACTCGACGCAGCTCGTCCGCGCGGCCGCGGGCCTGAACGCCGGCCGCGACATGCACGGCGACGAACTGACCGGGGCCACGGACCTGTTCATCGGAGCCGCGGTCTTCCCCGAGGCGGAGCCGTGGGACATCCAACTGGCGCGGGCGGTGCAGAAGGTCGACGCCGGTGTCGAGTTCTTCCAGACCCAGGCGATCTTCGACACGGACGCGCTCGAACGCGCCGTGGCGGCGCTGCGTCCCCGCGGGGTGAAGGTCATCGCCGGGGTGATCCTGCTGCGGAGCGTGCGCACCATCGACTTCATCAACGAGCGCGTGGCGGGACTCATGGTCCCGGAAGCGGTGCGCGAGCGCGTCGCGGGCGCCGCGGACCCGAAGGAGGAAGCGGTGGCGCTGGCCATCGAGCAGGTCCGGGCGATCCGCGGGATCGCGGATGGCGTGCACATCATGCCGCTCGGGCTCGACGGGGTCGTTCCGCGTATCCTCGCCGAGGCCGGTCTGACCTAGCGCGGCGGGGCCGGACGCGGCGTCAGTCGGCGGGCGCCTCGCCGTGGATGCTGCAGATGAAGCCCAGGTCCTGGGAGTTGAATGACTTGAAATCCCCGCCCGCGGGACACACTGGCGCCTTCTTCAACGCTCCCTGCTGGATCAGCACCGAGACCTGCATGGGCGGGCGGGCCTCGGGGTTGTTCATGTAGAAGGCGACCACCTCGTTGCGCGCGATGAGCTGGTTGGCGTAGCACACTTCCCGGGCGGCAGGGTCGTCGGCGCCCAGCACGGCCTCGCCGGTCTTCTCACCGCCGCTGCGTGCGCCCCCGCAGCCGATGAGGGCAGCCGAGGCAAGCAGCAGCATGAGCACGAGGGCCACCGGGAGCCCAGCGAGACGGGTGGTCATGGCATGCCTTCTTCGCGGTGGAGCCGACGGTACGATGATGCGCCCTTCCCGCCCAGCGTGCCACAGAACCTGCGTCGAAGCGGTGCTAGAATGTGCCAGCGTCGGCCCACCCCGAAGAGGGGGTCTTCCTCATGCGCATCATCGTTCTCGGCGGCGGTCCCGGTGGCTACTCGGCGGCGTTCGAGGCGGCCCGTTTGGGCGCCGAGGTCGTCCTGGTCGAGAAGGGCCGCCTGGGAGGCACGTGCCTGAACCGGGGATGCATCCCCACCAAGACCATCCTGCGCTCGGCGCGCATCGTGAAGGACACCGCCCGGGCCTCGGAGTTCGGCCTGGATGTCGAAGTGGCCAGCGTCGATGTCGACGCGCTGCGGGCGCGCAAGGAGACGGTGGTCGACGAGCTGGTGGGTCAGCTCGACGGGCAGGCCGAACGCCTGAAGGTGGAGATCGTCACCGGGTCCGGGCGTCTGGCTGGCCCCGGGACGGTCGAGGTCGAGTTCGCCGAGGCTGGCTCGGCCACGTATCAGGGCGACGCGGTGATCCTGGCCACCGGCTCCAGT
>PNNM01000135.1 GCA_013824215.1 Coriobacteriaceae bacterium
TACCGGATCAGCTTCCCGTTTCACACCTTTGCGGTCCCCGGTCCCTCGAGACAACTCGCGCTGTTCCCGACTTCTCGGAGTCCCCGCCGGCAGCAGCTGGTACGCTGACTTTCGAGACTCGCTCGGCCCGACTTCTCGGGACGCCCGTCACGTTACAGGTACGTCCCGAAGGGGTCAACACACTTTCGCACTCCCGCATCGCTTTGTGCCGAACGGTCGTTCTTCGGGCCGTTGCGGTCGCTCTGGCGGCGTGGACGGTCCACGATGCCCACGGTGGTATGCCGTTTGCGGCTCTCGACCCATCTCGGCCGTTAGGCTAGACTAACGACGTCACCGCGACGAGGCTTCACGCCCGCCGCACGGCTATCCGAAAGGGTCGGCGAGGCATCATGCCCAGCTCCGCGATGGAGGAGTACCTCGAGGTCATCTACAAGCTGGCCGAGAAGGGGGAGGTCAGGCCCTCCCAGATCGCCGAGGCCCTCGGCGTCTCCGGTCCGACGGTCACCGCGGCCCTCAAACGCCTCGGCGCCAAGGACCTGGCCACCCGGCCGAGAGGCCGCGTCGCCCTGACGGACGAGGGCCGCATACAGGCCCTCGCCATCATCCGCGGCCACCGCCTCTCCGAGCGCTTCCTCGCCGACGTGCTCGGCTTGCCGCTCGATGAGGTCCACGCCGAGGCGTGTCTGCTCGAGCACGCCCTCTCCCCGCGTGTACAGGAGGCGCTGGAGGACTTCCTCCAGCGTCCCGAGTACTGCCCGCACGGACATCCCATACCCAGCGCCGACGGGGTGGTGGCGACAACCGAGGGCGCCTCGCTGTGCACGCGCGACATCGGCGAGCGCGTCGAGATCGTCTCGGTGGCCGAGGACGACACCGCCATGCTCACGTATCTGGCGTCCCTGGGCCTGCTCCCCGGCACGCACATGCTCGTCTGCGACGTCGCGCCGTTCCACGGTCCGCTCCTCGTCAACGTCCGCGGCTCGCAGTACGCGCTCGGGCGTGAGGTGGCCGACAAGATCCTCGTGAAGTCGTCCGACCGGGACTGACGCACGATGCCCGGGACCTCCGACGTCTCCGGACGCGAGACGGAGTCGGCCTCGCCTGAGGTGACCGTGGCGCTCGCGGGGAACCCCAACGTCGGCAAGTCCACGCTGTTCAACCAGCTCACCGGTCTCGACGTCGTCACGGCGCACTACCCGGGCAAGACCGTCGAGGTCGCGGTGGGGACCACCGACCTCGGCGGGACTGCGGTGACCGTCCTGGACCTGCCGGGGACCTACGGACTCTCGGGCGGTTCGGACGAGGAGACGGTGGCCCGCGAGGCGCTGCTCGCGCAAGGCCCGGACGCGGTGGTGTGCGTCGTGGACGCGACGAACCTCGCGCGCAACCTCTACCTCGTCCTGCAGCTGCTCGACCTCGGCCTCCCGCTCGTCGTCGCGCTCAATCTCTCGGACGAGGCGGCCCGCAAGGGCCTCCGGATAGACTCCGTCGCCCTGACCGCCGAGCTCGGGATCCCCGTCGTCCCCACGGTGGCCACCACGGGGTCGGGAGTCGCCGAGGTCGTCGAACTCGCTGTCCGGCTCGCCCGCGACCCGGATCCCGCCGGCCGCGAACGCCACTACTCCGACGCGTTCGAGCGCGCGATCACGCCTCTCGTCCACGCGTGCGAGACGATGCCGCAGCGGCCCTACGGCCTCTCGGCCCGCTCGCTCGCGCTCCAGCTTCTCGAAGCGCACCGCGACCTCGACGACCTCGTACGTGGCATGCCGGGAGGCGCCGGGGTCCTCGGCCGCACAGCCGAGGTGCGCGCACGCCTGGCCAACGTCCCCGGGGGGCCCGTCGGCGCCGTCGCCCGAGAGCGGTACGGGGACGCGGGTCTCGTGGCCGAGCGGGTCCACCAGTCCGCGCAGCCGGCGCACAGGCGGCGTGACTCCTGGTCGCTCACGACGTCCGCCGCCACCGGACTGCCGATACTGATCTCCGTGCTCGGCGCTCTGTTCGGCTTCCTGTTCTTCGTCGGAGACGCGCTGGCCACGATCTTCGCGAACGTGTGGGGGAGATCGGTCGCCCCATTCGCCGAGGCGGCCATCGCGCGGAGCCTCGGTGACGGCCTGGCCGCGGCCACCGCTCACTGGGCGGTCGCCGGCGTCGAGGCCTCGCTCGCGATCGGGATCCCCTACATCCTGACGTTCTACGTGCTGCTCGCCGTGCTCGAGGAGAGCGGGTACCTGAACTCCGTGGCCTTCCTGGCCGATCGGATCATGCACCGTTTCGGCCTGCACGGCCGCGCGATCATCCCGCTGGTCGCGGCCGCGGGCTGCAACGTGCCCTCCGTGCTCGCGGCGCGTTCCCTGCCCAGCAGGCGGGAGCGGGTCATCGCATGCACGCTCGCATCGATGGTGCCGTGCAGCGCGCGCACGGCGGTGATCCTCGGTGCCGTCGGGCACTACGTCGGCGTCGCGCCGGCGCTCGGCGTCTTCGCCGTCTCCGCCGTGCTCACCGCATGCGTCGGCCTGGCGCTCCAGCGGCTGGTGCCCGGAGCGTCCCGGGGGCTGGTCATGGAGATGTTCCCGTTCCGGCGGCCCCAGGTCGGCGCGGTCCTCAGGAAGGCGTGGACGCAGTTCCGAGAGTTCCTGCTCGTGGCCACCCCTATCGTGGTGACCGGCAGCGTGGTGCTGGGCTACCTCTACGAGAGCGGGCGCCTGTGGGCGCTGACGCGGGTGATGGACCCGGTCGTCGTGGGCTGGCTCGGCCTCCCGAGTGTGGCGGGGCTCACACTCCTGCTCGGCCTCCTTCGCAAGGAACTGGCCATTCAACTGCTGGTCACGCTGGCTGTCGTGGCGATCGGAG
>PNNM01000136.1 GCA_013824215.1 Coriobacteriaceae bacterium
CGCGCGCATCTCGCGATCCTGCCGGGGGCGAGGACGCATTGCGCCATCCCGATCACGCACGAGGGGCGGGTCCTCGGGTTCGTCGGCATCGCGTCGCTCGAGGCCGGTCGCGTCACGGATGACTCCAAGCGACTGCTCTACGCCCTGGCGTCCCAGGCCGGTCTGGCCGTCGACCAGATCAGGCTGAACGAGCAGGCCAAGGTCATGGCTATCACGGACGGTCTCACGGGGTTGTACAACCACCGCTACTTCCACGAACGCCTGGCCGCCGAGTACGAGCGCGCGAGGCGTTTCGGACACCCCCTGAGCCTGATCATGATCGACGTCGACCACTTCAAGCTCTTCAACGACCGCCACGGGCACCTCGCGGGGGACGCGCTGCTCGAGGGTTTGGGCGCGCTGCTGCGGGACAACGTGCGCCGTATCGACATGGCGGCGCGCTACGGCGGCGAGGAGTTCTCGGTCATGCTGGTCGAGACGGGACGCGATGAGGCGATGGCGTTCGCGGAACGCCTGAGGGCCGCGGTCGAGGTGGGGCACCTCGCCCAGTCCGTGAGCGCCGACGCCCGGATCACCATCTCGATCGGCGTCGCCGGCTCCCCGTCGGGCACGGACTCCTCCGAGGGGCTCATCGCGACGGCCGATCGAGCGCTTTACCGAGCGAAGGCAGAAGGGCGCAACCGCGTCTGCACGGCCGAGCCCGAGCCGGGGAACCGGCAGCGCGCGACGTAGGGAACGACACAACCGAAGGCGTCCGATGAGCAAGGTCCTCTCAAGATCGTTCGTCTACATGGCGCTCGCGCTCGGCGTGAAGCTGCTCGTCGCTCGCTACGTGCTCTTCGGGGCGTGGGACCTCGCCGGTTTCGCCATCGGGGAAGCGGTCTTCGTCGCGTTCCTCGTCGGAGTCCTCGACGCACGGCGTTCGCCCACGTGGAAGGGCCTCGTCTGGGTCGACGGCGTGCTATCGGTGCTGCTCGTGGCGGCGATGGCGTATCACGCCCAGTTCGACCGGGTCCCTTCCCTGCAGGTACTCGGCTGGGTGAGCGAGTTGCGAGGCGTCGGAGGGAGTGTCGTCGCCCTGCTCCGTCCGCACTACGCGCTGCTCTTCGCGTCTCTGCCGGCATGGTGGGTCGCCTCGAGGCTGCGGCCGGACTTCGTCGAGCCGCTGCTCGGTCCCGGCGTGAGGCGTGTGCTGCTCCGCGTCGCGGTGCTGGGCATCGTGGTCAACATCGCGGTCGGCCTGGTTCGCCCGTCCCCGGACTTCTCCCGCGTGGCGCGAGAGCGCGGCATCGTCAACGCCGAGATCATCGACGCGCTCCAGCGAGCCTTCCAGAGGCGGATCCCGGTCGACGCGGAGGACACGGCGGCGATCCAGGAGAGCGTCGACCACCTCGCCGGCTATCCGGGCGAACCCGTGCGCTCCCGGCCGGCTGGAGAGGCGCGTGGCCGCGACGTCATCGTGATCCTCGTCGAGTCCCTGCAAGGGATCGCCGTGGACCGCGAAGTGGGCGGGCACAAGGTCACGCCCAACATCGACGCCCTGGCCGCGGAGGGACTCTACTTCCCGAACACCTACGCCCAGGTCTCCGCCGGGAACACCGCGGACTGCGAGTTCATGCTCAACACTTCGCTGTACCCGCTGGAGTCAAAGCCGGTCTCGATCGAGTACGGCGGGAAGAGCATCCCGTCGCTGCCGAAGAGACTCGCCGCCGCCGGCTACGTGACCGCCACCTTCCACCCGAACACCGTGACGTACTGGAACCGGGACGAGCTCTATCCCGCACTCGGGTTCAAGGAAGTCTACGAGCAGGAGTTCTTCGGCGGTGAGGACATCGCCGGCATCGGCGCCTCGGACGAGGTGCTGTTCGACAAGGCCCTGCCGGTGTTGGCCGAGAAGCACCGCCGAGGCGTCCGCTACTACGCGACCTTCGTCACGCTGACGGGGCACCACCCGTTCGAACTGCCGGCCGACAAGCGGCGGCTCGAGCTGCCCGCCGAGATGCGCGGCACTCTCGTCGGGGATTACCTGGTCTCCATGAACTACACCGACGCCGCCATCGGGGAGTTCATCGGCGGCCTCAAGCGCGAGGGGCTCTACGAGGACAGCATCATCGTCATCGTGGGCGACCACTTCGGGCTCCAGAACGCACAGATGACCCAGAAGGAACTCTCGCTGGTCGAGGAGATGCTCGGCAGGCCGTACAACGACGCCGACCGTCTGAACGTCCCGCTGGTCATCGCAGCACCGGGGACCGGGGACACGGGCGTGTCCGAGCGCGTGTGCGGTCAGATCGATGTGGCACCCACGCTGTCCGCGATGCTCGGCCTTCCGCCTGAAGGGACGGTGCACTTCGGACGCGACCTGCTCGCCGACGCGCCCGCACTGCTCGGGATCCGCTACTACGAACCCGTCGGCACGTACATCGACGATGAGCGGATCGTGATGCCGAGCGGCGGCGGGGAGACGCGGGTGTTCGATTCGAGGAGCCGCGCCCCGCTCTCGGGGAAGCCGCCGGTCGGCGCCAAGTCGAAGATGGAGCGCATCTCGAAGCTCCAGCTGCTGTCCGACGCCTATCTGGACGCGCTCCCTCGCCGGTAGGGGCGCCTCGGGCACCATCACGGGCAGGCCGGCGGACTCCATACTTCCATGAGGACGATGATGGTCCCGTGTGTCATCATTCAACGCGGGGGTGCTGGGGTGCCCGACGTGCCTATCCGATAACCGCAGGTCAGGTGATTACTGGTGGCTGAAGAAGCCCATTCGTTAGCAGTGTTCATAGACTTCGAGAA
>PNNM01000137.1 GCA_013824215.1 Coriobacteriaceae bacterium
GATCGCCGCCACCTGCTCGATGGCGGCCTCGGCGGTCTTCTGCAGGTTCGCGGTCTCGGCGTTGACCAGCCGGTTGACGTCGTTGCGCATGCTCTTGACGATGCGGACGTCCTCTGTGCGCAGCAGCGCGCGGTGGGCACCCACGAGCGCCAGGAACGTCACGATCGGCTCGGCGCCCTTCAGATAGACGGCGTGCAGGCCGCGCCTGCGCGTCACGCGCGCCTCCATCCCGAAGCGCGTCATCAACCCCACGAGGTCGTCGGCGGCCTCACGCGACTCGGCGGTCAGCTCGAAGTGGAAGTCGCCGTGCGGGTCGGCCACGAACCCCCCGCCGAGGAACGCCCCGCGCAGGTAGGAGACCGCGCAGCAGTTCTTCCTCACGAGCTTCTTCGGCACGCCGTAGGACAGCCCGTGCGTCTCGTCGAGGAATCCGAGCTCGTCGAGCGCCGACGCGAGCCTGGGCTGCCACGGCACCGTGATCAGGTAGTTGTTCGTCTTGTGCAGGATGGAGCGGCGCACGGTCAACTCGGTCTTGAGGTTGTAGAGACCGTGCAGGAGCTTGATGACCTTGCGCGCCACGGGTGCGGTCTCCGTGGCGATCTCCAGCCGGTAGCGCTCGTTGCCGGTCACGTGCAGGGTGCCTTCCACACGCACGAGCGCGGCGAGCTCGGCCTTGGGGCAGCACGCGCGGCGGCCCTCGACGCGCGAGAGCTCGTCTTTGACCTCAGCGGTGAACGACACGGTCCACCTCCGCCAGCACGCGCATGAGCGCGTCGACCGAGTGGTGCAGGCCGTCGGCGTCCGCCAGATCGGCGCCCACCACCTCGCAGCCGAGAGCGCGGATGCGCGCGAGCGACTCCGCGCCCGCGCACACCGGCTCCACGCCCTCGGGTACGGCGTGACCCGGACAGTCGTGCACGACGACCGCGTCGAGCGCGCCCGCGAGCCCGTGGGCCATCAGCGCCTTCACGTGCCCGGCCGCGTCCATGCCGGACGTCTCGCCGCGCTGGTTGGCCACGTTGCAGACGTAGACGCGCGTGCCGGAACACGCGCGCAGGGCGTCGGCCACACCGCCCACCAGGAAGTTCGGGATGATGCTCGTGTACAGCGAGCCGGGACCGACCACGACGAGATCGGCCTGCCGCAACACATCGAGGACAGGGGGGTAGGCGCCGGGCGAGGCGGGCTCCAGGTACACGCGCGCCACCGGCGAGGCGCTGCGCGCGACGGCTGCCTGCCCGCGAACCTCGCGCCCGTCCGAGTCGAGCGCATGCAGCAGCACGTCGTCGAGCGTGGAAGGCAGCACCTGGCCGCGGCACCCCAGCAGGCGCTCGGTCTCGGCGACCGCCTCCGGGAAGCCGCCGCACACGTCGGCGAGCGCCGCGATCACGAGGTTGCCGAGCGCATGGCCCGCGAGCCCCTCACCCTGCGCGAACCGGTAACCGAAGACGCGCGCGAGCGTCCCGCCCGGCTCGGCGGCGAGCGCCACGAGGCAGTTGCGCACGTCACCGGGCGGCAGGATGCCGAGCTCCCGGCGGAGCAGGCCGGACGAGCCCCCGTCGTCGGCCATCGTGACGACCGCGGCGACGTCGAAGCCGAGAGCGAGCAGGGCGGACAGCACCCTCGGCAGACCGGTGCCCCCGCCGACCGCGACCGCCCGGCGTCCGGCCCCCCGGCTCCCCAAGGTCACGCTCCCCTGCCGATGTCCCGGTGGTTGACGGTGACCGGATAGCCGCGCGCGCGCAGGAACGTCGCCGTCTCCTCGGCGAGGACGACGCTGCGGTGCCGGCCACCTGTGCAGCCCAGCGCGATCTGCAAGTACGTCTTGCCCTCGGCGATGTAGTGGGGCATGACGGTCGAGAGAAGCTCGAACCACCTGGCGAGGAACTCGGTCGTCTCCTCTCGGCCCATCACGAAGTCGCGCACGAGCGCCTCGGTGCCGGAAAGGTCGCGCATCTCGGGGTCGTAGTAGGGGTTGGGCAGGAAGCGCACGTCCATGACGATGTCGGCGTCGATGGGCGCGCCGTGCTTGAACCCGAACGACATGACGCCCACCGCCAGCGTCTGGTTCAGCGCCTCGCCGAAGAACGTCTGCCGGATGTGCGCGCGCAGCTGCTGCGGTGTGAGCTGCGAGGTGTCGATGACGAGATCGGCGAGGGTGCGGACGTCGGCCAGCGCCTCGCGCTCGGCAGCGATCGCCTCGGCCGTGCTCGCCGACTCCTCGCACAGGGGATGCCGGCGCCGCGTCTCCTTGAAGCGGTTGACGAGTGTCTCGTCGTCCGCCTCGAGGAAGAGCAGGTGGAACGGCACGCCCTCCTCGCGCAGCGCGCGCAGCTCGTCGGCCAGCTCGGCGAAGAACGAGGCCGCACGCACGTCGCTGACGATGGCGATGCGGCGGACGCGGCTGCCCGGCAGGGTCGTCAGTTCGACGACACGGCGGATGAGCGCCGGCGGCACGTTGTCGATGCAGAAGAAACCCACGTCCTCGAACGTGTGGATCGCCTGCGTGCGGCCCGCGCCGGACATGCCGGTGATGACCACGAGCGTGGGCTCGCGGCGTTCCTCTGGCTCGATAGAGAGCTGCTGATCGGTCATCGTGTCCCCCACTGTGCGACGTGATGCGTCTCCCGAGTATACGCCGCACGGACCCGGGCGTGGCCATGCCGCCCGTGGAGCGGGCGCGTCCGCGCTCGAGCGGCGCGCATGCCCGGTCGATGCAGGAGCGGGTATGCTGGAGTGCGCAC
>PNNM01000138.1 GCA_013824215.1 Coriobacteriaceae bacterium
CTCTAGGGCGTCACGATCACGAGGGACTCGTACGTCACCGGGCGCTTGCCGAGCAGGCCCTTGCCCTTCATCCACGCCAGCACGGCGTCGACCTGCTCGGCGGTCGGGGCATCGGACTTCGGATACGTCTCGACCTCGTAGGTATCCTTGATAGGCTCGGGGAGCCGCGCCTTCTCGACGAGGAGCCCCCGCCACGAGTCCGGGTCCGCGTCCACCGCGTCCACGCCCATGTCCCAAGCGTCGAGCACCTTGGCCTCGGTCTCGATGCCGCCTTCGGAGCGCAGGAACGCGTCGGAGAAGACCAGCACCGTCTGCGAGAGGTTCTCTCCTTTCGTGTCGTCGGCGACGAGGGTGGCGCCTTGCTTGATGGCCAGGCTGAGCAGCGGTTCCGGCAGCGCGGCCGCCTTCAGCTTGCCCGCCATCAGGAGGTCGAAGCGTACCGGCACCTTCTTGACCTCCTCCTTCTTCACCTTGTCGGCCGGTATGCCGGATTGGCGCATCAGCCCGTCGAGGACGTACTCCTGGATGGTGTCCGAGGACGTCCCTATCGGCACCCCGGCGAGGGCGGAGAGCGTGGTGATCCCGCTCTTGGGAGCCGAGACGATCCCGAAGCGGCCCTCCGCGGGGGTCGAGCCGAGCATGACCGTGGCCACGGTGACCGAGGTCCCCGCGTGCTCGAGGTTGGCGGCAGCGATCAGATCACCCATGAAGGCGTCGATCGCGCCGGAGGTGAACGCCGTGTCCCGCTCCTGCGCGGCCTGGAACGTGACGATCTCGACGTCGTCGAGGCCGACCTTGGCGAACACGCCCTGCTGTTCCGCGACCCACAGGGGCAGGGCGTCCTCGGTGGGCAACGTGCCGATCCTCACCGGCCGCACGACCTCGGCCGGCTTGTCCACGGGCGGTGCCTGCGTGCCCGTGCAGCCGGTCGCGGCCGCAACGGCCAGGAGGGCGGCCAGGGCTGCGGCGAGCGGGGTGCGAAATCGCATGCGTCTCGTCCTTTCGGAGGGCCGGTGTCCTATGCGACGGGCCGGCGGAGCCGGATCTCGTCGCGCACGGGGATGTCGGAGAAGCCGGGCTCGGCCGAGCCGTGTTTGTCGGCCGCGAGCCCGCGTGCGACCTCGGAGATGACGAAGCCTTGGCGCTGGTAGAAGTAGAGCGCCGGTATGTTGTCGTTCGTGGTCGCCACCTTGATGAACGGCAGGTGTTTGTCGGTGGCCACGCCGACCGCCCGCTCCAGCAGAGCGGAGCCCACGCCGGAGCCTTGGGACTCCGGGTACACCGTGAGGAGCACGATCGCGAGCTCGCCTCCGTGCACCGCGAGCGAGAGCAGTCCCGCGAACGAGCCGTCGACCTCGGCGACCAGGTTGATGCCCGACATCACGTCGAACGTGACGCCGAACGAGTCGAACTCCGTCTCGCCCCATGCCCTGTCGCAGATGGCTTCGATGTCCCGCTTGTCGGCGGGTACCGCCTCGCGGACCTCGAAGGCGACATCGGTCTCCGGGGCGTGGTCGGAGCAGGTCACTGTGATACGGGCGTCCTCGAGCGGGAGTTCCTTCCCGCAGACCGGACAGTGGTATTGCGGGTACGGTGCCTCGGGCATGCGCGCTTCCTCCATCAGGCGGCGTGCGGAACCTCCTCTACATACCACTCCCGGCCGCCTATCGCCACGCCCGCGACCGCTCCCGCGACCGCCCCCGAGCGCACGTCCCGCTACAATGACGCCGAGGACCCGCCGCAGAAGGGCCGCGCATGACCGCCGTACCGCTCCTCTCCGGATCCGCCGAGGCGCATGCCGCCCTCGCGCGGGCGCGGGCGCTCTACACCGACCTGGACGGCACCCTGCTCGGGCCGGGCGGCTCTCTCCTCGTCGACGGCGACGGGGCGCCCGCCTCCACCGCGGCCGAGGCCGTGGTGGCCGTCAACCGCGCGGGACTGGACGTGCGCATCACCTCCGGGCGCAACCGCCGCCAGCTCGCCGAGGTCTCGCGCGTGTGCGGGTGGAGCGGGTTCATCGGCGAGCTGGGCTGCGTCATCGTGCATGAACGGGGCGAGCGGCCCGTCTACTTCACCGGGGACTGGCCGGAAGGCGCGGTGGAGCCCGGCGATACTCCGTACCTGATGATCGAGCGCGCCGGTGCGCTGCGGGTTCTGTCCGACCTGTTCCCCGGCCGCATCGAGCAGCACGACCCGTGGCACGTCGACCGCGAGGCGACGCACGTGCTCCGCGGCAACGTAGACGTGGAGGCCGGGCGCGCCGCGCTCGCCGCGCTGGAGCTCCCGGTCGACCTCATCGACAACGGCATCATCCATCCGCCGAGGCACACGCTGGTGGACGTCGCCGAGGTGCACGCCTACCATCTCGTCCCCGCCGGTGCGACCAAGGAGGGCGCCGTCGTGCGCGACCTGGAGCACCGCGGACTGGCGGCCCGGGACGCGATCGCCATCGGCGACTCGGCGACCGACGTGGCCATGGCCGAGGCGGTGGCCCTCATGGTGCTCGTCGGCAACGCGCTCGACGACACGCGCGCCCTCGAGGCCGCGGCCGGACGCACGAACGTGGTGCGCGTGACCGGACGACGCGGTGACGGCTGGGCCGAGCTGGCGC
>PNNM01000139.1 GCA_013824215.1 Coriobacteriaceae bacterium
CCCGGATGTCGTGCATCAGATCGTCGATCTGGCCCTTGGTCGGCCGCACGACGATCTGCGGGTCCACGAGGCCGGTGGGCCGGATGATCTGCTCCACGATGCGCTCCGAGACTCCAAGCTCGTAGTCGCCTGGCGTGGCCGAGACGTAGACGAACTGCGCGACGCGCTCCTCGAACTCCTCGAAGCGCAGCGGCCGGTTGTCCAGCGCACTCGGCAGGCGGAACCCGTGCTCGACCAGCATCTGTTTGCGCGAGCGGTCGCCGTAGTACATGCCGCGGACCTGCGGGACGGTCACGTGCGACTCGTCGATGACACACAGGAAGTCGTCCGGGAAGTAGTCGATGAGGCAGTTCGGCGGCTCGCCCGGGGCGCGGCCGTCGAGGTGACGCGAATAGTTCTCTATCCCGGAGCAGAAGCCGATCTCCTCGAGCATCTCGAGGTCGTAGTTGGTGCGCATCTCCAGCCGCTGCGCCTCCAACAGCTTGCCTTCGGCCTTCAGTTCGTTCAGCCGCTGGCCGAGCTCCTCGCGGATCGTCTCGAGCGCGACCTGCAGCCTGTCATGCACGGTCACGTAGTGGGTGGCGGGCCATACCGGAACGGTGTCGTACTCGGCGGTGACCTCTCCTGTCAGCGGATCGATCTCGTCGATCGACTCCACCTCGTCGCCGAAGAAGGAGACGCGCAGCGGCCGGTCCGCATATGGCGGGAAGATGTCGAGCACGTCCCCGCGGACGCGGAAGGTGCCGCGCACCATGTCGAAGTCGTTGCGGTCGTACTGGATGTCGACGAGCGTGCGCACGATACCGTCACGGTCGGTCTCGGCACCCTTCTCAAGGAAGAGCGCGGTCCCGGCGTAGTCCTCCGGGGAGCCGATGCCGTAGATGCAGCTGACGCTCGCGACGACCACGACATCGCGCCTGGAGAGCAGTGCGGCAGTGGCGGCGTGACGGAGCTTCTCGACCTCCGCGTTGATCGACGAGTCCTTCTCGATGTAGGTGTCGGTCGCCGGGACGTACGCCTCGGGCTGGTAGTAGTCGTAGTAGGAGACGAAGTACACGACCGCGTTGTCGGGCAGGAACTCCCGCAGTTCGGCGGCGAGCTGCGCCGCGAGCGTCTTGTTCGGCGCCATGACCAACGTCGGCCTGTCCACCGCCTCGATGGTCTTGGCCATCGTGAACGTCTTGCCCGACCCCGTGACGCCGAGGAGCGTCTGGTAGCGCTCGCCCGCCTGCACACCCTCCGTCAGGCTGGCGATGGCCTGCGGCTGGTCTCCCGAGGGCTCAAACGGGGCGCGCACGCGGAAGGGGTTGCCCGCGCCCGTCGCGCGAGTCACGGGCCGACCACCGCGCTTCGTCTCGCTCACTCGCTCCTCCACTCGGGGAACGCGTCCGGGTACAGCTCCTCGTATCGTTCCCGAGCCCGGACCACCTTCACGACGTAGTGGCGCGTCTCGGGATAGTCGATGGCCTCCCGGATGTCCCCGCCTTGCTCCGCCCAGACGTCGACGCGCCCCGGCCCGGCGTTGTAGGCGGCGACCGCCGTCTCGATCTCGTGGTACCGCTCCACCAGATAGCGCAGGTAGGCGGTGCCGTACTCGATGTTGACCGCCGGATCGGACAGGGTGGCGCCCTTCGACGGGGCCGCCAGCCCACGGCGCTCCAGCTCCTCGGCGGTGCTCGGGAGCACCTGCATGAGACCGACCGCGCCCGCCTCGGAGACGACGGAGGCGTCGAAACCGGACTCGGACTCGATCACCGCGGCGACAAGGTACGGGCTGACCCTGTGCCGTTCGGAGGCCGCGGCGATCTCGTGCTCGTAGCGCAAGGGGTAGTACCGGCGCTGGAGGAACGCGGGCCCTTTGAGGAACACGAACGCCGAGACAGCGAGCACGAGCACCACCCCTGCCACAAGCAGGCGGTAGAGCGCCTTCCAGGAGGAGCGGGTCACCGGGTCGCGACCTCCGAGCTCCAGAAGCGCTCCAGCGCGACCTCGAACTCCTCCAGCGTCCCCGCGTTGACCACCACGTGATCCGCGATGCGGATGCGCTCCTCGTCCGTGGCCTGGCACTCGATCCGCGCCAAGGCGTCGGCCTCGGACATCCCGGCGGCGACGGCACGCGCGATGCGCTGCTCCACCGGCGCGATCACCGCCACGACCTCGTCGGCGAACTCCGTGAATTCGGGCGCTTCCACCAGCAGCGGCACTTCGAGCACCACGACCTGCGGCGGCGCGGGGAGCAGGCCCATCTGCGTCAGGCCCGGCCCGATGTCCCGGAAGACGGCCGGGTGCATGATCGAGTTGAGCCTCGCGGCCCGCTCGGGAGAGGCGAACGCCGCCTTGGCCAGCGCCGGGCGGTCGATGGTCCCGTCCGATGCGAGGACCCCTTCGCCGAACTCGGCGATGAGCGCAGGATGGGCCGGCGACCCGGGGCGCAGCAGGCGATGGCCGATCTCGTCGAGGTCGAGCACAACCGCGCCGCGGGAGCCGAAGTACTTCGCGGCCGTGCTCTTGCCGGCACCGAGGCCGCCTGTCACCAGGATCACGAACATCTCGCCCCCATCATAGAACGCGGGCCGGACCGCGCATACCGCGCGACCCGGCCCGCGAGCG
>PNNM01000140.1 GCA_013824215.1 Coriobacteriaceae bacterium
TCCATCGGATGGCGCGCGGCGACGGGGGTCGTGTGCATGACGATCGCGCTGGCACTCCTTGCAGGCGGCCTCTTCGCCAGAGTGCTGCCCGCACTCGGTATGGCCTAGACGACAGAGAGGTCGCGAGGTATGCGCAAGGTCGGGCTGGTGGGTGGATTCGCGTGGCGGAGCCTCATCGTCACGGCGTGCCTCGCCCTCGCGCTCGGCCTCGTCGTCGACTGGCGCGTCCGCGACAGCCTGCTCAGGCAGTACAGCGACATGCACGTCTCCGTCTGGAGTTCTGTGGTGGCCCCGGTGCTCGTGAGCGCCGACCTGGGTTCGCCGCTGGCCGGGGAGGACCTGGCGCGACTCGACTCCCGGGTCAAGACCGAACTGGTGTCCTCCGGGATCCTCGCCGTCAAGATCTTCAACCGCGATGGCATGCTCGTCTACTCGAGCGATGGCCGCGGCGTCGGCCAGGTCTCCGGCGAGCCGGAGATCTCCCGAGCGCTCGCCGGCGTGATCAGCTCCGAGATCATCGAGGGGGCGGACGAGAAGGAGAGCGCCGAGCAGTACGGGATGTTCGGCCGCCTCATCGAGGTCTACGCGCCGCTGCGGCTCGCGGGATCGAACGACCCCGCGGGCGTCTTCGAGGTCTACCAGTCCTACGAGCCCGTGGCGGCCGACCTGCGGGACACGTCGTTGATCATCTGGGGCGTCATCGCCGCCGGAGTGCTGCTGCTCTATTTCGCGCAGATCGGCCTGCTGCGTCGCACGGAGCTCCATCTGATCCGCACCGAGGACGAGGCCGCGGCGGTCAACGCCCGCCTGCAGGAGTCGATGCGCGACCTCGAGGAGTACTCGATGGGCACCCTGCAGGCGCTCATCAGCGCTGTGGACGCCAAGGACAGCTACACGGCCCGTCACGCCCTCGCGGTCACGGACTACGCGGTGACCGTCGGCCGCGAGCTCGGTCTTTCCGCCGAGGAGCTGCTCGACCTGGAGCGTGCCTGCCTGCTCCACGACGTGGGCAAGATCGGCGTGTCCGAGAAGATCCTGCTCAAGCCGGCGCGCCTCAATCCCCAGGAGACGCTCCAGATCCAAGAGCACTCGGAGATGGGCGCCCGCATCATCGAGTCCATCCCGTTCCTGCGCGACCTCGTCCCGCTGGTCCGCCACCATCACGAGCGGTGGGACGGGAACGGTTACCCGGCGGGGATGACCGACGAGCAGATCCCGCGGATGTGCCGGCTGATCTCGGTGGCCGACGCGTTCGACGCCATGACGACGGACCGCCCGTACCGCCCCGCGCTGCGCATCGCGCACGCGCGCGAGGAGCTCGTCAAGGGGCGCGGCGTGCAATTCGCTCCGGAGATGGTCGACGCCTTCGTCCTTGCGATCGACAAGGGCGACGTGCGCCCGGCGCTGTGGCATGCGGCGCACGCGGCCGAGATCGCGAACGAGGCCGCTTCCTCGAGCTGACGCGCCGGTTCCTCTGGACATCGAACATACGTTCGATATACTCGGGGGACCTCCACTCGTCGTCCCCGAAAGGCGCGTCGTCCATGGGTCGCAACTCCGCGATCAAGCGCTACGACACCCACCCCGAAGGCCAGCCGATGCAGCTCTTCGACGCCCCTCGGGGGCGGTTGCCGGTCGTCTTGGAGCTGCTGCGGAGCCCGTGGATCGTGCGCGGCTCGGACCTGCCCGCCCGCGACGCCGGCGCGGGTGCCCGTGTCGTCGTTGAGACCGCCGCGGTCTCCTGGGACGCCGAGCGGGGGTGCCCGGCCGCCTTCGCCTGGCGCGGACGGCGCTATCCGGTGGACGCGGTCGTGCAGGCGTGGACGATCGAA
>PNNM01000141.1 GCA_013824215.1 Coriobacteriaceae bacterium
CCCCGCGGCCTCGACCGTGGCCACCGCCTCGCCCAGACGCGTGAAGTCGGCGGACAGGATCGACGGGGTCATCAGGATGCGGTCGGCCACGCGCTGCGCTCCCTCGGTCGTCGTATGCCACAGGCCCCCAGGCACCCATGATCCACGGTGGCCTTCCAAGACAGCATACAGCCCCGGAATCCCAACCTGACGCTACGCCTCGGTGTCACCGCTCTCCAGCATCCACCGCCACGCGGGCACGATGTCGATCACGCCGGCGGACGTCTCGATCCGACCGCTCTCGTGAAGCGTCACGATCTCGGCGGTCCGCACGTGCATGCTGGTCATCGCCGCGTCGGCACCCGCCAGCTCCCGCGAACGGGTGCGCTCGTCCCCCATCGACGCACAGACCTGCATCACGCGCGGCTCACCACCTTCGGCGTCCACGACGAAGTCGGCTTTCCCGGACTCGTCCGAGAAGTAGCTGACGGATTCCTCGTGCAGACGACTGAAGCGACGACGCAACTCCAGGTACACCGCGTTCTCCAGGAGATGCCCCGTGTCGTCGGCCGACGGATGGGCAACAGCCGCGGCGAGCCCCGGATCCACGGCGTAGACCTTGCGGGGGTTCACCTGTCTGGCCCGATACGACGCCCGTCGCACGTTGATCGTGCACAGGAGCCGCGCATCGACCAGATGACCCAGGTAGGCGTGCAGCGTGTCCCTTCCGATTGCGACGCCTTGGGACTTCAGATCGTGGTAGATGCGGTTGACGGTGAACTCACGCGAGAACGAACTCAGGAGATGCGAAACCAGCCATTTGAGCGCGACGAGGTTGCCGACGTCCCATCGGTCCACGACGTCGCGGAAGATCACGAGGTCGACGTAGTCCTGGAGCGTGCGTCTGCGGTCGACCGGCTCCATGGATTGGACGCCCGGGAAACCGCCACCCCGCAGGTATTCGAGGAACGCGGCTTCGAGCTCCGAGCGAGCCGCCGCGCCGACGGGCCCATCTCCCAGGCCCTCGAGGCCCCGGTGTCGCAGGTACTCCCGGAAGCTGAACGGCAGCACCTCGATGGCGGTGCTCCTGCCGCGCAGCCCCGTGGCGATCTCGGTGCTGAGCAGCTTCGCGGACGAACCGGTCACGCGCACGCGGACGTTCTCCGTGTTGAGCACGCGCAGCACGAACTGCTCCCAGCCGGGGATCGCCTGCACCTCGTCGAGGAACAGGTGCGCGGTCTCCGTGTGTCGCGCGGGACCGGTCCGGAACAGGTACTCCAGCGCATCGCTCAAAGTCGTCAGGTCGGGCCGGCCGAGCCGGTCGTCCTCCAGGTTCAGCGCGAGCATGGACGAGCGAGGCACCCCCTCGGCGAGAAGCCGCCCCATCTCCTGGCCCATGAGGTAGCTCTTGCCCACGCGGCGCATGCCCACGAAGGCGGTGGCCATGCCCTCGATGTCCGGGATGCGGACATCACGCATGGTCAGCGGGGGCAGGGGTGCGGTGCGCTGTTCCTCCAGGAGGTGCGCGAGCGCCGTGTCCATCGGTCCCCCTTCGAGTCGGTCCGATGATCGTCCTGTTGGGCGCGCATCAATATAGCCTCTTTTAGCCTTGCAGGCAAGGATAACATCCGTCGCTACCCCTCGACTGCGCCTCAGAAGACGTACGCGCGATCGCCGCGCTCCCTCAGTCGTCCACCAGTCCCATCCCGTGCAGCTCGTCGGTGGCGGGGCGGCCGAGCAGCGCCTCCTCGGCCGAGACCAGCGACGCG
>PNNM01000142.1 GCA_013824215.1 Coriobacteriaceae bacterium
GGCATGGTGCGCCAGTGGCAGGAGCTGTTCTACGACAAGCGGTACTCGGCCTCCGTGCTCTCGCAGGACTGCCCGGACTTCGTGAAGCTGGCGGACGCCTACGGCTGGCTCGGGCTGCGCGTGACGCAAGCCGGGGAGGTCGACGAGGCGCTGAAGCGGGCGTTCGACCACACCGGTCCGGCCATCGTCGACTGCCGCGTGGCGCGCGAGGAGTGCGTCTACCCCATGGTCGCACCGGGCGGCTCGATCGACGAGATGCTGGGCGGAGTGCCCGGCGGGCCGGTCTCGGAGATGCTCGACGACGAACTGCTCGAGGAGGTGTGGGAGTAGATGCAGCACACCATCTCGGTACTCGTGGAGAACAAGCCGGGCGTGCTGACCCGGGTGGCCGGGCTGTTCGCGCGGCGCGGCTTCAACATCGACTCGCTGGCTGTCGGCGTGACGGAGGACCCCACGCTGTCGCGGATGACGATCGTGGTCCAGGCCGCGGACACGCCGCTCGAACAGGTGACCAAGCAGCTGTACAAGCTGATCAACGTGATCAAGATCCAGGACCTCGACCCGGCCGACATGGTCGACAGGGAGCTGGTGCTCTACAAGGTCAACGCGCCGGCTGAGCGCCGGCACGAGATCATCGAGATCGCGAACGTGTTCCGCGCCAAGATCGTGGATGTCGGCAAGAACTCGCTGACGATCGAGGCGACCGGGACAGGCGAGAAGCTCGCGGCGATGGAGGATCTGCTGCGGGCGTACGGGATCAAGGAGCTGGCGCGCACCGGAAGGATCGCGCTGGCTAGAGGCTCGCGCGAGGCATAGAGGCGCGAGGCTTCGGGGCGTGACCGACGCTACTGACACGAGGAGGGCACGGGAGATGGCGAACGTCTACTACGAGAAGGACTGCGACCTGTCGCTGATCAAGGACAGGAAGATCGCGGTGATCGGCTACGGCTCGCAGGGGCACGCGCACGCGCTGAACCTGCACGACTCGGGCTGCGACGTGCGCGTCGGGCTGCGCAGCGGCTCGGGGAGCTGGGACAAGGTGAAGGCCGCCGGCCTGAAGGTCATGACG
>PNNM01000143.1 GCA_013824215.1 Coriobacteriaceae bacterium
CGAGACCGACATCACCGTGTCGGTGGACCTCGACGGCTCGGGGGCCGCGTCCGTGACCACCGGGGTGCCCTTCTTCGACCACATGCTGGACGCGCTCGGCCGGCATGCGCTGCTGGACTTGGCCGTGAAGGCGCGCGGGGACCTGGAGGTCGACGCGCACCACACCGTCGAGGACGTCGGCATCTGCCTCGGGCAGGCGGTCGCGCAGGCGCTCGGCGACAGACAAGGCATCCGCCGGTTCGGCGACGCGCTCGTCCCGATGGACGAGGCGCTCGTGGCGTGCGCCGTCGACATCTCCGGCCGCGGTCAGCTCACCTACGAGGTCGAGTTGCCGATCGAGTTGATCGGCTCGTTCGACACCTCGCTCGCGCGCGAGTTCATGCAGGCGTTCGCCGCGAACGCGGGCATGACCGTGCACGTGCACAAGATGGCCGGCGACAGCGCGCACCACATAGTGGAGGCCGCGTTCAAGGCGCTCGCGCGAGCGCTGTATGAGGCGGTCGCGATCGACCCGCGCGTCGGCGGTGTGCCGTCGACGAAGGGTGCGTTGTGACGGACGGGACGTTCGGGCGGGGGTTCCGCGCGCAGTTCCGCAGGCGGGGGAGGCGCGAGGACGCCGCAGGCGTCCGTAGCGCCGAGGGCCCCCGCCGAGGACTGTCTGAGCACGGGGCCCCCGCCCGCGGCCCGGCCGTCACCGGAGGTGTCCGCTCGTGATCGCAGTAGTCGACTACAAGATGGGCAACCTGCGCAGCGTCGAGAAGGGCTTCGAGCACGCGGGCGTCGCCGACGTGCGCGTGACCGATGATCCGGAGGTGGTGCGCGCGGCCGATGCCGTGGTCGTGCCCGGAGTGGGCGCGTTCAGGGATGCGGCCGCGAACCTG
>PNNM01000144.1 GCA_013824215.1 Coriobacteriaceae bacterium
ATCCGCCCGCCCCTCATCGATGGCGTCCACGAGCCGCCTCGTGACCTCCGGCGCGGACATCTCGGGCTGGAGGTCGTAAGTGGCCGCCTTCGGGCTGGGCACGAGGACGCGCTCCTCGTCCTCCTTCGGTGGCTCCGCGCCGCCGTTGAGGAAGAACGTCACGTGCGCATACTTCTCGGTCTCGGCGATGTGGAACTGCCGCAGACCGGCGCCAGCGACCACGTCGGCGAGCACGCACCGCGGGAGGTCTTTCTGGAAGGCCACGGACGCCGGGATCGTCGGATCGTACTCGGTGAGGCAGACGAAGCGGACCGCGGGTACCGCGGAGCGCTCGAAGCCCTCGAAGGCGGGGTCCACGAACGCCCGGGTGAGCTCGCGCGCCCGGTCCGGGCGGAAGTTGAAGAAGATGACCGCGTCGTCCTCGGCGATCGTGGCGCCTCCCTCGATACACACCGGCTCGACGAACTCGTCGGTGACGTCACGGGCGTACGAATCCCGTATCGCTGCCGAGCCGAGCGGGACGCCGGGCGCGTCGCGCAGGACCATCGCGCGCCACGCCCGCTCCACGCGTTCCCAGCGCCCGTCGCGATCCATCGCCCAGTAGCGGCCCATCACTGTGGCGATGCGGCCCGCGCCAAGGTCGGACAGCTTCGCCTCGACCCGCTCGACGAAGTCCGCGCCGCTCGTCGGCGAGACGTCGCGCCCGTCGAGGAAGCAGTGGACGAAGATGTCGCTCG
>PNNM01000145.1 GCA_013824215.1 Coriobacteriaceae bacterium
ACCGGTGCCGGTCACGAGCGAGTCGTTCGCGAGCGCCGCGGCGGGCACGCCGAGCACGAGCGCGGCGGTCAAGGCGGCGATGGCGCGCGAGCGGTTCATGGCGTCCCCCGGATGTCGCATGTCCCCTGCGCCGGATGATACTCCGAGGCGACGACGGCGCTACAGAGGCAGGGGGTCGACGCCGAGGAGACGTACGTCTCCGGCCTCGTGCATGCGGGACCATGCGCGTCGGTCGGCTGTGACGAGCGGACATCCGCGATCGAGCGCGAGGGCGAGGAAGACCGCGTCGTACACTGTGACGCCGAGGCCGCGCGCCATCGTCGTCGCGCTCTCGAGCAGGGGCTCGTCGAGAGCGGTCAGCTCGATCCCGAGCGCGAACAGCCACCGCCCCACGAGTAGGACATCCGTGGTGTCCAGGTTGCTGTAGCGGAAGTCGTTCATCAGCTCCAACGGAAGGGACGCGGGCGCGAGCAGCCGCACGTCGCCGTTCCGGTGGGCGCTCAGCAGGCGCAACGCCTCCTCGACGTCCGCCTCGTTGTCCGAGGAGAACCACTTATGCGCGACGGAGGTGTCGACGGCGATCTCAGGCGACGCCATGGCCGCCCCAGCCGCCGTCGCGGTCCTTGCGGATCTGCGCAGTCCCGTCCCAGTCCGGGTCCAGTTTGGCGCCGATCTTGCGGGCCATCGCGATCGCCT
>PNNM01000146.1 GCA_013824215.1 Coriobacteriaceae bacterium
GGGCACGCCGTGCACCTTGGCGGTCGCCCACAGCTGCGCGTCCCAGTAGTGGAGGTCGTAGCGCGCCGAAGCATGCACCGCGGCGATCGAGACCCGCTCGTCGAGCGGTAGGACGTCGCAGGCGGCGACGAGTCGCTCGACCTCGGCCGGGAGCGTGTGGCGGTCCAGCCGTTGCGGCCACTTGCGGCGGAGCGTCACGCAGTACTCGCCCATGATCTGCGGTGTGACGGCAAGCAGTCCTCGATGCTCCAGCGCGTCGAGCGTCCTGCGAGCGATGCGCTGCTTGGACGCTTCCGAGTCGTCGTTGCGGTAGACCAGGACGTTAGTGTCGGCCAGGACGGTCATACAGGTCCTCACGCTTGATCTTGGGGCCACCACCACCGGGGCTGCGTGCTATCGACTCATCCACCAAGCGGTTGTACTGCTCCCACGCGCGCATGCGCCGTTCCCGGTCGAGGTCGTCGATGAAGCGCTCCACCGCCCGGCGCAC